>CAZRKS010000010.1:0-28414 GCA_964600315.1 uncultured Steroidobacteraceae bacterium | reverse complement strand
CGACAGGGATACATCGACATCGACCTTCGGAACGGCGACACGTTCAGCCTGAGCCCCGGCAGCAAGGCGAACCATTACAGGGACCAGCGGGGCAACAAGGTTGTGCGCACGCAGGCAGGCGGCTCGTCGCAGGAATTCAAGTGGGAAGGCGGCAAGAAGATCGTCGTGACGTTCGGTGGCGCGCCTGCCAATTCGCGCCCGGCCCCGGTCTCCTACACCGCCGGTGCCACGGCTCCGGATCTCGCCGACCTCGTCGGCGCGAAGGCCGGGCAGGCGGAGGGCGACCTGGAGCGGCGCGGCTACGCGTACGCGAGCGGCTCAACGTCGGGGAACGCGAAGTACAGCAACTACTTCAATTCGTCGTCGGGCCGCTGCGTCACGATCCGCACCGAGGACGGACGCTACCAGTCTATCGTCCAGGCGCCGCCGTTCGATTGCGGCCGGTGAACTGAAGCAGACGATCGGACCACGCACCAGCGGCGGAGTGCCGCGGCCGCGGCGGCACGGCACTCTGCCCTGGACTCGATCCTGAAGATTCAGGACGGCCGACTGCGACGCACATTCACTCGAGCGCGGCGCAGATATCCAGTTCGGACCCCGACTTGCTCAACATCGTCCACGTACCGCCGGTATCGACGCTGAAGTCGAGCCGGCCGATGTAGAGCTTGGTGGACGGTCCGGCCGGGATGTCGGTCGGGAACATGATCACCACGTTGTGCCCCATCGCGGTGTAGCCGGTGGTGCCGTCGTCGTAGAAGGCGGTCTTCTCGACGGAGCCTCCCGTACGCAGCGTCAAGGAGGCGGTGGTGTTGAGATTGATGAAGGTGAGCAGGTTGCCCTTGCCGCCGGCGAACATGCGGACCACGTTGCCGCTCTTGTCGTAGAAGGTCCGGAAGACGCGCGAGTCGGCGATGTAGCCTTCGAGCCTGAGGTCGAATGACGGGCAGGCCACGCCCATCGGGAGATCCCACACAAAGTCGGGATCCGCCGCCGACGCGGTTGGCGCCGCGACGCCCAGCGACATCAGCATGGCCCCTGCCGCCAGCAGTCCTTTCAATGGCAGATTTTCGAGTTTCATGATGATTCCCTTCGTACATTGCGCCGCAGATGAATCACGACCGTGACGACGCGGCGTATCGTCAGGTTCGTTGGTCAGAGCAGTCCGGTGCCCGGAAGGCTGTGTCACGGTCTCCTGAGAGCAGGCTAGTGCAAACGCCGAATCCTGCCATTCGTGTTTCTGGAAGATCCGCAGGTATTTTTCGAAAGACATCCGGTACCGACGTGCCCGCTACGGACGCTGCGCGGTCGAATCACTCTGCGCTGCGTCGAGGGGGCGAGGCCCTGTGTGCCGCAGTATCGGCGGCGGCGAGCACGATCCGGGCGAGGCGCCGCCGGTCCTCGAGGGTGGTCATGAGCGTCCGGGCCACGACGAGTTCGACGCCGTCCGGGACCGCGGTCTCGGCGTCGGCGTCATCGGCGACGAATACATCGAGCAGGTCCGCATAGCGGCGCGCCACCCCGGTCGCCGTGGCCTCGAGCCCCAGTTCCCGCATCATCTTGGTCGTCGGGCCCTTCACGGCCTGGCCGGCGATGACCGGAGACACCGCCACGACCGGAGCGCGACAGGCGACGATCGCGCCCCGCATCCCCGGGATCGCCAGGATGGGCTCGATGCTCAGGAACGGGTTGGACGGGCAGATCACGACCGCGCGCAGATCGTCGCTGCCCAGAATGTCCAGGACTTCCGGCAGGGGTCGAGCGGCGGCGGCGCCGACATAGTCGAGTTCGTGCACGACCGGCTCGCAGCGCAGCCGTACGAAGTAGTCCTGGAAATCCAGCCATCCGGAGGCGGTGCGCAGCCGCGTTCGCACCGGATCGTCGGTCATCGGCAGGATGCGAGTCGCGACGCCGAGCTTGCGCCCCAATCGATCCGTCACCGCCGACAGCGCCTCACCTGCCGCCAGGCATCGGGTCCGCTCGACGTGCAACGCGAGGTCGGCATCGCCGAGGCGAAACCAGGTCGGGCCCCCGAGCTGTTCGAGGGCCGTCATGAACCGCCAGGTCTCGTCCTGCCGGCCCCATCCTCGCGAAGGATCCGCGAGGCCGGCCAGCGTGTAGAGCAGCGTATCGAGGTCGGGAGAGATGGCGAGGCCGAGGTGATCGAAGTCGTCGCCCGTGTTGCCGACGACCGCGAGTTCTCCTGCTTCGAGCACTCCCGCGAGTCCGAGAACGAGCTTGGCGCCGCCGACGCCGCCGGCGAGAGCGAGCACCGTTCCGCTCATCGGAACAGGTCCTCGTTCAGGGGACGCAGCAGCGCCTGGGCCGACTGGTGCGGCCCGTCCTGCGCCAGGCCGCGTACGAGGATGACCGGACACGCCTCGTCCGCCTGTCCCATGAGGAGGGACGCCGCCGCCGCGATCTCGTCCGCGTGCGCGAGGACCGTCGTCTGCAGCGTCCGACCGAACAGGTCGCGATCACCCCGCAGGTCGCGAACCGCAGGCAGGCCGGCACAGCCTATCGCCACGCCCACCGTGCCCACACGCCAAGGCCGCCCGAAACTGTCATTGATGACGATCCCGACGGTGCAGCCGAGGCGACGCCGAAGCTCTTCCCGCAGGCGCGAGGCACTGCCGTCCGGGTCCTGCGGCAGCATCAGCGCGAGCGGCGGGCCGTGCGGGTCGGCGACGTTCGACTGGTCCACCCCGGCGTTGGCCATGATCAGGCCGAGGCGATGCTCGACGATGAGCACGTCCTTCACGGCACGCACCACCCGCCGGGACTCCGACAGGATGACTTCGACCAGCCGGGGATCCTTGCGCACCACGAGCGCGAGTTCTTCGGCACGCGCCGAGGGCACGACGGACGACAGATCGACGGTGCGTCCCTCCGCCTTCGAAACGATCTTCTGTGCGACGACCAGAACGTCCTCGTTGGTCAGCACCAGGCCCGCCGCGGCCAGGCCTTCGACGATGAAGCCGGAAAGGTCGTCGCCGGCTCGCACCAGAGGAATGCCCGGTACGGCAATGAGCTGCAGCCGCCGCAGTGAGCCATTCATGGGACGTCGTGCCATCCGGTAACTCGAACACCCAAGCTAGCACAAAGCGCCCGCAGGCCGCCGCAGGAGCGACCGAATCGAATCGCCGCGTCCCGCAAAGTTCCCTTCACTTCACGCGTTACGCCCACCAAAGATCGAGAGGTCGCCGAGCGTCGCGTGGGTCAGCTTGGAACGATGGCTCAAGCGCCAGACGCCATCCACTCTCCTCCACCGGTCGTGGTAGTCGCCAAGGGTCGAGAAAGTGAGCTCCGACTTCCCGCCGGCACCCTTGTGGAGGTCGCTGACGTAGCACCGGCTCGTCGCCTCATCTCCTCGCAGGTCGATCAGCACGTTGCCGAGCAGATGCTGCGTCGGACCGCAAGCGTCGAGGAAGCGACGGATGACGCTGACCATGGATTCGCGGCCCACGAGAGCCCCCGTGCCGAGGTCGGCCGTGGCGTCCGGCAGCAGGATCCCGCGCAGGGCCTCCCAGTCCCGCTCATCCATCGCACGCGCAATGGCGACCAGGGCTCGATAGATCTCCCGTTCGGCCAGCAGAATGTCCAGAGACGAGTCACTCATGCCGGCCGCCGCGTGAGGTCACCCGCTCGTCGACCACGAAACCGAGCGTCCGGCCCGTATCCATGAAGCGCTCCTCGTCGTCCCTGAGCACTTGCGCCTCCGGCGAGGCATTGACGGCCATCGCCCTGGCGAGGGCCTCCTCGTTCTCGAACCAGAATTCGCTGATCACGTCGAACGGCGGTTCCGTCGCGCCCGGCGCCGGCTCGGGGTAGTTGCGGACGTAATGCGCGAATCCGAGCAGACGCTGCGCCAGTGGTGCGTGCTGCTCCTCGTAATGGCGGATGAATTCGTCGCGGGTGAGCCCCGGCTTGCGCTTCATCATGCCCATGGCCTTGATCACGCCATCCTCCTCAGCAGAAGCGTCCGGCGGATCCGTGTCACCGCGTCAGCTCGGCAACCACTTCCGCGGCGCCCCGAATCGCGCCCTCGATGTAGCCGACTCCGGTGCAGTCGCCGAAGGCATGGACGTCGAAGCCCGCGGACCGCAATTGATCCGCAACGGTCGGATCGGCGGCGGCCCCCTTGGCCACGATGACGTGATCCGCGTCCACCACGACGTCTTTGCCGGCGGCGTCCGTGAAGCAGACCCGTGCTTCCTCGATGCGGATGTCGCGTGCACCGGGGAACAGAGATACGCCATGTTCGCGAAGTTCCGCCAGCAATCGCATGCGCCGCACCAGCTGGAGTCCGTAACCCATGCGCGAGGCCTCCTCCAGCACCGCGACCTTGCGCCCGCGCTCCACCAGGAATTCCGCGAGTTCGAGGCCGACGAGCTCGCCGCCGATGATGACGATGCGCTGGCCGAGCGGCATCCACCGCCGCGTCGCCTTGCGGACAAACGCCGGGTCCGCGGTCAGGCCGAGCGCGGCGCCGGCCTTGGCTGCCATGCGGGACATCAGCGGCAGCTTCCTGGCCAGCTCCGGACTCGACTGACCCAGCAGCATCCGGCGCATGTCGTCGCCGCTCAGGGCATGCGGCAGGTCGGCACCGGGGATGGCTGGCATGCTGCGCCTGGCACCTGTCGCGACGAGGACCGCACGAGGCGCGAGCGCTTTCACGACCTCGGGCGTTGCGGGGGTGTTCAGGCGGACTTCAACGTTCGATGCTTCGATGCGTCCGCGCAGCCAGTCGAGCAGGTGTTCGTTGGGCTCGTAAGGCAGTGCGGCGATCTGCAGCGTTCCTCCCAGTCGGGCAGTGCGCTCCAACAGCGTCACCCGATGCCCCTGCGCATCCAGGCGCAGGGCCGCCTCCATGCCGCCGGGGCCACCACCCACGACGACGTAGCGCGCCGGTGAGACGGCCTTCTGGCCGCGGCCGAGGTATTCGAAGGCCAGGTCCGGATTGACCGCGCAGCGAGCCGTGTCCTGCAGATAGATGGTGCTCACGCAGGTATAGCAGTAGATGCAGGGTCGAATCGTCTCCGGCTCGCCTGCGGCGAGCTTGCGCGGCAGGTGCGGATCGGCCAGGAGCTTCCGCCCCATGCCGAGGAAGTCGAATGCGCCGGCCGCAATCCGTGCGTCGGCGACCTCGGGCTCGACCCGCCCCGACGCAATCACCGGGATGGCAATCGCGCGCTTGATGGCTTCCGCCGCGGGAAGGTTCCAGCCCGGGACGTGCGGAATGTTGGATTCCGAGTGCAGCTTGAGTCTGCCGACGTCGTGATGGGACGATGCGGTCACTGCGTCGGCACCGGCCGCTTCGATCATCTGCGCCGTGCGAATCGCGTCCGGCAGACTGATTCCGTCCGGAACGCCGAATTGCTGCGAATCGATCTTCACCCAGACGGCGAAATCGGGGCCGACGGCCGCTCGGACGGCGCGGATGACTTCGAGCAGGAAGCGAGTGCGGTTTTCCAGCGGTCCGCCGTATTCGTCGGTACGCCGGTTGCTCCTGGGCGAGATGAAACTCGAGAGCAGGTAGCCGTGGCCGGCGTGTATCTCGACGCCATCGGCCCCGGCCCGCTTGGCGCGGTCCGCACCCGCGGCGTACTGCTGGACCACCTGCTGGATGTCGTCCGGGGTCAGTTCCTTGAACGCGACCTTCGGCATCTGCGGTCCGGCAGCCGCAGCCCGGAGTTCGCTCTCGACGAATGCGCCGTAGATCTGCTCCGCCGTCGGATCGTAGACCGGAATCGAGGGACACCACAGCGGATGGCCCTGGAACAGCGCGTAGCCCGCCACCAGCCCGCCCTGGTGGACCTGGACGGCGAACCGGGCACCGTGCGCGTGAACCACGTCGGTCAACCGTCGCAGCCCAGGGATGAAACGATCGTCCGAAATCCCGAGCTGGTTCTTCTGCACCGCGCCGACCGGCCAGGCTACTCCGCAGGCGCCGCTGACGATGAGTCCGGCCCCGCCTTTCGCCTGTTCCTCGTGGTAGGCGAGGATGCGCTCCCCCACGGTGCCGTCTTCCTCCGCCAGGCTCACGCCCATCGCCGTCACGACGATCCGGTTGCGCAACTCGAGCTTGCCGATGTTGCCGCGGGAAAGCAGATGCGAATACTTGACTTGGCTCATCCCGTGCCACCTTCAGGAATCAGCGGCGAACTTTGACCACGACCCGTCGCTTCACGAACCGACGGGCCCGCACGTGAACCTTCGCCCGGGATTCGACGGGAAGAGTTTGATAACACGGTGCGCAACGGCGAGCCTCGTCCCGTTGGACGATGGACGGTCCCGCGGCCGGCTGAGCCGAATCGGCCCCGCGCGACGTCGCCCACGTTTCCTCACCGCCTCGTCAAGCAGGCCACGGCTCGCTGATAATCGGTTCTGGTCGCGAGGAGAGAACGGTGAGCCTGGCCCTGACAGGATTCGACGAGAAGGTGGCGGTGGTGACCGGCGCCGGGCGGATGCGCAGCATCGGCCGACCCATCGCCCTGACCCTGGCCAGGGCCGGTTGTGACGTGGTGCTGACCGGCACCGGAAGATCCCCGGCTCTCTACCCGGAGGACGAACGACGGGCCGGCTGGCGCGACATCGAGTCCGTGGCCGACGAGATCCGCGCCCTGGGCCGCCGTGCACTGCCGCTGGTCTCCGACGTCTCGGATCCGGACGCCGTGGAGACACTGTCGCGGCGCGTCGTGGAGGAAATGGGCCGAGTCGACATCGTCGTCAATAACGCCGGCTCCACCCGGGGCCAGGACCGCCAGCCGGTGACCTCGCTGCCGGTGAGCGAGTGGACGCGGGTGATCGACACCAATCTCCACGGCAGCTTCTACATGTGCCAGTCCTTCGCCCGACGCATGATCGAGGGCCAGCGGGGCGGCACCCTCATCAACATCTCGACACTGGGCGCCCGACTGCTGGCGGCCGGCACGGCCGCTTACGCCAGTTCCAAGGTCGCGATCAACGCGCTGACCACGATTCTCTCCGGTGAGTTGGGACAATACGGCATCCGGGTCAACGGCGTCTGTCCCGGCCTGATCGACACCAGCCGCCTGGACGACTTCGGCCGGGGCGATGCCTGGAACGGCCTGGTGAAGAGCTTCATTCCCCTGGGCCGGGCCGGCACGGGCCAGGACATTGCCAACATGGTGGCGTTCCTGTGCAGCGATCAGGGATCCTGGATCACCGGCCAGAACATCTATGTCGACGGCGGCTACACCAATGTGCCCTTGAGGTGGACCTGACCTCCGGCAGGCCGCGTCGATCTCATCACGGCACGATCGACGGCCGGCACTCCTCGACCCGCGCCCGCCGGGCACCGCCCGGCGCCAGATCGGCAAGGGCCGCGAAGGGCGCCCGGTCCCAGGTGTTCCCGTGCAGCCCGTACACGAAGAGCCGTGCATACAGGCGAGCCAACTCGTGCTCGTTGCCGACGGTCGCCGGATCGGCGACCAGGCGCGCCTTGATGCCTTCGACGGTCACGAGTTCGTCGGACATGCGGATCCCGCCGTCCTGGGCCTCGTCGATCACCAGGACTCGACCCTCCTGCCCGGCATTGCTCCACCGCTGCCAGCGGACAAGACGATCGTCGGCTCCGCCGCCCGGGTCCCCCGTGCGCGCAAAGTGGACCCAATAGGACGTCACGGCCTCCGTGAGTGCGACGATTCCCGCGTAGCGCCGCGGGCCCAGGAGCAGCCGCAGCCACGGCTTGCGGGCGATCGAGCCGAACAGGAACATCAGCTCCGTACCGTGCCCCGCCCCCACGAGGCGCTTCAGGTCGAGTCCCGGCAAGGTCGGCCAGTCGTCCCAGTCGAACCGGTAGGCGAAGACGGCACTGCGCGAGGCCGCACTCATGCGCTCGGCGATCTCGTCGACCGACGACGCCTTCCACAGGTCCGACTGGTACCGCCCTTCTCTTGCGTAGCGTTCCGGGTCGCGGATGCGGGGGATGCGGCCCACCCGCAAGTCGATGTATTCGACGGCGTCGGAGGCCATGAAGACCCGGAACTCGTCGCGATTGGTCCCGAGGATCAGCGGCACCCCGCTGCAGCGCGACGCATCGGCGTAAGCATCGTGCCAGGGAGGCGGCGGCAGAACATGACCGTCGGCGATGGGCCGCGGGTTCATGTACATGCCCATGAGCACCTCGTCGAAGACCGACAGGAGTTCTTCCGGACGCTTGCCATACAGGTAGTCGCGCAGTTCTTCCGCGCGCATGCGGTCCTGCAGCGCCTTGGCCTCGTCGCGTGCTGCTGCCCGCGCGTCCCGCACGAGCAGCTTGTTGACGATCTCCCGCGAACTGTTGCGATGCCCGGGCTCGACGTCGTCGACGTAGTTCGCCGCCTCGCCCACGGTGTACGGGGCAATGATGCTGCTCTGGGCGATGGCGCGATGGAACAAGCCGCGCGCCTGCGGGCAAAGCAGCAGACTCATCACGTTGATGCCACCGGCGGACTCGCCGAAGACGGTCACGTTGCCCGGATCGCCACCGAATGCGGCGATGTTCGTCTGCACCCACCGCAGGGCGGCGACGACATCCAGCGTTCCGAAGTTTCCGGAACGGTCCTCCTCCGTCGCCTCGTCATCGAACACGTCCGGGTGCACGAACCATCCGAACACGCCCAGCCGGTAGTTGAACGAGACGATGACGGCACGATGCTTGGTCGCCAGATATGCCGGATCGTAGAGAGACACATTCGCAGCGCCGGCCGCGTTGCCGCCGCCATAGATCCACACCATGACCGGCAGGCGGGCTTCCCCTTGCGGGATCGCTGCCGGCGCCGCCCGCGGCGCCCAGACGTTCAGGTACAGGCAGTCCTCGGATCCGGCGGGCTGGCCGTACAGGCGCCGCGGAAAGTCGCCGGCGAGCCCGGCGATCTGCATCGGCTTGGGTCCGAATTGCAGCGCCGTGCGCGTGCCCGACCAGGGGCGGGCTGGCCTGGGCGCGCGCCAGCGCAACGATCCGAGCGGGGCTTCGGCATACGGGATTCCGAGCCAAGCGTGCAGGCCGGGACGCTCCGCGAAGCCGACGACCGGGCCCTGGGCGGTCGAGCGCAGCGACTCCGGATCCGGGTCCGGAGCACGCCTCCGCCGACGCCGGCGCAGGATCGACCCGGCAATGAGCAGCAGCGTCGCGGTTGCGACTAGCGTCGTGGCGAGGTCAAGCATTGCTGCAGGTCGACGTCGTCATCCCGGCACGACGAGTCGCGGACGGACGAGGGCATGCGACATCCTATCATTCGGACAACGCACGCGGCCCCGGACAATCTGGTTGCCCGCATTGCGCGGCGTGCCTAAGATGCGTTGACGATATGGAAATGGTCGTGCGCCACGCGCACGTGCTTCATCGGGCGCGGGATCCCCCATTGGATAGACCCACCAGGCGACGACCGTCGCATCGCAGCGGCCGCGGTGCCAGCAAGGACCGCAATGTGGCGGCGCCGCCGCACCGGCCGCCGTCCGGCCGGGGACGACGGCCTCAGCCCGCGCCGCTGCTGACCCTGCTGGACGAGCATGGGCACATGGCCCGTCTGCTCGTCGTTCTGGAGCAGCAGGTCGCGACGTTGCAGCGGAGCGGTCGTGCGGACATCGGGACCATCCGCGCGATCATGGACTACATGACCCGCTACCCCGACCGCCATCATCATCCCAAGGAAGACCTGATCCTGGCGAAGGTCGAAGCGGCGAACCCGAAGATCATCGACATCACCGCGGATCTGCGCCGGACACACGGCACGCTCGCCCGAAAGGGCCAGGAGCTGCTCGCCCTGGTGCCCGGCAGCGCGCGGCTCTCGAGGCAGGCACAGGCCGGCCGACTGCAGCAGTTGCTGGTCGACTACGTCGTCTCCCTGCGCCGGCACATGCATTACGAGGAATCCCTCCTCTTCGAGGAGGCGGTACGGCTCCTCAGGAAGTCCGATTGGAAGGAGATCGACGACGCCATTCCCCCGGTCGTCGACCCGATATTTTCCGAGACGCCGGCGCCGGAATATCAGGCGCTGTTCACCAATTACCTGAATCGCGCCACGGCCGTTGCGACCGGCCAGGTGCCGATCGGCCTGTTCGAGATCGGCGCGAGAAACGCCGAACGGCTCGCCCGGACCGGCCTCAGGATCCGCAGACTGCCGGCGGACCTGCTGCACCACGCACGGTCGCGCGCGTCGAACCAGCTGCGACGCATCGGGGCGTTGATGCGCAGTCGCGACGTCGACGGGGCACGCACTGCGCTGCAAGCGCTCGGCCGCGCATACACCTCCGGCCCGGCCGAGTACTGTTCCCTGGTCCGCAACGCCGTCCTGGCCCGCGAGGACGAGCTTGGCGCGGCGGAAGCGCCGACCGCCACGGCCACCGCAGCGAACCTGGCCCCGGGAGAGCGCATCTTCCAGGCGCGGAATTCGGCCGGCGTGAGCTGGCAGGCCGCCACGCTGAACCTGCTGCTGCGGACCACGATGAAGCCGATGTTCGGCATGCTCGACGCCAAGCGCGCGAAGCAGGTGAGCACCCTCGTGGCCAGGGTGCAGCGCCCGCCCAGCGGCGTCAAATTGACCCAGGTGGCCAATGCATCGTTTCGCGCCGAGTGGGTGAAACCCATCGGCCTGCACGCCATCCCGCGCCGGACGATCCTGTATCTGCCGGGTGGCGGCTTTTTCCTGCCGGCCACGAGCATGCACATGGCCATGCTCGCGAAGCTCGCCCGCATGACCAAGGCCCGGCCCCTGCTCGTGCACTATCGGCTCGCGCCGGACCACCCGTTCCCGGCCGGGCTCGACGATGCGGTCGCCGCGTATCGCCACCTGCTCGACTCCGGAACCAGCCCGCAGGACATCGTGGTCGCGGGCGACTCCGCCGGTGGCTGCCTCACCCTGTCGCTGCTGATGGCGCTGCGCGAGGAGAATCTGCCCATGCCGGCGGGTGGCGCGATCCTTTCGGCCCTGTCCGACCTGAACTTCAGCGTGCCGTCGCGATCGTACAACCGATGGCGCGATCCACTGCTGCCGACCACGAGCGGCTCGAGCTTCTACGACTTCTATGCGAAGGGCGAGGCGCCGGACAACCCGCTGGTGTCGCCGATTCATGGCGACTATCACGGCTTCCCCCCGATGTTTGCGCAGGTCGGCAGCGGGGAGATCCTGATCGACGACACGCTGCTCATTGCACGCAAGGCACGGTCGCAGGGCGCGGACTTCGAGGTCGAGGTCTGGGAAGGCATGCCGCACGTGTGGCAAGTCGCCGAGTTCCTTCCGGAATCGCGGCGCGCCCTGGTACGGATCGCGGCCTTCTTCGAGAAAGCCTGGCACCGCGCGCACCACCCCACGGCGGCGAGGCGTCGCCGCGCTGAGCGCGTGAAGGTCGCGGCGTAGGCAGAATTGCGCGACGGCGGCGCTCGATTGCGGCAACCGCCAAAGGGTCAACACAAATGAAACAACTCTCGGGCCTCGACGCTTCCTTCCTGCAGATGGAGCGCGGCAACACCATGCTGCATGGAGCCTCGCTCGCCATCTACGATCCCTCCACAGCCCCGGGCGGGTTCGTGCGATTCAAGGACATACTGCGGTTCTTCACGTCGCGCATCGCGCAGTTCCCGCAGTTCCGCAGACGCCTGGTCACGGTGCCGCTGGCGCTCGACCGGCCCTATTGGGTCGAGGATCCCGACATCGACGTCGAGTTCCACGTCCGCCACATCGCGCTGCCGCGCCCGGGCGACTGGCGCCAGTTGTGCATCCAGGTGGCCCGACTGCATTCGCGCCGGGTCGACTTCACCAAGCCGCCGTGGGAGGTCTACGTCATCGAAGGCCTCGACAACGTGCAGGGCGTGCCGCCGGGCAGCTTTGCGCTCTACTCGAAGATGCACCACAGCGTCGCGGACGGCGAGCTGGGCACGGCGATGATCCGGGCCACGCACTCGCTGACGCCGACGTCCGGCGACGACGACATCGTCCCGGACGTCAAGGCCGTCGCCGACCGCGAACCGACGCACCTGGAACTCTATGCCCGAGCCCTGCTGCGCAACGCGGAGAAGGTGCCGGCCGTGACGCGCCTGGCCGCACAGGTGGCCGCGCGCCTGGCGAAGCTCGGGACTGCCTCGCTGCACGAGGCTCGCGAGAAGTACGGCGACTACCTGCATGTGCTGCGCGCGCTCTGGTCCGCCGACCTGAGTGCGCTGCTGCCGAAGACGCCGCCCGAGACGCGCTTCGGTGCCGACATCTCCGTGCATCGGGTGTTCGAGGCCGTGGGCCTGCCGCTGGCGGATTTCAAGCGGGTCCGCCAGCACGTACCAGAGGCCACGGTCAACGACCAGTTCCTGGCGATCGTGGGCGGAGCCTTGCGCGAATACCTCGAGAGCAAGGGCGAGTTGCCCGACGAGTCGATGAGCGCCGCGGTGCCGCTGTCGCTGCGCGGCGCCGACAAGAGCCAGGAAGGCAACCAGATCACCTTCACGTTCATGCCGGTGCACACCGACATCGCGGATCCGCTCGAGCGCCTGCGGGCCATCTCTGCCGAATCGAGCAAGGCGAAGCAGTCACTGGACGTGCTCGGCAAGGAGTTCACCCGCGACCTGCTCGAGGTGCTGCCGAACCTGGTCACCAGCGCGATGTCGCGCTACGTGAAGTTTCCGGCCGTCGGAGTGGTCGTGTCGAACATTCGCGGTCCGGACATGCCGCTGTACATGGCAGGGGCCCGGCTCGTCAGCTACGCACCGATCAGCATGCTGCTCGACGGCGCCGGACTGAACATCACCGGTTACAGTTACGCGGGCACGATGTGCATCTGCGCCCTCTCCTGCCGCGAGATGCTGCCCGACCCGGCGTACCTCGCCGATTGCCTGCGGCGTAGTTCCGCGGCGATCAAGGAGGCGGCGCTGCGGGAGCCCTTGCCGCGCCCGCCCACGAAGCGGCCGCCGATGCGGTCGTCGAAGCGGAAGGCGGCGCCGCGCAAGCGGTCGCGCACCAGCAAGCGGGCGGCGCGACGCAAGCCGGCCCCGACCGGATAGCGACGCGCCGCTGCGACGCCGGGGCGGCTGTCAGCCGCGGCGCAGGTCCGCGAGATTGAAGGTTGGCTGGTGGCTCATGGCGAAGCGAACATGACTTCAACGTTCGCCGCCCAGCAGCGCATGGGCGGGGAACTGCACCCGGCCTCCCTCGACCCAGGGATCAATCCGACACCGGATAATCCGTGTAACCCACGGGCCCCGGCGTGTACATCGTCTTGAGATCGAAGCCGGCGAGCGGCAGGCCTTCGCGCAGGCGGTGCACGAGATCCGGGTTGCCGATGAAGTGCCGCGCGAAGGAGACGGCTGCACCGCGGCCTTCCGCGACCGCCCGAGACGCCGAGACCCCGTCGAAGCTGTCGTTGAGGATCAACGGCCCAGCGAAGTTCTGTTGCGAGAACCCGAAGGCATCGAAGTCCTTGCGCGGTGACCGAATCACGTGGAGGTACGCGACCCGCAGTCCGGCGATGCGCGACAACAGGGCACCGTAGGTTTCCGTGGGTTCGAGGTCGACCACGTCGTTGAACGGGTTGGCCGGACAGATACGGAGACCGACCCGGCCGGCACCTGCCACGCTGGCCATCGCCTCGGCCGCCTCGACCACGAAGCGCACGCGGTTCGCCGCCGAGCCACCGTAGGCGTCGGTTCTCTGATTGCTGTTCGTCGCCATGAACTGCATCGGCAGGTACCCGCTGGTGCAATGCAGTTCCACCCCGTCGAAGCCTGCCGCAAGGGCGTGCCGAGTCGCGGTCGCGTATTCCTCGATGACCTGAGGAATCTCCTCGAGAGCCAGTGCACGCGGCATGTCCATTTCCTGCATGCCGGCGACGTCCGTGTAGATCTTGCCGGCCGCGCGCACGGCGGACGGCGCCACCGTCTCCGCATCGTCCGGCTTGTTGAGGCGGGACCCCACGCGTCCGCAATGCATGAGCTGCGCCACGATGCGCCCGCCCGCCTCGTGCACTGCATCAGTCACCTTGCGCCAGCCGGCCACTTGCTCCCCGGTGTAGAGGCCCGGCGTGCGGCAGTAGCCGATGCCATGGCGCGACGGCGCAATGCCTTCCGAAACGATCAGCCCGGCGCTCGCGCGCTGCCGGTAGTACTCGACCATGAGGGCGTTCGGCATCGCATTGGCGTCGGCCCGAGAGCGCGTCATCGGCGCCATGATCACCCGGTTGGCGAGCGCGATGTCGCCCAGCTGCAGCGGCTCGAACAGGCTGACCACCTCAGCGCACCCGCAATTTCGGGCTCGGGGCCCCGCGCCGCATGGTCTCGAGGAAGTGCTCCAGCGGTGCCGGTGCCGCGACCTCGGGCAGCCGGTCCTTGTCCGGCCGCGCCGCCCAGAACTCCTGCCACGAAGGGAACAGGTCGTGGAAGGCGCCCTCGTAGGGCTCGCGCCCCGGCCAGCGCATCTTCAGGTCGCCGATCGGCGGCTTGTTGAGGTCCGTGGCGTACCAGTAGCAGGGCAGCCGGCGACGGAAGTACCAGCGGCCGTCGATCCGCTCGTAGTCGTCCCAGTAGAGCATCTGCATGATGACCCATTCGCCGCCGCACTCGTGCTCGTTCTTCGAGTACACGACGCCGAGCGCGTGATCCGGGTCCCGGAACTCGATGATGTGCTGGCCGAGGTGGTGCGAGGTGCCGGTGAACTGGTGGCGCAACGTGTCGTCCACCCAGGCCTTGAGGTGGGCGCGGCCCACCTTCTCCCGGCTCACGCGGATGTCCGGGGCGAACAGGTTCACGTGCGCATCGAGGTCGCGCATGTCGAGCGACAGCGAATACTTGCCGACCAGTTGCCGGATCTCGTCGATGGATTCGAGGCGGTCGAGGCGCGCCAGGAGCTGCGTGTCGTCCATGGCCATCAGTCGAACACAGCGGAGGTGACGAGCGTGGACGCCTGGCCGCCGTCCACCGACAGCGTGGCGCCGTTCACGTAAGAGGCCTCATCCGATGCCAGGAACAGAATGGCATTGGCCACCTCTTCCGGCCGCCCGACGCGGCGCATCGGAATCAGCTTCTCGGTGTTGCGGCGCGCCTTCTCGTTCTTCAGCATCTCGACCATCGGCGGCGTCTCCACCGTGCCCGGGATGACGACGTTGCAGCGGATGTTGCGCGCCCCGCCTTCCGCGGCGACTGCACGCGAGAAATTGATGATCGCCGCCTTGGCCGCGCTGTAGCCGGCCATGTAGGCGGCGCCGAACAGGCCGCAGATCGAGGAGACATTGACGATCGCCCCGCCCGTGGGCTGCTTCTTCATGAGGTTGAGCGCGGTCCGCGTGCCCCAGAACGTGCCGTCGACGGTGGTCGCGAAGTTCGCATGCCAGGCTTCCGTCGACGTGCGATCGACCGTGCCGACGGAATAGAGCATGGCGTTGTTGACCAGGATGTCGAGCCGGCCGTGGCGCTGCGCGGCCCCGTTGATCGCGCCGACGTACTGCTCCTCGTTGCTGACGTCGGCCGGCACGGCCTCCCCCTTGCCGCCCGCGGCCACGATGGCGGCGACGACGGCGTCGAGCAGTTCCTTGCGCCGCCCGCAGATGACCACGGTGGCTCCCTCCGCGGCGAAGCGACGGGCCGTGGCCTCGCCGATGCCCGAACCGCCGCCGGTGACGAACGCGACCTTGCCCTGCAGACGACCTGCCATGCCGATCTCCCTACTTGAAGTACGAGCCGCCGTTGGCGATGACGTCGGCGCCGGTGATCATCGCCGCTTCGTCCGAGCCGAGGAACGCCACGACCGCGGCGATGTCGTCCGGCTCGGCGATCCGGCCGAGCGGAATCGCCGCGATCATCTGGTTCTTCCATTCCGGCGATACGCCCTTGAGGATCGGCGTCTCGACGGCGCCGGGCATCACGTTGTTGACGCGGATGCCGCGCGGACCGAGCTCGCGTGCCATCGCGCGCGTCATGCCGATCAGCGCGGCCTTCGAGGCGGCGTAGTGCGGCGCGCCTTCGCCGGACAGCGCCGACGTGCTGGAGATGTTCACGATCGCCCCCTTGATGCCGTGCTTGACCATCAGGCGCACGGCCTCGCGCGTGCAGTAGAAGGCGCCGTGCAGGTTGACGTTGAGCACGCCGTGCCAGCCCTCGTCCTCCATGTCGATCGTGATGTCCGGATAGACCGTCGGGGTCTCGCCGCGGGCGAGCTGCGCGTTGCGTTCTGCCACGCGCGCCATCAGCTTCGGGTAGCCGTCGCCCTTGGCGCCGCCGATGCCGGCGTTGTTGACCAGCAGGTCGAGCCGGCCGTAGACCTGGTCCACTTCGGCGAACAACGCCTGCACCGCCGCGCTGTCGGCGATGTTGCAGACGCGCGCGAGGCCAGCGGCCTCTCCACCCACCTGCTCGATCGTCTCGCGCGCCTTGGCCTCTTTCACGTCCAGTGCGACGACCCGGGCGCCTTCGCGGACCAGTCGCTGTGCGATGGCGCGCCCCATGCCCTGCCCGGCCCCGGTCACCACGGCCACCTTGTTCGCAAATCTCATCGACGGTCTCCTGCCGGGACGTTCCTGCACCGCCAATTCTGGCCCCGGCGTCGCGAGCTGACATAGTCCAAACAGGCGACGCCGTTCGGAGTCCTGCTGTCGGAAGGTGCCGGGAGCCAGCCGGCCGGGCGTTCCGGGCACGCACCCCGATGACCGGCGACGGGAGAACGCGCATGAAGGTCTACACCACCGCCCCGCTCGAAGACCCGCGCCGGGCGCGCACGGTCTATGAGAAACTCGAGGACATCGGCTACGACGGCGGGTTCTCGTTCGAAGCCAAGCACGATCCCTTTCTCGCGCTGGCCGTCGCGGCCGAGCACACGACGACTCTGCGCCTCGGCACGGCCATCGCCATCGCCTTTGCGCGCAGTCCGATGAACCTCGCCAACCTCGGCTACGACCTGCAATTGATCACTGGCGGTCGGTTCGTGCTGGGCCTGGGCTCGCAGGTGAAGCCGCACATCGAGAAGCGTTTCAGCTGCGCCTGGTCACGTCCGGCCGCACGGATGACGGAAATCGTCCGGGCCATCAAGGCGATCTGGGCCTGCTGGGAGGGCCAGGCGCCGCTCGACTTCACCGGCGAATTCTACCGCCACACGCTCATGATTCCCGCCTTCGACCCCGGCCCGAACCCCTACGGTCCGCCACCGATCTTCACCGGCGGATTTGGCCCGCTGATGACGGCGGTGGCCGGCGAGGTCGCCGACGGCTTCATCGCCCATCCGTTCAGTACGCGCCGTTCCCTGCTCGAGAACACCCTGCCCGCCCTGGAGACGGGGCTGGCCCGGTCGCGCCGGCAGCGCTGCGACCTCGAAGTGATGTGCGCGACGCTGGTCGTTACGGCCGATACCGAGGAGGCCTTCGCCGCGTCCGCGCTCGCGGCGCGCAGGCAACTGGCCTTCTACGCATCGACTCCCGCCTATCTGCCCACGCTCGCCTGTCACGGGTGGGAGGACGTTCACGTCGAAGCGAACCGCCTGTCGAAGGCAGGCCGCTGGGACGACATGACGAGCCTCATCGATGAGCGCATCCTGAACGAGATTGCCGTGGTCGGGGAACGCCGGGAGATCGCCGGCAAACTGCGTGCACGGCTCGCGGGCATCGCCGACAGCGTGAGCATCACGCACAACCGCTGCCCCGACGAGCATCACTGGGCGGACGTCGTTCACGACCTGAAGCACGTCCGCTGAGCCCGCGGGAGCGAGCCAGAGACAACGAGGAGAATCGCTTGGCCACGTCACCCACCGTCGAAGAACGCATCGTCTCCGGGCAGCTGTGGGAGGAGTACTGCGACGCACTGAAGCGCACAGGACAACTGCTGCAGCGTCCGGAAACGCCCAAGGACGTGTTCAACCAGGCGGAGGGCCTTCGCTACCTGTCGCGCATGGTGCGCGCCGGCCTCGAGTCCCTCGTGGAGTCGGCGGAGGCCGACTTCCCACGCCTGACGACCATGGCCAGCGGCACGATCAAGATCGGGGCCGACAACCCCGACAACCTCTACCAGACCGCGCGCATCAAGGGCACGCTGGAGTACCGGGTCAGCGGCAATCGCGGAACGATTTCGACCATCAACTTCGCCACCAAGAAAGGTGGCTATCACAAGGCGGGCTCGACGATGGTCGGGACCGGGTTCCTCGACGGTCAGGACCTGCAGATCGACGCCGACGGCAGGCTGGAGATCCTGCTCTCGAGCCGCAAGCCGACTTCAGGCAACTGGTTGCCGCTCGAGTCCGACAGCAACCTGCTGCTGGTCCGGCAGACCTTTCACGACCGACGGCACGAGCAGCCGGCACAACTCACCATCGAACGGCTGGGCGCGCACGCGCCGCCGCCGCCGCTCGACCCGGCGCAGTTCGCGTCGCAATTGATGGCGGCGGCACGCTACACGGAGAACACGGCGAAGCTGTTCTGCGACTGGGCGGCACTGTTCAAGCGCCAGCACTTCAACACGCTGCCGCTGGGCGACCAAGCCATGTACCAGGCGGCGGGCGGCGATCCCAACATTCTCTACTACCACGGCTACTGGGAACTGGCGGACGACGAGGCCATGGTGATCGACGCGTCGCTGCCGGAATGCGAATTCTGGAACTTCCAGGTCGACAACTACTGGATGGAGTCGCTCGACTACTTCCGTCACCGCATCCACGCGAACTGCCACGACGCACGGCGCAATCCGGACGGCAGCATCACCCTCGTCATTGCGCACCAGGACCCGGGCCACGCCAACTGGCTGACGACCGCCGGACACCGGCTGGGCACCAGCCTGTTCCGGGTCATCGGTGCAGCCGGCGCCGTGGCCGACATCCGCACGCGAGTCGTGAAGTTCGGCGCAGTCGCCCGGGAGACTCAGCGGTGACCTTGAATCTCGATGCACTGCTGTCGGAAGCCAGTGGCCGCGCGGGCGGACTGACGGACTTCGGCGACCAGCGGTTCCGCCCGGCTGCCGAGGCCCTGCTCGACGCCATGAATTCGGAGGGCGGCCTGTCTGGGGCCGGCCTCCACATCTGGCGCAAGCGCCTGATCGAAATGCTCAGGAACCGGCTGGTCATGGAGGACTACTACCGGCGTTACCCCGAGATCGAGCAGGAAGAGATCGGCGGCCCGATCGTCATCGTCGGCCTGCCGCGCACCGGCACGACCCTGCTGCAACGCGTGCTCGGCTGCGACCGGCGTTTCTATCCCATGCTGACCTGGGAAGCGCGCTATCCGACGCCGATGGTCGAGCCTGGCACGGCGGACCCGGATCCCCGGATCGCGGTGGTCGTGGCCGAGACGGACGCGATGATCCGGGCCAATCCGACCCTGCTCTCCATCCATCCGTTGAGCGCCACGGAGCCGGACGAGGAAGGCATGCTGATGGAGCATTCCTTCCAGAGCTTCTTCGACGCCTATGTCGACATCCCGAGCTACACGGAATGGATGTGGGGTCACGACCAGACGGTGGCCTACGAATACCTGAAGCGCATGCTCCGCTTCATCCAGTGGCAGAAGCGCAGGCGAGGCGAAGAAGCCGGCGACTGGGTCCTGAAGACACCGCATCACCTGCGCCAGATCGACGCTCTCTTCCAGGTGTTTCCCGACACCCGCGTGATCCAGACGCACCGCGACCCGCTGCAGACCATTCCGTCCATCGCGAGTTTCACCTTCAACCTCTGGAAGGTCTACATGGAGCGGCCGGATCCGGTGCGGGCGGGCCAGCAGTGGTCCGCCATCTTCGCGCGCGGCGTCCGCGACACGCTGAGGTTTCGCGACGCGCGGCCGCGGGAACGATTCCACGACGTCTGGTTCGCCGACACCCTCGCCAGGCCGCTCGAGGTGATCCGCGGCATCTACGACGCCCTCGGGATCAGCTTTCCGGCCGACACGCGCGAGAAGATGCAGGCTTATCTCGAGGCCAACCGCCGCGAAAAGCGGCCGCTGCACGAGTATTCGCTCGAATACTACGGCCTGTCCGAGGAGCAGATCAGGCACGACTTCGCGGAGTACCGCGAGCGCTTCATCCTGCCGCGGGGCGTCTAGCGCGCCTCGCGGCGGTCGAGCACGGACACGTCCCAGAAGGCTCGCAGCGAAACGAGCCTGTCGCCGGCCGCGTTCGCCCTGTAGATCGCCACCATCGGGTTCTCCGTGACCACGCCATCCGGCCGAGTGATCCGCGCCGTCCAGACGTTCGCGCACTCCTCGCCACAGGGGTAGGAGGCGTGCAGCACGGGTTCGATCCGGCCCGACGGGGCAATGATCCGGTCGTAGAACGCCGCAATGGCGGGCCGGCCCCGGTGACCCTTGCCGGTCGGATCGAAGGCCGAGACGCCGACAGGGTCCTCCACGACGGCGTCCTCGGCGAACAGGTCGAGCCAGCCGTCCCGGTCGCCGGCGCGCACCAACTCGAGGGAGCGCATGCTCAGCCGCTGGGCGGCGTTGCGGAACGCCGTCATTTGTCGGCGATGCCGAGCGCGTGACGCGCCGCGACGTAACCGTAGGTCATGCCCGAAGCGAGCGTCGCGCCGGCCGCCGGGTACGCCTTGCCCATCGGCGAGGCCGAGCAGTTGCCGGCCGCGTAGAGACCGGGCATGGGCGTCCCGCTCTCCGTGAGGGCGCGGCCGTGCTCGTCGGTGAGGATGCCGCCATTCGTGCCGATCTCGCACGGATAGAGCGGCAGCGCGTAGAAAGGCGCCTTCGCGATGGGCGCGAGCGACGGATTCGGCTTCACGGCCTGGTCGCTGTAGTAGCGGTCGACGAGACTCTCGCCGCGGTGGAAGTCCTCGTCCTTGCCGACCTTCGCCATCCCGTTGAATCGCGCGACAGTGGCTTCGAGGACGTCCGTCGGCACGCCAATCTGCTGCGCCAGGCCCGCAATCGTGTCGGACTTCCTGAGAATGGCCTTCATCGACGGTCGCAACCAGTCGTCCAGCTTGGGCGGGCCGGGGAACAGCGGGCCGAGGGCGTACTTGCCGCGATAACGGGCGTCGAACACGAACCAGCTCGGCGCCGTCCGTGCGCCGCCGTGCGCCATGATGCCGCCGGTCACGTGGTAGGAAGCGGCCTCGTTGCAGAAGCGCTGGCCGCCCTGGTCGACCATGATGCAACCCGGCAGCGCACGCTCGACGAACAACGGCCGCGCGCGATCCTCGTCGCTGAGCTTGAAACCGGGCGCCCACCAGGCCGAATCCAGGTTGTGCGTCGCGATGCCGATGCGCATCGCGGCCATGAGCGGCTGACCGGTATTGGACGGCACGCCCGCGGCCCACGCCGTCGTCGTCGGCTGCGGCAGGTAGCGCTCGCGCAGCTCCTCATTGCGCTCGAAGCCGCCCGACGCGACGATGATGCCGCGTGCAGCGCGGACACGCTGGGTCAGCCCGTCGTTCGACAGGACCGCGCCGATCACCCTGCCGTCTTCGACGATGTAGTCCGTGAGCGACGTCGACAGCTGCACCCGGACCTTGCGCTGCTTGAGCGCCAGCATGAGACGGGCGATCAGCGCGCCGCCGCCCGTCAGGCGACGGTCGCGCGAGGTCTTCCAGCGCTGGCGGACGTCGAGGTAGTACCGGATCATGATCTTGAGAAAAGTCGCCTTCGCGCCCTTGCCCTGCGTGACCAGCGAATGTGCCTCGCGCGCCGTCCAGTTGATGCAGCCGAAGGCGACCGTGCCGCCGTGCGGCTCCTGCAGCGACGCGATGTCGCGGCCGAGCAGGTCCGACTTGATCGCGAGCGCCTGGCAGCTGCGATAGCCGGGCTTGCCGCCCGGCAGTTCGGGATGGTAGTCGCAGTAGCGCTCCAGCGACTCGAACTCGAGCCCGCACTGCTCGTCCAGGAAGCGGAACATGCGCGGCGCGTGCTCGACGAAGGCGCTGATGCGCTCCGCGCTGGCGTCACTGCCCGCCAGCCCGCGAATGTACTGGAGCGCTTCGGCTTCGCTGTCCGAGCCGCCGGCCGCGGCAATCAGGTGATTGTTCGGGACCCACATCACGCCGCCGGAGGTTGCGGACGTGCCGCCGTAGCAGTGGCTCTTCTCGATGACCAGCACGCGGGCGCCGTGCTCGGCGGCCGTCAGTGCCGCGGTCAGCGCGCTGGCGCCGGAGCCGACGACCAGAATGTCCGTCTCCAGGTCGGGCAGGGTCGGAGTAGTCACGTCAACGCTCCTGGTTCATTGAAGATCGCAAGTTCGCAGGCGACACGGCGGACCGCGCCCCCGGCGCGCGGGATGCCCCGGAGCCTGACAGGACTGCCGGACGATTGCCTCGTCCGCTCGGACGATCAACGGGAGCTGTCCTCCTGAGCTAGGATGGCCACCGGCCTGCGCGAAAGGTCCATGAACAGGAGAACCCGGCATGCACACTGAACCGCGTCCGGTGATCGCGATTCTCGGCGGCTCCGGCAAGGAAGGCAGCGGGCTCGCGTTCCGGTGGGCGCATGCCGGCTACCCGGTGATCATCGGCAGCCGTTCGGCCGAGAAGGCTCGGCAGGCGGCGCGGGAGATCAACGACGCGCTCGGTCGCGACGCGGTCCGGGGTGAAGACAACCCGGCGGCCGCGGCGGCCGCATCGATCGTCGTGCTGACGGTGCCATTTGCCGCACAGCGGCCGACGGTGGAAGAGGTGCGCCACGCGCTGGCCGGCAAGATCCTCGTCGACGTCACGGTTCCGCTCGTGCCGCCCAAGGTGAACCGGGTCCAGCTGCCGGGTGCGGGCTCCGCGGTGGAGGCGATCCAGAAGATGCTCGGCGACCAGGTGAAGGTGGTCTCGGCCTTCCAGAACATCTCCGCGCATCACCTGAAGGACCTCGACCACGTCATCGAATGCGACGTCCTCGTCTGCAGCGACGACCGCGACTCGGCCGACCGGGTGATCGACCTCGCCCGCGCCATCGGACTCGGCGCCTGGAATGCCGGCGTGCTGGCCAACTCCGCCGCCGCCGAGGCGCTGACGTCCGTCCTGATCGCCATGAATCAGCGCTACAAGGTGCCCGCGGCCGGTATCCGCATCACCGGCATCCCGAGATCCTAGATCGCGGATCACCGGGACCACGGCCCGTGTGGCCGCGTTCCGGTAGTCCTAATGGACGTAGTGACCGTCCGGCAGGACGGCCGATACTCGGGCACATCGTGGCAGGGTCGGGCTTGCGCCGTCGGCGTCGCCCGCGGCATGCCCTCGTCACGCCTGGCCTTCCGGCCTCGACACGTCTTTCAACGCAGGACCCGACGCATGAGCGCAAAAGACTACTTCATCGCGATGACCGAGTTTCATTTCATGAACACTCAGACCTTGAGTGAAATCGGTTATTACCCGGGCATGCACCACTTCCACTCCAGCGTGAGCGGTGTGCTGCGGGCATGGTCGGGGCGCAGCATGGACGATCCCTGGCCGGCGCCGCTCGCGAGCGAACTCGCGCCGTACATGGACAAGGCCGGCTGCGACGTGGCGTTCTGCCTGCGCGAACCGATGATGGACATCAGCGGCGGCGTGGTGTCGTTCTCGACCAACGGCTTCATGCTGCAGCAGATCGAGCCGTACAAGGACCGCATGTACCTCGAGGCCAACGTCGGCCCGGTCATCAAGCGCGGCATCAAGCACGCCAACTGGGAACTCGAGTACCTCGTCAAGGAGAAGGGCGCGAAGCTGTGCAAGGTCTACCAGCCCGAGGACGACGGCCCGATCAACGACAAGCGGTTGTGGCCCTTCTATGAAAAGGCCCAGGAGCTCGGCGTTCCGCTGACCTTCCACACCGGCGTGAGCTACGTGTGCCCGCAGCCGAACAGTCACTGCCACCCGGCGCAACTGGACGACGTGGCGCTCGACTTCCCGGACCTCAAGATGATTGCCTACCACGCCGGCTGGCCGTACACGGAGGAGCTGATCGCGCTGTGCGGCAAGCACCAGAACCTGTACATGAGCCTGTCGGGGGTCTTCGGCTGGTACCAGCGTTCGCCGTATCGCGGCTATCACGCGATCGGCACGGCCCTGCAGTGGGTCCCGGCCGACAAGATCGTGCTCGGCTTCGATCTGCCGTTCGACGACCTGCCGCGCGTGGTCGACTACATCAAGAACCTGGACATGCCCGAGGAGTTGCAGGAGAAGTGGGGCTATGCGCAGGTGACCGACGAGGACAAGGCCAAGATCCTCGGCCTCAACCTGGCGAAGCTCACCGGCATCGACCCGGTGAAGCGCTGCAAGCCGGCCAGGTGACGCGGCGGTATGCGCACTGCGTGTGGACTCGCGACCTCGAGGGCGCCGTCCACAACCATCCGCATGACCCCCGGTGATTGACGTGACCCTACCCGCCCCGCTCGCCGGCCTGCGCGTCATCGAGAGCTCGCTGCTCGGACCGGCGGCCATCACCACGGCCTTCGTCGACCTCGGCGCCGAGGTCATCAAGGTCGAATCCCCGGCCGGTGACTACATCCGCGAGATGACCTGGCCGATCATCCAGGGCGTGTCCCTGATGCACTACCACCTCAACCGCGGCAAGAAGAGCGTCACGCTCGACCTGAAGGTCGAGGCGGCGCGCCAGATCTATCGCGACCTGGTCAAGGACGCCGACGTGGTCATCGAGGCGTCCAAGCCGGGCGCGCTGGCGAAATACGGCCTCGGCTACGACGACCTGCGGAAGATCAACCCGAAGATCGTCTTCTGTACGATTTCGGGGTACGGCATGACGGGCCCGTACAAGGACATGCCTTCGCACGGCATTGCGTACGACACCTGGTCGGGAGCGTGCAAGCCTGCCTACGATGAGGAAGGCTTCTGCTACATCCCGGAACACGTCGGCATCGGCATCAACGCGGCGCCGCTGTTCGGCGGTCTCGCCGTGCTCGCCGGCGTGCTGCGCGCGCGGGCCACGGGCCAGGGCTGTTTCATGGACCTCGCGCAGAGCGACGCGGCGGCGGCTTTCGACTGGTATCGGAGCGAGAGCCACATGGCGTATGCGCGGCCGGAGGACGTGGTCACCGGCAACAAATCCGACGGCTACCGGCGGCGCCCGGTCGCCACCGCCGGCATGCGCGAAGGCGTCCGCTACCAGCTGTACGAGTCGGCCGACGGACACGTGCTGTTCATGGCGTCCGAGCAGGCGTTCTGGAGGAATTTCTGCGCCGGCGTCGATCGCCTGGACCTGTTCGAGAAATGGCCGGGCTCGAAATACGCTGACCATGCGCGCGGCAACCGCGAGCTGCAGGCCGAACTGCGTGGCATCTTCAAGACCCGGACCAGCCAGCAGTGGCTGGCTTTCAGCGTCGAGGCCAACACGCCGATCGCCCCGGTCAACACGCCGCAGAACATCGTCGACGACCCGCAGTTCAAGGCACGCTTCAGGGTCATGCCGCACGCGACCCATGGGGCCGACATGCTCGGCTTCCCGGTCCAGTTCGTCGGCGAGGAACTGCCGGATCCCGCCATCGCGCCGACCGTGGGCGAGCACACGGTGCAGGTGCTGCGCGAGGTCCTCGGCTATGACGAGGAGCGCTGCACGGCGGCCAGGGCAGCGGGCGCGCTCGGCTGATTGCGCTTGAAGTTACAGCCGAATCCGCATTACGGTCAGGGCATCTTTCGACGGCGCGTGCGCGTGCGCGTTGCTGCGCGCCGCGTCGACGTCGACCTCGAGGACAGCAACCACGCCTTTCGCCTGGTGCTGCGCCACGACGGGGCGTGCATCTCGGCCTTCGAGCCGGACTTCGTGCGCCATCCCTTCACGACCTGCCCCGAGTCCGGCAACTGCCTGCAGGCCCTGGTCGGCCAGCGGCTCGATGGCACGCCCGAGGTGCGCGCCATGATCGAGACTCGCGTCAGCTGCACCCACCTGACGGACATGGCCGGCCTGGCGCTGTCGCACGTGCGCGAGGATGGCCTGGTTCGCCTCTACGACATCGCCGTCGACGACGAGCGGGAGGGACGCACGCGGGCCCGGGTCGACTGTGACGGCCGGAAGGTGCACGACTGGGTGTGTTCCCGGCACGCGATCGTCGAGCCTGCGGCCCACGCCGGGCAGCCGATGATGCGGGGGTTTCATGCCTGGACCCAGGCTGCGTTCTCGGGCGTCGCGTTCGAGGCAGCGCTGATGCTGCAGCGCGGCTACTTCGTCGCCCAGAGCCGTCGCTACCTCATGGAACCGGCGCGTGATCACCCCGCCATCGGCGACGGGTTGCCGGACGGAGTGTGCTATTCCTACAGCGCGCCCGCCGTGCAACGGGCCCAGCGCATCGAGGGCAGCAAGCGGGACCTGACCCACGACGCCGACGCCCTGCTTCGCTTCCGGCGATAGCGGACTGGCGCGGATTACCGCCTGCGGAATACGGGCAACGAGACGTCGTCGGCCTGCTCTTCGAAGTCGACATGCACTGGCATGCCGATGCGCAGCTGGTCGGGAGGGCAGTCGACCACGTTGCTCAGGATGCGCACGCCCTCCTCCAGCTCGACGATGACCGCGGCATAGGGCGTCGCGTTCGAGAAGGCGGGGTGCAGGGCGCGGGCCACGACGGTATAGGTGAACACCGTGCCTTTCCCGCTCGAACGCGCCCACTCCCAGTCGAAGGAGCCGCACTCGGCGCACAGTTCCCGCGGGATGTGCCGGAACGTCCCGCAGCGCGTGCACCGCTGGAAGCGCAACTCGCCCTGGCGGCACCAGTCGTAGAACTGCCTGGTCAGGCCGTCCATCACCGGCAGCGGCCTCGATAGCCCGGAATCTGCGATACCCATGCGACCTCGCTCAGTCCCCGCGGCGCAGTACGGCGATACTGCCGTCGCCGAAGTCACCCCAGCCCGTCACGACGCCGATCTCGGCATCCGCCACCTGTCGGGCGCCGGCCTCGCCGCGCAACTGGCGGACGGCCTCGGTCACGTGCCCGACGCCGAGCAGATGCGCATGCGACAGGAGTCCGCCGTTCGTGTTCACCGGCAGCCGGCCGCCGAGCTCGATGCCGCCGTTCTCGACGAAGGCGCCGCCCTCGCCGCGCCGGCAGAACCCGGCCTCCTCGATCTGCTGGATCACCTCGAAGGTGAAGCAGTCGTAGATCTGCGCGAAGTCCGCGTCGGCGGGCGTGATTCCCGCCATGGCGAAAGCCTCGGGTGCCGCGGTCGTGAGCCCGGTGCGATGGAATTCCCTGCGATTGACGATGTCGTCCGCCGGGTACGGCTGGCCCGAGGCCGCGCCCATGATGGTGACCGGCTTCTGGCGCAGGTCGCGCGCCCGCTCCTTCGACGTCACGACGTACGCGGCCGCCCCGTCGGTCTCGAGGCAGCAATCGAGCAGCCGGTACGGCGCGCAGATCATCGGCGACGCCAGGTAATCGGCCATCGTCATCGGCTTGCCGCACATCAGCGCACCCGGATTCAGCTGGGCGTGCTTGCGCATCGCGATCGCCACGGCGCCCAGTTGCTCTGCGCGCGTGCCGTACTCGTGCATGTGGCGCTGCGCCATGAGCGCGTACCAGTGCGGTGGCGCCGACAGACCGAAAGGCAGGTAGTAGTCGCGCGCGACGGTGGCTCCCGGAATCGCCTCCGAATCGGTCGCAGAAATCTCGCGCGTGCGCGCGCCCGAGAACCCGTTCCAGCCGGCGGGCACCACCACGTAGTTGGCGCAGCCGCTCGCGACGGCCATCGCAGCCATGCGCAGTGCCGCCACCGGCGCCGCCCCACCGAGGTTGAGCGTCGCCGCGAAGCGCAGGTTCTCGCAGCCGAGGCTCGCGGCGAATGCCTCCGCCCGGCCGAGATTCGGAAACGGCATGATGCCGTCGATGTCGCGGGCCTCGAGCCCGGCGTCGTCGAGGGCGGCGGCGATGGCCTTCAGCTGCAGGGCCATCTCGCTCACGCCCGAGCCCGGCTTGCGACAGACCGCCGTCTCGCCGATGCCGACGATGCAGGCGGCGTCCTTCAATCCGATGGCCGGCACCGGGGCCACAGTCGTCACTTCGTACCCCTGTCCTTCGCCTGCGCGGCTTCGTATTCCAGCAGCAGCTGCTGGTGCATCTCGGCCTCACGGGCGCGAATGTCCCAGAACTTCGCCGGACGCTTCTCGACGAAGGCCGCGCCGCCCTCCTTGCCCTCCGGCATGTCGAACCAGTCCGGATACATGGCGGCCGAGATCGCGCACGGTTCCTTGTAGCCGTCCATTTCCTGATCGAAGGCGGCCTTCAGGATCTCGAGGCAGCCGGGGCTCACCGACAGCAACTCCTCGCACCACTGCTCGACCTCGGCCTCGAGCCGATCGAGCGGAACGACCGTGTTGACGAGGCCCATCTGCAGGGCCTCGCCGGCCTTGTACTTGCGGCACAGCATCCACAGCTCGCGCGCCTTCTTGGCGCCGACGACCTTGGTGAGGTAGGGCACGAAGTACCCGTCGGCCGGCGAGGACACGCGCGGCCCGGCCTGTCCGAACACCGCGTTGTCGGCGGCAATCGTGAAATCGCAGCAGTAGGCCATGTGGTTGTGGCCGCCGATGCAGTAGCCCTGCACCTGCG
>CAZRKS010000009.1:0-42932 GCA_964600315.1 uncultured Steroidobacteraceae bacterium | reverse complement strand
CTGGGCGGCAACGCACCGTTCATCGTGTTCGACGACGCCGACCTGGACGCCGCCGTGCAGGGCGCGATCGCCTCGAAGTACCGCAACACCGGCCAGACCTGCGTATGCGCGAACCGCCTGCTCGTGCAGGAAGGCGTCTACGACCAGTTCGTCGCGAAGCTCGCCGACGCGGTTCGCAAGCTGCGCGTCGGCGACGGCCTCGCGGGCGCCACCGAGCAGGGCCCGCTGATCGACGCCAAGGCGGTCGCCAAGGTCGAGGAACACGTCGCCGACGCGCTCGCGAAGGGTGGCCGGGTGGCCCTCGGCGGCAAGCGGCACGCGCTCGGCGGAACGTTCTTCGAGCCGACGATCATCACGCACGTTCAGCCGGGCATGCTGGTCGCGCGCGAGGAGACTTTCGGGCCGGTCGCGCCGATCTTCAGCTTCAAGGACGAGCAGCAGGCGATCCGCATGGCGAACGACACGGAGTTCGGCCTCGCCTCGTACTTCTACACGCGCGACGTCGCGCGCGCCTGGCGCGTCGCGGAAGGCCTCGAGTACGGCATCGTCGGGCTCAACACCGGACTCATCTCGACCGAGGTGGCGCCGTTCGGCGGCGTCAAGGAATCCGGCATCGGCCGCGAAGGCTCGAAGTACGGGATCCTCGACTACACCGAGCTCAAGTACCTCTGCTTCGGCGGCATCACCGGTTGAAGGGCGCGCTGTCCGACCGCGGACTGCTGCTGCTGCTCGCGGCGGTCACCGCGCTCGGCCCGATCGCGACCAATCTCTACCTGCCCGCGCTGCCGGCGGTCCGCGATCACTTCGGCGCGAGCGTCGCCGACGTGCAGGCGACGTTCTCGGTCTCGCTGGTGGCCTTCGCCTTCGGCGTGCTGGCCTGGGGCCCGTTCGCCGACCGGTTCGGGCGGCGCGCCGCCGTGATGGCCGGCCTCGCGATCATGGCCGGCGGTGCGCTCGCATGCCTCACCGCGCAGAGCCTCCACGGGCTCATCATCGGTCGCGGCGTGCAGGCGTTCGGCACCTCGACCGGCCTCGTCACCGCACGCGCCATCATCACCGACCTGTACCCCGCCGAGCGCATGGCGAAGGCCCTCGCCTCGCTCACCATGGTCTCGGTGCTGGGCAACTCGCTCGCGCCGGTGGTCGGCGGCTTCGTCGTCGCCGGCTTCGGCTGGCGGGCGATTTTTGCGGCGGTCGTGCTCACGACGGCGATCGTCGGCGGGTGCGCGTGGCGGCTCCTCCCCGAGACGCGTCGCGCCGGCCTGCATCCGCCGCGTGCCGGCCAGATGCTGGCCGCCGCCGGTTCGCTGCTCGTGAAGCCGCTGTTCCTCGGCTGCGTGCTGCAGGGCGCGGTCATCTACGCGACGTTCCTCGTGCTCATCACCCTGCTGCCGTACGTGATGGTCTCGGCGCTGCATCGGCCTGGCACCGAGTTCGGCGTCTACTACCTCTTCATCGCCGTGGGCTATTTCTTCGGCAACTGGTCGGTGACGCGCTTCATGGCGCGCCACGACCTGCACTGGATGATCGTGGTCGGCGTGCTGCTCACGGTGGCGGGTTCGGCCGCCGCCCTCGGTTTCACCGTGCTGGGGCTCGCTCACCCGCTCTGGATCTTCCTGCCGATCGGCGTGCTCGCGTACGGACAGGGACTCGCGCTGCCGAACCTGACGGCGACGGCCTCGGGCCTCACGCCCGAGCACGCCGGCGTGGCCTCTAGCCTCATCGGCTTCCTGCAGCAACTGATCGGTGCCGCCTGCGTGCAATGGATGGGACGCTTTCCGACCGACACCGCCCTGCCGATGCTCGGCTTCTGCGCGGTAGCCTGTCTCGCCGGGCTCGCGATGCTGTACCTCTTCCCGCGCGTGGAGGCCGGTCGTCGCCGCACCTGAGCGCAACGCACTCTTTCCGACGTGCGGGCCGTTCCGGTATCGTGCCTCCGCAACATGACGAACTACGTCGGCACCACTGACTTCGCGCATGGCCGCCCGTCGCGCGCCGGCGTGCTGCTCGTGAATCTCGGCACACCGGACGAACCGACGACGTCCGCGGTGCGCCGCTATCTTGCCGAGTTCCTCTGGGATCCGCGCGTCGTGGAGGCGCCCCGGCCGTTGTGGTGGCTGATCCTGCACGGCTTCATCCTGCGCACGCGCCCTGCGGCGAGCGCGCACGCGTACCAGCAGGTCTGGACGCCGGCGGGCTCGCCGCTGCTCGTCGAGTCGCGCGCGCTCGCCGACGCGCTCGGCGGGCGGTTGCAGTCGCGCCTCGGCGACCGGGTCCGCGTCGAACTGGCCATGACCTATGGCCGGCCCTCGATCGCGGACGCACTCGCGCGCCTCGGCCGCGAGGACATGCGGCGACTGCTGGTGCTGCCGATGTATCCGCAGTATTCCGCGACCACCGCCGGCTCGGTCTTCGACCGCGTGACGCGCGAACTCGGCCGCTGGCGCTGGATTCCGGAGCTCCGCCTGGTGAACCAGTACTGCGACGAGGATGCCTACCTCGACGCGCTCGCCGCGAGCGTCGCCTCGCACTGGCGGACGCACGGCCGCAAGCACCTGCTCTTCTCGTTCCACTCGATCCCGAAACGGTACTTCGAGGCCGGCGACCCGTACCACTGCTTCTGCCAGGCGACCGCGCGCGGCGTCGCCGCGCGACTCGGGCTGGCGCCGGGGGACTGGTCGGTCGGCTTCCAGTCGCGGTTCGGGCGGGAAGAGTGGCTGAAGCCCTACGTCGACGTGCTGCTGCACGACTACTCGCACGCCGGGCCGAAGCGTGTCACCGTGATCTGCCCCGGCTTCGCGACCGACTGCCTCGAGACGCTCGAGGAGGTCAACATTCGCAACCGGGCGATGTTCCTGTCGCACGGCGGCGAGGCGTTCGACTACGTGCCGTGCCTCAACGCCGGCGAGGCGCAGGTCGCACTGTACGAGCAGCTGGTGACGAAGCATGCGCAGGGATGGCCTGAGTTCTCGGGGTCCGACGACCCGACCCGACTCGCCGAGTCGCTCGAGCGGGCGCGAGCGCTCGGCGCCCGGGCCTGAGGGCATGCTCGGGCGCTTCCTCGAGGTCAGTCTCCACGCCGCCGACGTGCCTGCGTCGGTCGCGTTCTACGAGTCTCTCGGTTTCGTGCAGGCGCGCACCGGGGACATCTGGCCGCACCCCTACGCGGTCGTGACCGATGGCCGCCTGCATCTCGGTCTGCACGCGCTCGAGTTCGAGTCGCCCGTGCTGACCTGGGTGCGCCCCGGCGTGGCCCGACACGCACTGGAACTCGCGGCGCTCGGCATCGAGTTCGAGTTCGTGCGGCTCGACGAGGAGACGTTCCACGAGGTCGGATTCGCCGACCCGTCCGGGCAACGGGTGCGGCTGGTGGAGGCCCGCACCTACTCGCCGCCCGCGCTCGGGGCGATGCCGGCGACGAAGCTCGGCTACTTCGAGGAATTCGGCATCCCGACCACGGACCTCGCCCGCTCGGCCGCCTTCTGGGAGACCCTCGGCTGCGTCGCTTTCGATCCGCTCCGCGCACCGTTCGCCAAGGTCGTGGCCTCGCATCGCGACCTGAACCTCGGCCTGTACGACGTCGACCTGCGCCAGCCCGTGCTCACGTTCGCCGATCCGCAGGGGCCGGAGCGCATCGCGGACCTGCGCGAGCGCGGGTATCCGCTGCTCGACCGGCTGCCGCGCGGCATGAACTCGCGCGAGAACGCGCTGCTCGTCGCGCCAGAGGGCACGTGGCTGCTGCTCACGACGGGGGACACCTGACCCCGGGCGAGCGCCGTGGCCGGCCGCGCGCCTTCAGCGCGCCGTCGCGACGATCACGAAGTCGAGGTCCACTTCATCGGCCACCTGAATGGCGCCGCCCGCGACGCTGAACGGCGTGAGGCCGAAGTCGGACTGCCGCAGTCGGAACGCACCGCGCGCCTCGAGCGTGCCGCCGACGTGGCGGATCGCGATCGGCACGTCGATCCGCCGCGTCACGCCCTTGAGCGTGACGTCCGCGAGCGCCACGGGCTCGCGCCAGGTCCCGCCGAGGCCGGCGCAGCGCACCGTCACCACCTGGAAGCGCGCGCCGTCCAGCACTTCGGGCCGCAGCAGATTCTGGCGCGTGCCCTCGCGCGCAGAGTCCGGCACCGCGCCTTCGAAACCGCCGCCGGCGGCGGCGCGGGCCGCCGGGTCGTCGACGACCATCGAGTTGACCGGGACCTGCAGCTCGAATCCCGACCCGGCGGGCTCGCGACCCTGCCAGACGAGCCCGGAGGCGGCGCCGGCCGTGATCACGTGGTTGTGGCCGAGTTTCGCCAGCGGGCCCGCCCGGTAGACGCGGAGGGTCACGACGCTGCGGGCGGCATCGACGTCGAACACCTGCGCGCCCGATGGAATCGCGGGCGCGGCCGGCGCGGTGGATGGAACCGGCGCCGTTGGTTCCGCGCGACGCGGCGCGCAACCGGTGACGAGAATCGCTGTCAAAGCGACCAGAACGGCCGCTCCACGGGCGGCAGCGGCAAGGGGCGTCTGCTGGGTTAACATGGCGCTTCCGCCCAACCGCCGAGGACGCGACGAATGCAATGGCGTAACACGACCAATACCTACGGGGCGCTCGCGAAGTTCCTGCACTGGAGCATCGTGATCCTGATCATTGCACAGTACTTCATCGCCGAGGCCGCCGACGAGCTGCCGGACGGCGTCGAGAAACTGTCCCTGATCACGCGCCACAAGTCCCTGGGCATGGTCGTGCTGATCCTCGCGCTGGCGCGCATCGCCTGGAGGCTCGCGAACCGGGGCGCGCCGGCGCCGGTCCCGATGCCGGACCTGCAGCGCAAGGCTGCCGCGGCCGGACACGGGCTCCTGTACCTGCTGATCCTCGCGCAGCCGCTGAGCGGCTGGGCGATGTCGTCGGCGGCGAATTACCCGGTGACGCTCTTCGGGTGGTTCCAGTTCCCGGCGCTGGTGGCGCCGAACCACGACCTGCACGAGGCCCTCGAGGAACTGCACGAAGGCCTGTTCGTGACGCTCGCCATCGTCGCCCTGCTGCACGCCATCGCGGCCGTCTACCACCACGTGAAGATGAAGGACGACTCGTTGCGACGCATGCTCCCGTTCGGCCGGAAGGCCGCGGGGTGAAACGCGAGGCGGCGCTCGCGAACCTGGCCGTGCTGCTGGCGGCCTCGCTCGCCGCAGCGCCCGCCGGCGCGGCCACCGCCTGGAAGACCGTCGCCGCATCGAGCGGCATCGACTTCACCGGCACTCTGTCCGGAGGCGAGTTCGCGGGGCGGTTCCGCAGGTTCGACGCGGACATCGCTTTTGATCCAGCCGACCTCGGCGGCAGTCATTTCCGCGTAACCATCGACGTCGCGTCCGCCGATACCGCCGACCCGGACCGCGACAAGGCCCTCGCGGGCAGCGACTTCTTTGCCGCCGACCGCTGGCCGGTCGCGACCTACGCAGCGAGCCGGTTCGTGCCGACCGGGCCGGACCGTTACGAGGCGCGTGGCCAGTTGACGCTGCGGGGCACCACGCGCGACGTTCCGGTGAGCTTCACCTTCGAACCGGCCGCGGACGGGCGGAGCGCCGGGCTGAGTGGCAGCGCCACCGTTCGACGCCTCGACTTCGGCGTCGGCCAGGGGCAGTGGCAAGACACGCAATGGATCGGCAACGACGTCCGCATCCACTTCACGCTCGCGCTGAACAAATAGGTGCCATTCACCGAATTTCCGGGCTTAGAATCCACACGCAATCACTTCTTTCGGGGGGAAGAACCATGTCATTCCGCGCCCAGCCGCTGGATCGGCGGCTCGCCGTCGTCGTCGCCCTTTCGCTTGCGATCACCGCCTGCGCGAAGAAGCAGGAAGCGCCGGTCGCCGAGGCCCCAGCCTCCGCGCCGCCGACGGAGTCGGCTCCGGCCGCCGCGGCAGAGGCCCTGGAGGGCGCGGTCGACATCGTTGCCTGGCCCGGCTACATCGAGCGCGGCGAGACCGACAAGGCCTACGACTGGGTGACGGCGTTCGAAACCGACACCGGGTGCAAAGTCAACGTGAAGACGGCCGGCACCTCCGACGAGATGGTGTCGCTCATGACACAGGGCGGCTACGACCTCGTCACGGCCTCGGGCGACGCGTCGCTGCGCCTGATCCGCGGCGGCACGGTGCAGCCCGTCGACCTGAACCGGATCCCGAGCTACGCGAACGTCGACGAGCGCCTGAGGGAGGCCCCCTGGCACTTCGTCGACGGCAAGCACTACGGCACGCCCTACCAGTGGGGCCCGAACGTGCTGATGTACAACACGAAGACCTTCAAGAGCGCGCCCGCCTCGTGGTCGGTGGTGTTCGAGGAGCAGAAGCTCGCCGATGGGAAGAGCAACAAGGGGCGCGTGCAGGCCTACGACGGCCCGATCTACATCGCGGACGCGGCGCTGTACCTGATGACGAAGAATCCGGAACTCGGCATCAAGGACCCGTATGCGCTGAACGAGCAGCAGTACGCGGCGGCGCTCGACCTGCTGCGCAAGCAGCACCCGCTGGTGCAGCGCTACTGGCACGATGCCAACGTGCAGGTGCAGGACTTCACGACCGAAGGCATCGTGGCCTCGGGCTCCTGGCCGTTCCAGGCCAACACGCTGGTGGCCAACCAGCAGCCGATCGCCACGACGGTGCCCGCGGAAGGCGCCACGGGCTGGGCCGACACGACGATGCTCGCGGCCAACGCCAAGCACCCGAACTGCGCCTACAAGTGGCTGGAGTGGTCGCTGAACGCCAAGGTGCAGGGCGACGTCGCCGCGTGGTTCGGCTCGGTGCCAGCCGTGCCGGCGGCCTGCAAGGGCAATGCCCTGCTCGGCGACACCGGCTGCGCCACGAACGGCTTCGACAATTTCGAGAAGATTCACTTCTGGCGCACGCCCGAGGCCGCCTGCGCGCAGGGCACCTGCGTGCCCTACAGCCGCTGGGCCACGGATTACGTCGCGGTGATGGGCGGCCGGTAACGGTCCGCCACGCTTCTCGGCCGGAGGGCGGCGCTGCCCGCGGGCGCCGCTCGCTGCACCGATGACCGCCGCCATCGAACTGCAGGAAGCGAGCCGCGTCTTCGGACCGGTCGTCGCGCTCGACCGGGTCTCGCTCGCCATCGCACCGGGCGAATTCTTCGCGCTGCTCGGCCCCTCGGGCTCGGGCAAGACCACCTGCCTGCGCCTCATCGCCGGCTTCGACCGTCCCGACCGCGGCCGCATCCTGCTCGACGGCGAGGACGTCACCGACGTCCCGCCGTACGACCGCAATCTCAACACGGTGTTCCAGGACTACGCGCTCTTCCCGCACATGACGGTCGCGGAGAACGTGGCGTATGGCTTGCGGGTGCGCGGCGTGCGCGGCGACGAGCGACGTCGGCGCGCGCTCGAGATGCTCGACCTCGTCCGCCTCGCGCAGTTCGGTGACCGCCGGCCCGCACAACTCTCCGGGGGCCAGAAGCAGCGCGTCGCGCTCGCACGGGCGCTGATCAACCACCCGAGGGTGCTGCTGCTCGACGAACCGCTCGGCGCGCTCGATCTCAAGCTCCGCGAGGAAATGCAGACGGAACTGAAGGGGCTGCAGCAGCGGCTCGGCATCACCTTCGTGTTCGTCACGCACGACCAGGGCGAAGCGCTCAGCATGGCCGATCGCGTCGCCGTGTTCAGCCAGGGACGCATCGTCCAACTCGACACGCCGCGCGGCCTGTACGCGCGGCCGCGCACCGCCTTCGTCGCCGCCTTCGTCGGCGGCGCCAACGTCGTGCAGGGCGCGACGGCGGAGCGGCTGGCCGGTCGCCGCGCGCCATTCGCGATCCGCCCGGAGCACATCGAACTGCTCGCGGCCGGCGCGACGCCGCCGCCGGACACGATCAGCTGCACCGGCGCGCTCGAGGACGTGCTCTATCACGGCGCGAGCAGCCGCTGTCACGTGCGCCTCGACGACGAGAGCGTGCTCGCGGTCGCCACGGCCGAGTCCGCGGCCGGCGCGCCCCTGCCTGCGAACGGCACGCGGATGCGACTGGCGTGGCGACCTCAGGACATGGTGCCGCTCGAGGCGGACTGAGCCGTGCTGCGCCGCGTCTCGACCTTCTTCCACGGCCGCAGCGCCTTCTATGTCGCGCTGCTGCTCCTGCCGCCGCTGCTGTGGCTCGGCACGGTGTATCTCGGTTCGCTGTTCGCGCTGCTGCTGCAGAGCTTCTACGCGATCGACGAGTTCACTGCGAAGATCGTCCCCGAATTCACGCTGCGGACGTACCGCCAGCTGGTCACTCAACCGGCGAACGTCGACATCGTCGTGCGCACCGTGCTGATGGCCGTGGCCGTGACGCTCGCCTCCGCGGTGATCGCCTTCCCTCTCGCGAACTACATGGCGCGCCACGCAGGGCCGAAGGCCAAGGCGCTCTGCTACGTCGGCGTGATGCTGCCGATGTGGACCAGCTACCTCGTCAAGGTCTACGCGTGGCGGCTGATCCTCGCCAAGCAGGGCATCCTCGCTTGGGCGCTCGCGGCACTCGGGCTCGGCGGCGCGCTCGACGCGCTGCTCGCCACGCCCGTCGTCGGCGGACCCTCGCTCGCCTCGTCCTATCTCGGCATGTTCCTCGTATTCGTCTACATGTGGCTGCCGTTCATGATCCTGCCGCTCGCCGCGGCGCTCGAGCGCGTGCCGGTCTCGCTGCTGCAGGCGTCCGCCGACCTCGGCGCGCGCCCGGGCCAGACGTTCCGCAACGTCGTCTTGCCGCTGACGCTGCCGGGTCTCGCGGCCGGCTCTATCTTCACTTTCTCGCTGACGCTCGGCGACTACATCATCCCGAGCGTGGTCGGCGCGCCCGGCTACTTCATCGGCATGATGGTCTACCAGCAGCAGGGCACGGCGGGGAACATGCCGCTGGCAGCGGCGTTTTCCGTCGTGCCGATCGCGCTGATCGCGCTCTACCTCGCCCTCGCGCGCCGGCTCGGAGCCTTCGATGCGCTCTAGGCGCGACTGGAACCGCGCGTCGCTCGGCCAGAAGCTCGCGGCGGCCGCCGGGCTCGTCTTCCTGCACGCGCCGGTGTGGGTGATCGTGCTCTACGCCTTCACCACCGAGGATCGCACCTACCAGTTCCCGCCCCCCGGGCTCACGATGCACTGGTTCGAGGTGGCCTTCGCCCGCGACGACATCTGGGCGGCACTGCGGCTCTCGCTCGAACTCGCGCTCGCGGCGACGGCGTTCGCGCTCCTGCTCGGCACGCTCGCCGCGTTCGCGCTCGCGAAGCGCGATTTCCGCGGCAAGGACTCGATCACCCTGCTCTTCGTGCTGCCGATCGCGCTGCCCGGCATCCTGACCGGCCTCGCGCTGCTGGTCGGCATCCGCACCATCGGCCTCGAGCCGAACTTCTGGACCATCGTCGCCGGCCACGCGACCTTTTGCCTCGTGATCGTCTACAACAACGTGGTCGCGCGCCTGCGCCGGCTGCCGGCGAGCTGGGTCGAGGCGTCCATGGACCTCGGCGCCGACGGCCTGCAGACGTTGCGCTACGTGCTGCTGCCGCAGATCGCGAGCGCGCTGCTCGCCGGGGGCATGCTCGCGTTCGCGCTGTCGTTCGACGAGATCATCGTCACGCTGTTCACGGCCGGTCACCAGCAGACGCTGCCGATCTGGTTCTACAGCGAGCTGTTCCGGCCGCGCGAGCGACCGATCACCAACGTTGTCGCCGTCATCGTCATCCTCGTGACCCTGGTGCCGATCCTGCTCGCCTACTACCTGACCCGGCCGGACGAACAGATGAATCGGTGAGTGGCACCGGATTTCCGAATTTCCTTCCAGGAGTACCCGACATGCAGACCCGACTGCTCATCAACGGCCAGCTCGTCGCAGGCGAAGGCAAGGTCGAGGACGTGCTGAACCCGGCGACCGGCAAGGTGCTCGCGAAGGTACCCGAGGCGTCGCGCCGGCAGATTGACGCGGCGGTGAAGGCCGCCGATGCGGCCTTCGATGGCTGGGCGCGCACCGCACCGAAGGATCGGGCCGCGCTCCTGCTCAGGCTCGCGGACCGCATCGAAGCCGACGGCCCGGCCTTCGCGAAGCTCGAGTCCGACAACTGCGGCAAGCCGCGGCTCGCGGCACTCAACGACGAAATCCCCGCCATCGCCGACGTGTTCCGCTACTTCGCGGGCGCCTGCCGCGCGATGACCGGCGCGGTCGCGGGCGAGTATCTCGCCGGCTACACGAGCATGATCCGGCGCGATCCGGTCGGAGTGGTGGCCTCCATCGCGCCCTGGAATTACCCGCTCATGATGGCGGCGTGGAAGCTCGGGCCCGCCCTCGCCGCCGGCAACACCTGCGTGCTGAAGCCGTCGGAGCAGACGCCGCTCACGGCGCTCAAGCTCGGCGAACTGCTGGCCGAGATCTTCCCCGCCGGCGTCGTCAACATCGTCTGCGGACGCGGCGCGTCGGTGGGCGCGCCGCTCACGAAGCACCCGCGCGTGCGCATGATCTCGCTCACGGGCGACGTCGCGACGGGCGCGAAGATCCTCGGGCAGGCGAGCGACGGCATCAAGCGCACGCACCTCGAACTCGGCGGCAAGGCACCGGTGATCGTGTTCGACGATGCCGACGTCGAGTCCGTCGTGTCGGGCGTGCGCACCTTCGGCTACTACAACGCGGGCCAGGACTGCACGGCGGCCTGCCGAATCTACGCCGGCGCCAAGGTGTACGAGCGTCTCGTGGCCGACCTGTCGGCGGCGGTGGGCACGATCAAGACCGGACTGCAGAACGTGGACGGCGTCGAGATGGGGCCGCTGATCAGCGCCGAGCAGCGCGACCGGGTCGCGGGCTTCGTGACGCGCGCCCGCCGGCAGAAGCACATCGAGGTCACCACCGGCGGCAAGGCCGGCAGCGGCGGCGGGTTTTTCTACGAGCCGACGGTGATCGCCGGCGCCCGCCAGTCCGACGAGATCGTGCGCCGCGAGGTGTTCGGACCGGTGGTCTCGGTGACGCGCTTCAAGGACGCCGACCAGGCGGTCGCGTGGGCGAACGACTCCGACTACGGCCTCGCCTCGTCCGTGTGGACCCAGGACGTCGGCAAGGCGCTCACCGTGGCCTCGCGCCTGCAGTACGGCTGCACCTGGATCAACACGCACTTCATGCTGGTGAGCGAGATGCCGCACGGCGGCCTGAAGCGCTCGGGCTACGGCAAGGATCTCTCGATGTACGCGCTCGAGGACTACACCGTGGTGCGGCACGTGATGGCGAAGTTGTAGGCTATGGGCTATGGGCTGTGGGCTGTGGGCTGTGGCCGGAGCGAACTCACGAGCCAGATCGCGAGCGCGCTCAGCACGACCCCCGGCACCATCTCATACAGCGCGAACAGGCCGCCGTGGCCCTGCTTCCACAGGATCACGGTGAGCCCGCCCACGACGATGCCGGCGAGCGCGCCGTTGCGCGTCATGCCGCGCCAGTACAGCGACAGGACGATCGCGGGCCCGAACGCCGCACCGAAGCCGGCCCATGCCCACGCCACGAGGTCGAGTACCTTGCTGTCGGGATTCAGCGCCAGCACATAGGCGAGCACGGCGATGGCGAGCACCGTGCCGCGCCCGACCCACAGCAGTTCCACGCGCCCGGGGTTGCGCCGGAAGAGCCCCTTGTAGAAGTCCTCGGCAAACGCCGACGAAGCGACGAGCAGCTGCGCCGACGCCGTGCTCATGATCGCGGCCAGGATGCCCGACATGCAGATGCCGGCGAGCACGGGATGCAGGTACTTCCCCGCCATCACGATGAACACCTTCTCGCTGTCCGGGCCCGCGAGCGGCGGGTCGAGCAGCAGCGTGCCTGCGAGGCCGACGATGATCGCCGCGACCAGCACGACGATGACCCACCCCATCGCCACGCGCCGCGCCGTGGGCATCTCCGCCGCGTTCCGGATCGCCATGAAGCGCGCCAGGATGTGCGGCTGCCCGGGATACCCGAGTCCCCACGCGATGAGCGAGACCACGCCGACCAGGCCGATCGCCTGCCCGTCGCTGCCGACGAACGGATCGAGCAGCGCCGCGTTGCGCGCCTCGAGCGCCGCCGTCATGCCGCCCGGCCCACCCGTCATCGCGATGCCCATGCCCGCGACCATCGCGAGCGCGATGAACATGAGCGTGCCCTGCAGCACGTCCGACCAGCTCACCGCGAGGAAGCCGCCGAAGAACGTGTAGGCGAGCATCACCACGCTGCCCCAGAACATCGCGTCGTGGTAGTGCATGCCGAACAGCGACTCGAACAGCCGTCCCGTCGCGACGAAGCCGGAGCTCGTGTAGAAGGTGAAGAACACGAGGATGAAGAACGCGGTGAGGGTGCGCAGCACGCGCGTGCGGTCGTCGAACCGCCGCTCGAAGTAGTCCGGCATCGTGAGGGAGTTGCCGAGCTGCTCGGTGCGCGTCCTGAGCGGCGCCGCGATGAACTTCCAGTTGAGATAGGTGCCCGCGATCAGGCCGAGCACCAGCCAGATCGAGTTCACGCCGGCGACGTAGGCGAGTCCTGGCAGACCCATCAGCAGCCAGCCGCTCATGTCGGAGGCCTGGGCGCTGAAGGCCGTGACCCAGCTGCCGAGCGAGCGGCCGCCGAGGATGAAGTCGGCGAGGTTGGTCGTGCGCCGGTAGGCGACGAAGCCCAGCACCAGGCAGATGCCCATGTAGACGACGATCGTGCCGACGATGACGGACGTGTTGTTCATGCTCGTGTGCCCCGGCCCAGGCAGCCGGGCGCCGCTCCCCCGTTCGAGTACAGGTGCTGAGCATCGCGCGAGAGGCGCGTGCGACGCAAAGGAAACTTCACGCGCCGCTCACCCGGCCGCCGCGAGCAGGCGCTCGATCATGGACTCGGCCTGCCGCGCATAGCCGCCGCCGAACAGGTTCAGGTGATTCAGCACGTGGTACAGGTTGTAGAGCGTGCGGCGCTCCTCAACTCCGGGCTCGAGGGGCCACGCCGCCGCGTAGGCCGCGTAGAACGACGGGCCGAACCCGCCGAACAGCCGCGTCATCGCGAGGTCGGCCTCGCGGTCGCCGAAGTAGACCGCGGGATCGAAGATCACCGGTTGCCGGGACGCGTCCGCGCCCCAGTTGCCGCCCCACAGATCGCCGTGCAGCAGAGACGCCGCGGGTCGATGCGTCGCGAAGAAATGACTGGCGCGCTCGCACAGCAGCGCCCCGCGCTCGGCGAGGCGTCCGCCGAACCCGTTCCGCGCCGCCAGGTCGAGCTGGAACCGCAGCCGTCGAACGACGTAGAAGCGAACCCAGTCGCGGTCCGGTTCGTTGGGCTGCGGCGTGCTGCCGATGGTGTTGTCTCGCCGCCAGCCGAACTCCGCCGCCGTCACGCGGTGCTGGGCCGCGAGACGCTCGCCGAGCAGGGCTTCGGAGCGCGACGACGCGGCCCCGAAGTCGATCCATTCGAGCGCCAGGAACGCGCGCCCCTCGGCCACGCCGCAGCCGAGCACCTGCGGCACGCGCAGCGCGCGCGCCTGCTCGAGTTCGCGCAACCCGTCCGCCTCGGCCTCGAACATCCCGACACTCCCGGCCGGTGCGAGCTTGACGAACATCGGGCCCTCGCGACTCGGCCAGCGTCGGCACTCGTTGATGCTGCCCCCACCGACGGCGACGTCGGGTTCGCGCGCCACGTCACGACCCGTCGCCACGGCGAGCGCAGCGGCCAGCGGAACCGTGTCGCCACTCATCACCGCGAGCCGCAGATCAGGTCGGAGCGACGTAGCGCTGCAGCGCGAGCGTCAGCGCGAAGCAGGCGAGCGCCAGCGCCGCGGTCCCGACCTGTCCAGACGCCGCGATGACGAGCGCGTCCCAGAGACACAGCCCGGCGAGCAGGTAGCCGACCGCCCGCGGCACGTCACCCGGACGCCGCCTTCGCAGGTGCGACAGCGCGAACAGCACCCAGGCGACGAGCAGCAGCCAGAGCGCCGCCACCGCGCCGCCCGCGAGCGCCGCGTGCGCGCCCCACCCCAGCGGCAACGCGAGGAACGCGAGCGGCCACAGGTTGGCGACGCGGCCGAGGTGCTCCTGCTTGGCGATGTACGTGAGCCCGATCAGGTAACTGAGCAGCAGCAGCGCGAGCGCGAAGACCCGCGGCGGCAGCACGTCCACGACGGCACAAGCCGCCGTAACGTAGACCAGCATGCGGCAAAGACCCATCACGAGCGGGCTCAGCGCATTGCGCTTGTGGTGCAGGTCGTAGAAGACGATGGTCGCGGCGAGCGCGAGACCCGAGACGACGGGCCGCCAGCCCGTGCCGCCGTCGACACCGAGACCGATCCAGGCCAGTGCGGCGAGCCCGAGCCCGAGCATCGAGAAGCCCGCGGCGAACACCGTCGCCGCCGTGACCTCGCCGGCGGGAATCGGGCGCTCCGGGCGGTGCTGCGCGTCGAACTCGCGGTCGAACGCATCGTTCAGGTACATGCCGGCCACATACAGCAGCGAGAGCGCGAGCAGCAGGAGCGGCACGCGTGCGTCGCCGGCTGCACCGCCCGCCAGCACCACGCCCGTGAGCACGTTGGTCCACACCGTCGGCAGGTTGGAGACGCGACCGAGCGTGAGCGCCACCGACCATTTCATGACAGTCGCTCCCGCACCCACTCGAGTTCGCGGGCAATCGCCTCGTCCACGGGCAGGTCGCGGTATCGAGGCGGCAGCACCGACCACGTGTAGGTCTCGACCTCGAGATGCGCGGTCCGCGCGCGCCCGGCCAGCAACCGCAGCGTGTCGCGCACGAAATCCTGCGTCGAAGCGAACGCGTCGAGGGTCTCGGCGAACACCGGCACGTGGAAGTGCACGCGCCACTCGCTGCCGCCGTCCCGCCAGTCGCGCGACTCGAGCGCCGGTCCGAGATCGACATAGCGCCGGAGTCCGTCCCGCCGGCGTTCCACGACCTGGTGCAGGTACACCGCGTCGTCGAAGCCCCGCAGCGCCGCCGCCGCGGCCGGCGTCATCGTCTCGATCCGCAGTCCGGCCGTGACCTGGATCTTGGCGATGGCGATGCCGGCCTGCTCGAGTGCCGCGAGGCACGCGGCCGGGTCTTCGAACTCGACCGCGGCATGGCACAGGTCGAGGCAGACACCGAGGTGCCGGCGCAGCGCGCGTTCGGCCCCGGCACGATCGAGACCGGTGAGTCCGGCGAGCCCCGTCGCCGCTGCCGGCGAATGCAGGTGATCCACGAAGAAGCTCACGGTTTCCCCGATGGTCTCCAGCAGGCAACGAGGCTCGGGCTCGAGCGCGAGCACGATGCGCCGCCCGGTGTCGCGCTCCAGTTGCACGAGGTGCGCGGCGTGCCGCAGCAGCCCCTGGACGATGCGCTCGACGTCGGATTCACCGGACACGGCCGGCCGGAAGGCACCCGGCACGGTGCTCACGCTGCCGTAGTGAGGATCCTGCGCGGGGACCCAGCGCGCGAGCAACCCGGCGAGCAGATTCGTGTATTCGAGTCGCGCCTCTTCCCGCCAGTCGGGAAGGTAGACGTCCTCCTTGACGCGGGTGCCGTGAAACGGCCCGTACGGGAATCCGTTCACCGTGAAGACGTAGAGGTCCTGCGCGCCGAGAAAGGCCTCGAACTCCGCGAGCGTGCCGGCCTCCTGCAGCGCCCGCGCCGCCTCGGCGGAGAGGCGCAGGCCCACGCCGAGCGGGGCGTCCGGCGACACACGGCGCTTGACCTCAGGCAGGTGCCGGCCGAGGTTCGCGCGGATCGCGGCCCAGGACTCGCCGGGGTGGATGTTCGTGCAGTACGTGAGGTGGGCGTCCCCGACCTTCACTGCCCGATCTCTTTGCGGCGCAGCCAGCTCATCGCGCGCAGGACCTCGTCGCGATCGACGCTGTGCACGTCGACGCCGCGGCCGATCTCCGCCAGCATGGTCACCGAGAGTTCCCCGCCGAGGTGCTCGCGGAACTCCTCCAGTCCGTCGAGCAGCAACGGCCGTCCGGCGGCGTCCTTCGACTCCATGGCCGGGTGCCACAGGTGAAAGCCGATGCGCTTCAGCGTGCGATGGACGCGGTCCTCCGTGCCCGGAGCCAGCATCCCGACCTGCACCGAGTAGCGCGTATCGAGTGCCACGCCAATGGCGACGGCCTCACCGTGCCTGAGCTCGTGCGAGGTGAGCGACTCCAGGCGGTGCGCGGACCAGTGGCCATAATCGAGCGGCCGGGCGCTGCCCTTCTCGAACGCGTCGCCGCCCTGCGTGATCTGCCTCAGGTGCAGTTCCGCGCAGCGCCGGATCATGCGCGCCGTAGCCGCGGGCGCGAACTCGCGCAGCGCTTCCGCGTGCGCTTCCATCCACTCGAAGAACACGCGATCGCGGATCAGCGCGACCTTGACGGCCTCTGCGATGCCGGCGATCCGGTCGCGCGGGTGCAGCGTGCGCAGGAAATCCGCATCGTTCAGCACCGCGTGCGGCGCCGCGAAGGTGCCGAGGAAGTTCTTGCGGCCGAAGGCATTGACGCCGTTCTTGACGCCGATGCCGGCATCGTTCTGCGCGAGCACCGTGGTCGGCACGCGCACGTGGCGCACCCCGCGATGCGCCGTCGCCGCCACGTAGCCGACGAGATCGAGCAGCGCACCGCCGCCGATGCCGACGACGTACGAGTGCCGGTCGATGGCGAGCTCCGCCATGCGGCGCTGCAGACGCGTCACGAGCGCCGGATCGTTCTTGAGCTGCTCTCCCGCCGGCAGCACTTCCGGCGGCGCGACGAGTTCGAGCGACTCGGCGTGCACCTGCGCGTAGGCGGCGATGGCGTGCTGCAGCCCCGGCCAGCTCGCCGCCACGTTGCCGTCGATGAACGCGACGAAACGATGCCGCCGGGCGGGCTCCTGCCGGCTCAGGGCCTGCAGGAACACCGGGTTGTCGCGTGCGAACAGCGCGCTGGTGAAGTAGACCGAGTAGCTGCAGCGCAGCGTGAATTCCTGCTCGTAGACGGCCGCGCCCGGCAGCTCGAGGATCTTCGCAGTGTCCGTGTTCATGACATTCCTCGCGGCCGGTGGCTCACTCGATCAGCAGGCGCTCGTCACGCTCGGGGATGATCGGCAACTCGTCGACGCGCGGCTCCTGGCCGCGCAGCACCGAGTTGCCCTGGAACAACAGGCGCTCGTCGCGCTGCTGCGGCCCGAGCCACTGCTCCTCGCTGAGCTGTCCGCTCTGGCCGAAGGCGGCGAGCGCGTTGCCGTAGCAGATGGCCTCGACGTCGGCGCGCGGGATGCCGCGCTCCAGCATCAGGCGCGCGGTCTTCGGCACGGCGAGCGGGTCGGACTTGCCCCAGTCGGCGCTCGAGTCGATGAACACGTGGTGCGAGCCGTAGCGGCGCGCGATCTCGACCATGCGCTCGTTGCCCATCTTGGTCTGCGGATAGAGCGTGAAGGCCGCCCAGAAGCCGCGGTCGAGCACCTCCCGGACGGTCTCCTCGTTGTTGTGATCGATGACCACCCGCCCCGGGTCGAGCCCCATCTCGACCGCGACGTCCATGCTGCGCGTCGTGCCGCGCTTCTTGTCGCGGTGCGGCGTGTGGACCTGCACCAGCATGTCGAGCTCGCGGGCCAGCGCGAGCTGCGCGCGGTAGTACTTGTCCTCGGCGTCCGTCTGGTCGTCGTAGCCGATCTCGCCCACCGCCACGACGCCTTCCTTGCCGAGGAAGACCGGCAGCACGTCCATGACCTGCTCGGCGAGGGCCTCGTTGTTCGCCTCCTTGCTGTTCAGGCCGATGGTGCAGTAGTGGCGGATGCCGAACTGCGAGGCGCGGAAGCGCTCCCAGCCGACGAGACTCGACAGGTAGTCCACGTAGGTACCCGCATGGGTGCGCGGCTGGCCGAGCCAGAACGCGGGCTCGATGACGGCGACGATGCCGGCCGCGGCCATGCGCTCGTAGTCGTCCGTGGTGCGGGCGCTCATGTGGATGTGCGGGTCGATGAACATCATGGTCGTCTCCCAGGCCGGCCTCAGGGGCCGGCGGCAAGCATGTCCCAGCGCAGGCGGCCCGCCCTTGCGTCGGCCGCGAAGCCCGGTTCGGTCTCGACGAGTGTGCGGGCCGCGGCGTCCGGCGACTCGAGCAGGGCGAGCACGGCGGCCTGTCTCTCGAACTGCACGCCGCGCGACAGCAGGCGGCGAAAATCATCGAGCACGGCGCCGGTCGCGTATGGGCCCACGCAGCGCCAGAGCTCCGGACTCACCGGCCGCGAGGCCGCCCAGCGCTCGTGCGCATAGTGACAGAGCATCACGGCCAGGGTCGCGTTGCGGCGCGCGTCGAGGCCGGCGATCGGGTCGAGCCGCGACCCGACGAAGAGCGCCTTCAGCACCATCTGGTTCCACGCCGTCTCCGCGAACTGTTCGGACGGATACGGATTGCGGTGGGCGACGGCCTCGAACACGACCGGCATGGCGGAGCGCAGGCCCTCCGCCGCGCGCAGGACGTGACGCGGCGGGTCCGGATACAACGGCAGCCCGCGATAGAACGCCACCAGTTCGCCGATGTCGGCCGCGCTGCAGAGCCGGTCGAGGCGCCGGGCGAGCTCCGTTCCGTCGGGCGAACTCGCGATCAGCAGGAGCACCCGCGCCGCCTGGTCCACCGTCCACTCCCGTGGGTCCCAACCCGGCCGCGCGGCCGACGCCGCAGCGAGTTCCGCCGCCGTCAAAGCGAGCGGCGCGGTGCCGAGACGGCGCGCGATGACGCTCATGGCGAGGAACAGTTCGCGGTCTCCATCCATGCCCGGACGCAGACGCGAAGCAGCGGTCCGCAGCCACGTCGCGCCCTCGGCGGGCACACGCGCTTCGAGCCAGGCCGTGAGCAGGTCTGCGGGCCTCATGCGGTCCTCGCGGTGGCAGGCCGTGCCGCGGTCGACCGGCCGAACACGTGATCGAGCAGCAGCCCCTTGACGGCCGTCGCTTCGACCGGACCGGGCTGCAGGAGATCGGCGCGGCTCGTGATGAAGAGCGGTCCGTCCTCGGCACGGTCCGTGGGCCGGCCGTGGGAGCCCTTCACCAGCGTGGCATCGAGCGGGATGACGTCCATCAGGTAACGCATACCAAGCATCTTCTGCGCGAGGCGTGCGGCAATCCTCAGTTTCGGCAGCCGCAGCGCCGGATCCACGAACAGCTCGACCGGGTCGTAGCCCGGCTTGCGGTGGATGTCGACCGTGCGCGCGTAGTCCGGTGCCCGGTCGTCGTCGAGGAAGTGGTAGTAGGTGAACCAGCTGTCGGGCCGCGCGATCGCGACGAGTTCTCCCGAACGCGGATGATCGAGACCGAGTTCGCGCTGCCCGGCGGCATCGAGAACCCGCTCGACCCCGGGCAGTCCGCGCAGGACCTGCGCCACCTCGGGCACGAGTTCGGGCCGGGCGACGTAGACGTGTGCGAGCTGGTGGTCCGCGACGGCAAAGGCGTCCGAGGCCCCGGCATCGAACTGCTCGCGGCCGAGTTCCTCGCGCACGCGCAGCCAGCCAGCGCGGCGCAGCGCGCGGTTCACGTGCACCGGATTCGACACTGCGGTGATCCCGTATTCGGACAGCACCACCACCTCGGCTCCCGCGCGCGCGGCCGCCTCGATCAGCTCGCCGCAGATCTCATCCACCTGCGCCACGTCGCGCGCGATGTCCGGGTGATCAGGCCCGAGCCGCTGCAGGTTGTAGTCGAGGTGCGGCAGGTACACGAGGGTCAGCGTCGGCTGCTGGCGCTCGAAGACCCTGAGCGCGCTGCGGCCGATCCACTGCGAGCACTCGATGTCGGCCGCCGGTCCCCAGAACTTGAAGAGCGGAAACGTGCCGAGTTCGCGCTGCAGGTCGTCGCGCAGGCCGGCGGGATGCGAGTACACGTCGGGAAGCTTTCTTCCGTCGGCTGGGTACATCGGCCGCGGCGTGACGGAGAAGTCCGCCGACGAGTACATGTTGTACCACCAGAAGAGCTTCGCGCAGGTGAACGCGGGATCCCGGCGCCGGGCCGTCTCCCAGAGCTTCTCGCCGCCGACGAGGTGGTTGCTCTGCCGCCAGAACAGGACCTCGGCGAGGTCGCGGAAGTACCAGCCGTTCGCCACGGCACCGTGCACGCGCGGCAACTCGCCAGTGACGAACGTGGATTGCACCGTCGTCGTGACGGCCGGTGTCACGGGGTTGAGCGGACGCAGGGCGCCGCGCGCGGCGAGCGCACTCAGGTTCGGCGCGTGCGGCAGGAGCGCGGGCGTGAGTCCGACGACGTCGAGCACGAGCGTGCGCTTCACGGCGCGATCTCCGGACTCGCGGCGGGCGCGGGCGACGCGTGCAGCTTGCCCCGCAGCGCCGTCACCGACCCCGCACCCGTCGCGAACATGCACAGGCGCAGGTCGTCGAGCAGCTCGACGACGAAGCGCTCCAGCGCCTCCTCGCCGGCGTCGGCGGCGAGCAGGAACGGCTTGGCGAGCGCACCAATGTCCGCGCCGAGCGCGATCGCCTTGGCAACGTCCGTGCCGCTGCGCAGCCCGCCCGACGCGACGAGCGTGATCGAGGCCGAGGCACGGCGCACGTTCAGGATCGAGCGGCTGGTGGGGATGCCCCATTCGCCGAACCGCAGGCCGAGTTCGCGCCGGCGCGGCGCATCGGCGCAGTACGCTTCCACCTTCGCCCAGGACGTGCCGCCCGCGCCGGAGCAGTCGATGCCGCTCACCCCGCATTCGACCAGCCGGCGTGCCGTCGCCTCCGTCATGCCGAAGCAGACCTCGCGCGCGAACACCGGGATGCCGTCGGCGGCGAGTTCGCGACAGAGCTGCGCGAGGCGCTCCGCCACGCCGCGGAAGTCGCGATTGCCGCCCTGGATGGCCTCCTGCAGCGCGTTCAGGTGCACGAACAGCGCGTCGGCACCGATCATCTCGACCGCGCGGCGGGCCTCGGCGGCGCCATAGCCGCGCACGAGCTGCGCCGCGCCGAGATTCGCGAACAGCGGCACGCCCGGCGCGACGTCCCGGACCTGGAACCCCGTTGCACGCGCCGCATCCTCGATCGCGATGCGCTGGCTGCCGACGGCGAAGGCCAGGCCGAAGCGCTCGGCCACGGCGGCGAGCCGGCGATTGAGTTCGCGGCCACGGTCGGTGCCGCCCGTCATCGGCGCGATCATGAGCGGCGCCCGCAGCGTGCGGCCGGCGAGCGTGCACGACAGGTCGATGCCGTCGAGCGACAGCTCGGGCAGCGCCTCGTTCGCGAACTCCCAGGCCTCGAAGCCGGCCGTCTTCACGTAATCGACCGGGCGCGTCAGGCACGCCTCGATGTGTCTCAGCTTCGCCGCGGGACTGCGCGTCACGTCGTTCATCACATCGAGGCCGTCAGCGAGACGATGACGTTGCGCCCCGGTTCGTTCACGCCCGAGCCGTGCACCCGGTAGTCCTCGTCGGTGAGATTGTCCAGCGCGAGCGAGAGCACGAGGCCCTCGAGGACGCGCCACTCGGAGCGCAGGTTGAGCGTGGTGTAGGCGGGAGTGCCGCCCGGCGGAATGCGCTGCGTGTCCGCGAGATCGCGCGACGAGAGCTGGTCCTGCTCGTCCGCGTGCTCGACGAGCAGGTCGACCTGCAGCTTCGGCCGGTTCGCACTCCAGCGCGCGCCGAGCCGCCACATCGTCGGCATCAGCAGGTCGATCGGCTCCTTGACGGTGGCCGTCGAGGTGGCGCTCGGGTACGCCTCCTGCCAGCCGTCGATCCACAGGCCGTCGGTGTACAGCGCGAGTGCGTCGAACACGGCGTAGGACAGCTGCCACTCGATGCCGTCGACGCTCGAGTCGGCCGCGTTGGTCTTCGTCACCTCGCGCTGGCCCGCGATCGTGCGGCCGGTCGGCGTGCGGATGATCACGTCGCTGCCGTCGGTGTTGAAGTACGCCGCCTGCAGCGCGAGCCGGCCGTCATCGAACTTGAAGCCCGCCTCCCACGAGACGTAGGTCTCGGGGTCGAGCCCTGGGCTCGGCGTCTCGAGTTCCCCGGAGCGCGCCGTGTCGAGGCGGGTCAGGTCCGAGAGATTCGGTGCGCGGAACGCCTGCGAGACGCCGGCAAAGAGCATCCACGGGCCGTCCTGCAGCGGCTGGAACGCGAGGCGCGCGCTGCCCGAAAAGTTGTCCCAGTCGTCCCGGATCGAGTACGACGCGAAGGTGACCGGATTCTCGACTTCGCCCGCGTGCATCGACGCCCAGGTATAGCGGCCCGCGAGCGTCGCGGACAGCCGGGGCGTCGCCTGCACGATCGCCTGCACGAAGGCGCCGGTCAGGTCGTAGCTCGCGTCGTCCGCCACGGGACCCTGCGCATGCACGCGGCGGATCGAGCCGTTGGCGTCGTACTCGACGTTGTAGCTCGAGACCTCGTCGCCATACCAGTCGACGCCGTAGACGAGCTTCGTGCGGCCCCACTCCTTGTCGAACTGCACCCAGAGTCCGGTGGTGTAGGCGTCGAAGCCCAGTTCGTCCGAGCGCAGGTTGGACCGCACGCGGTGCTGGTCCTCGTTCTGCACCTGGTAGGACGCGCTCGCGACCATCCCGTCCGCGATGGCGCCGAGCCCGTGCTGATTCCACTGCACGTAGCCGAGCTGCCGGCCCTGGTCGAAGACGAGTTCGCGGTCGGTGCCGACCTGAGTGCCGTTCCAGTGGATGCCGTAGATCGTGCGGTGCGTGCGCCAGGTGTCGTCCTGGCTCACGTACTGGTAGCCGAGCAGCAGCGTGGCCTGGCTCGTCACGTCGATCTCGACGCGCGCATTCGCGTCCTGCTCGTCGTAACCCGTCTTCGGCTGCACGCCCGTGGCGCCGCCGGCTTCGACATCGCCGTAGTCCTTCCACGTGTACCCCGCCGTGGCCCGCAGGCGCGGGTCGACGTAGGTCAGGTCACCGCGGATCGTGTCCGACGACTCGGCGCTCGAATAGCGGTAGGCGACCCGGGGCGTCAGGCCGGCGGCGGTCCCAGGCGCCACGTCGGACAGGACGTTCACCGCGCCGCCGATGGCGTCGCTGCCGTAGAGCACGGAGGCCGGACCCTTCAGCACCTCGATGCGACTCACCGAATACGTGTCGATCGTGTTCCAGTACTGGTTCGGACCGTCGCGGAACACCGAGTTGTTGAGCCGGATGCCGTCGACCAGCAGCACGTTGCGGAAGCCCGTGAAACCGCGGATGAACGGCGAGCCCTGGCCGTTCGAGGTCTTCTGCACGAGGACGCCCGGCACCTCGCCGAGCGCTTCCGGCAGCGTGCGCGACTGGTACAGTTGCAGGACGTCGGCTGCCGACTCGGCGTAGGCCATGGCCGGCACCTCGAACGCCCGGATCGGCAGGCGCGTCGCGGTGACGACGATCTGCTCGAGCTCGTCGAGCGACGGATCGCCCGCCGGCGCCGCTGCGGCGGCCGCCACGCGCGGAATCGAGCCGACGAGCAGCGCCGCGGTGCAGGCGAGGAGCCGGCGGCTCCGGTCCGCCGGGTCTTGCATCGTGGCGTTGGTCGACAAGCATTCCTCCCTCGTGAGCCGGGCCGACGGCTCAATTCTTCCCTTCGCGCCCGTCCGCCGCTGTGATCGAGATCTCGACCTCCGTGCCGACCGGCGGCAGGAGCGCGTCATTGCCATTGATCGAGCCGTAGGACCCGACACCGAGCGCGTTCACCGACTCGATCACACTGTTGGGGTCGTGCACGAAGCCGATGAGCGTGCCGGCAACCTGGGCGGCGAACTCGTTGCTCACCGCGTTGATCTGCGAGCCGACATAGACCCACTCCACGGGCTGGGCCTGCGGTGAGCCGGCGTCGAACAGCAGTTCGGCGACGTCCACCCGCTTCGTAGAGCCGCCGTCCGGCAGCGCGACGGTGATGGCGACGCGCGGTCCCGCGAGCGGCGGCTTGCTGAACTGGTAGAAGGTCCCCTGGTGCGGGTCGCGCTCGAGGCCGAGCAGGATGCAGGCGAGATTGAACTCGGTCCCCGATACGTCGGCCTCGAGCAGACTCTCGTACTCCTTCATGCCGTTCGGCGCCGTCAGCAGGTACTCGAGCGGCTTGTCGAAGACGTGCACGCGGGCCGGGAAGCTCATCTGCCGCGCCTTCCGATCGAGGAGGATCTTGCCGATCTGGTAACGCTCGCCACCCAGTGACTTGACGGCGTCCGACGTGGCAGGAATCGCCGGCGCCTCGCCTCGTGCCGGCAGCGCGGCGAAAAGCAGGCTCGCCGCGGCGAGCGCCAGCACCCGGCGTGCGCCAGCCACCGGACACGGCCCGGGCGTGGGCGTGGAAACGACGGGGCGGCCGCCCAACGCGCGCCCGTGTCTGTCGCAATGAAGCACTTCGTCCGGTGCCTTGTCGTGAAGCTTCCCTCTGCAAAGAGCAATACTCATGCCAGTTGCCCTCGTGACCCGTTCAGGGCCATGAACCGATGAAAATCAAAGAGATGCGCCGAGCCTGGTGGACCGCCAGCGCACGGCGGCCTGTACGCGGCTCGCCAGCGGTGACTCGAGTCGCTCCACCCCGGGGTCAGCGGCGGACGCCGGTCACGACCCGGTGCGGCATTGGCGGCGGCAGTGCGCGCAGCCCCACTTCGCCGAAGCCGGCGTCACGCATCCAGACCGCGACGTCGGCATCCGCGTGGACGGTGCCATCCGGCGCGGTGAGCGCCATGTTGAGACCGAAGAGCGCGGCAAACGGCGGCGCGCAGCCGCCCGCATCCGCGAACACGTCGCTCACCATCAGCAGGCCACCGGGCACGAGACAGGCCTGCGCCTTGTCGATCAGCCGCCGGCAGGTGGCCTCCGTCTCGCGGTGGAACATGCCGGACATCAGCACCGCGTCGAAGCCGCTGCCGAAATCGGCCTCGTGATAGTCGCCGTCGCGCAGCGTCACGCGGTCGGCCGCGCCCGCGGCCGCCACGATCTCGCGTGCGACCGCCGCGACGCCCGGCAGTTCGAGGACCTGCGCGCGCAATCCCGGGAAACGCTCCGTGAGCAGGATCGAATAGGTGCCGGGGCCGCCGCCGACGTCGAGCAGCGTGCGCCGTCCTCCGAGATCGAGCACCTCGACGAGCGCGCGGGCAACGCCCATGGCGCGGCCATGCATCGCGTAGACGAACGTGCGCGTGCGCTCGGCATCCTCGCCGAGATAGGTTTCCGCCGGCAGCGCCGGGCGCCCGCTGCGCAGCGACTCCTCGAGCCGGCCCCAGGTCGAGTAGAGCTGGTCGCCGTAGCGGATCGCGCCGCCCATGTACGCAGGACTCGACGACACCAGGAACGCGGCGGCCGAGGGCGAGTTCACGAACGCGCCGTCGCGGACCTCGAGCAGGCCGAGCGAGGCCAACACCCGGAGCAGGAGTCCCGTCATCCGCGCATCGAGCCCGAGCGCGCTCGCGACCTGATCCGCCGTCCGCGGGCCGGTGGCGAACTGGTCGAAGATCCGCAGGCGGTTGGCGGTGAGCAGCACCTGGCTGTCCCAGTAAGCCGTGCTCAGGCGGACGATGGGACCCGGATCGGGCAGTGCCGGACGAGTCATGCCGCGGCCTCCTGCCGGTCGAGATCGCACTCGATCTGCATGTAGGCGCAGCGATGGCACATGAAGCCCGGCGAGAAATGCAGTCCGTGGCGGTGCCGGAGGTCGCGATAACCGAGATTGAGCGCCTCGAAGTAGCCGCGGATGCGCTCGTGGTAATCGGGCCGCTCCTTGCCGCCGGGCGGCCACATGAGCGAGTAGATCGGCAGGATGCCCCGGCTGCAGAGATCCTCCGCCCCTTCGAGCGCGAGGCGTGCGGCGTCGCGCCATTCGAGCCCGTACTCCGGATCGAGCTCGATGCCGGCGACCATCGCGGAGTAGACCTGCCCGCGACCGAAGCAGCGCACCGCGGTCTCGAGGGCCTCGATCCAGCGCGCGTAGCCCACGTAGCGGTTCTTGCCCGGGCAGACCTTCGCGAACAGCGGCTCCGACCACATTTCGAGATTGAAACAGACGAAGTCGACCAGTCCGTCGCGGCGGAACTGCTCGATCTGGTCGTCGGGGATCGCCCCGGAGCCGAGCGCCACGGGAATACCGTAGCGGTTCTCCCGCTTGACGAAGCGCGCGAGCTGCAGGAAGCGCTCGCCTTCCTTGCGGCTGTCGGTGAGCGAGCCGCCGACGAGGTAGATGTGCCGGATCGTCGTCTGCGCGACCACGGCGTGCAGTCCCTCGGCCATGCGCTCGAGCGTGCGCTCGGGAATCTCCACGCGCCCCGTCACCTGACCGAGGTGCGCCGTGCGCTCGTCGGGCGCGCCATACGCGCAGAACGCGCAGCGCATCGAGTGGCCGTCGTGCTTGTGCAGGAAATACTCGCAACCCGGGGCGACGTTGATGACCAGCATGTCGCCGTGCGTCTGCAATCCCGCCTGTGCGAGCGGCAGGCCGTCGGCGGTGCGGTGGTTCATCCAGGGATCGCGCGGCTCGAACTCGACGGACACGCTCTGCCCGGAGCGGTCGTCGATGAGCACGTAGCCCTGTGCGCGATCGCCCTCGACGTGCCAGGGCGAATCGCCATTGCCGAGGATGCGGATCTCGGTGCCGTCGCGCGTGTTGATCAGGTAGGGAATCGTCGCGAGACCCTTGCCCGTCGGGTCGGGCTCGCCTTTCTTGAACCGATAGGGATAGAAATTCGGCGCGGAATGCTCCGCAGCGCGGCCGAGCGCCTCCGTGTAGCGGATGCCCTCGCACATGACCTGCACCTTGAGCGCAGGCGAACCTGTGAGACCGTTCATCGATCGACTGCCCCTCGCAACTTCCGTGGCTGCGCTGCGTCGCGGCTGCGTTCCCGCCGCCGTGCTGCTATCGTGCGACCGACGTGGCCCTTCGCAACGCAACCCCGCCCGGCCGCCTCGTGCGCGGCGCGTTCATTATTGCCGCAGCGCTCTCGGTTCCGCTCGTCCCCTTTTTCATAATCGGCGAAATTCCCGGCGAGCGCTGGCTCTCGGCCACGGACGCCCACGCAGGGATCTTCGCGCTCGCGGGCGCGGGGCTCCTCGCCGTCGACGTGCTGCTGCCGGTGCCCTCGAGCATCGTGGGCACGCTGCTCGGTGCCCGACTCGGCTTCGCGGCGGGATTCCTCGCCGCGTTCGGCGGCCTGATGACGGGCCAGCTGGCCGCCTATGCGGCGAGCCGCGCACTACTGCGCAGAAAGGGCGGCGACCTGCCGGCCGCGCCGACATTGGCCGCCCTCTTCCTCAGCCGTCCCGTGCCGGTGCTGGCCGAGGCGATGGCGCTCGCGGCGGGCGCCGCGAACCTGAGTTGGCGGCAGTTCCTGCTGGCCTGTGGCGGCGGTAACCTGATCTACGCGGCGGCCCTTGCCCTGAACGGCGCCGAACTGCTGCCATCCGCGCCGCTGGGCGCAGGCCTGCTGCTGCCGATGTTGCTGCCCGTCGCCGGATGGCTCCTCTGGCAGCGACTGCGCCGATTACGTTCCACCGAGGGTCCGACTCATGCTGATCTTCCTGATTAACCGCACCCGACCCGGCCTCACGCCGGAGCAATACGCACAGCTCGCCGAGCGCGCCAAGGCGTTCTATGCCGCCGTACCGGCCGACGTGCACATCCGCGGCGAATGGGCGGCCGCGGACTACTCGCGCAACTTCACCCTGCTCGAGGCGCCGGACGCGGCGGCGGTCGAGCGCCTCGCGGCGCCGTTCCGAGAGTTCGTGGACGTGGACATCATCCCGGTCAGCGCGACCGAGGGCTGGACTCAATCCTGAGCCACGCCGACCCGGGGTTGCCGATGCCGGAACGGTCCGGTGTGCTCGGCCGCATCCTCCCGACTACGTATTTTTGCCTAAAGAACTGCGCCGAACCGGAAATTTTGCCTGTCGAAAAAACATACAATTTCCTTGCGGCCGCAAGGAGCGGCTGACTGAAACAAAAGCAGTTCTGTCGGATTTTCAAACAGTTACTGCACCAAGCTGGATAAGGGTATGGGACTTGCATGAGGTTCCATTGAGCTTCGGGTTCGTAGGGGGACTCGAGGGTCCTCCTACCCGTTTCGGAGGGATATCCATGTTGAGTTTCAAGAAGATCCTGACGGCGCTGGCCACCGGCGTCCTGACGGCGGCACCCGCCATGTCGGCCGACGCGCCGACGACGTTTGAGGAAGACGTCGCGACGTCGATCGACCTCGGCCTCGCCTGGCTGGACACGCATCACTGTTTCGACACGAGCTTCAGCTGCAGCAACGCCACGGGCCTCGCGCTGCTGGCGCTGCTCGAGAAGCGCCCCAGCCCTGACGCCGTCGGCCAGGGCTATGCAGGCGCAAGTGCGGAAGACCAGGCGCGCATGCGCCGCACCGTGCGCAACATCATCGACAACGTGAACTCGCAGGGCACGAGCTTCTATGCCTACCGCGACGGCGGCTACATGATGGGCCTGTCGGTCTACATGGTGACGGGCGGCGTGGACAAGGACGATGGGCCGACGACGGAGCTCGACGGCGCACCGCTCACGCTGAAGGAGACGCTCGACAAGGTCTTCGACCGGACCATGGCGAACCAGCGCAAGGGATTCGCCGACGACACCTCCTCGTGGCCGGCCCAGAACGGCTACTGGTGCTACACCAACAACGGCTGCCGCGACTCCTCCACGACGCAGCTCGCGGTCGCGGGCCTCGCCTCGGCACGGACGGTCTACCAGGGCGGCACCTATGCCGACAATGCGCGTTGGACCCAGCTCAACGCCGCGACCGACCTGGCACGCAACGCCTACATCAAGAACGGCACCAAGGGTGGCGGCTGCACCGACCCGAACGCGCCGCCGGCGAACGAGAAAGGCCACGGCTACAACGCGGGTTCCGACAATTCGATCCAGCAGACGGCGTCGGGCCTCTGGATCCAGCTGGTCGGCGGCTCGAGCCTGAACTCGGCCACGGTGCAGGCCTACCTGCGCTGGCTGCAGAACCGCTATCGCTACGACGACACGAACGTCGAAAGCATCGACGCCGGGTGGGGCCTGTCCTACTGGTATTACCTCTGGTCGTCGTTCAAGGCGTATCAGTTCCTGCTCGATTCCAAGGCCGTGCCGACCGCCGGCCACATCGGCGTCGCGGACATCGGCACCCTGCCCGCTGGCGACGCGCCGGCGTGCGCATCCCGCCAGGTGCTTCGCGACCCGGCGACCGACACGCGCATCGCGCTCTTCGGACCCGAGGGCGCCGGTTACTATGGCGCCGAGACCAAGCGCGTCTATTACGACTACGCCTACATGATCATGAGCCACCAGTGCTCGGTCGCGCAGGGCAACGTCGGCTACTACGGCTGCAACAGCTCGCCGAACCGCTGGAACTCCTACGCCGAGCACATCTACGCGCTGCTGGTCCTGCAGCGGTCGGTGGGCGGCGGCTGCCTCGACACGGACAAGGACAAGATCTGCGACTCCGTCGACGACGTCGTCATCGAGCCGCCGCCGATCGAGGGCGGGCTCTACTGCGACAAGAACGGCGACGGCAAGCTCACCAAGACCGAGGTGACCACGGACATCATGTCGATCTATTCGGGCAAGTATCCGGCCCGGGTCGCCGTGGACGCCACGAACACGTGGGCGAACTACTTCCAGGGTGATACGCCCTCAGGGAGCTCGAAGAACTATATCGACGCGTACGACCAGGCGGCCTGCGCCAAGGTGTACCTCGGCACGCTGCCGAAGAAGTTCTACTGACGGCCTCACGCCGTCCCGGCCGGCGCCCGTCCTGCGGGCGCCGGGCCGACCGGTGAAAACCGCGGCGGGTGATGCGCGAGCATCACCCGCTTTTCTTTTTTGCGCACAGGCAAAATGGGGTGGTGTCCAGCCCGGGACCGGCCACGACCCGCCGACCTGACCATGACCACCGACACCGACACCGTTCCCGTGCCCGCGGGCAAGCCGGCCCTCAGCCTGCGCCTGCGACTCATGCTGGCGGCGCTGGCGCCAATGCTGCTGGCCATGGTCGCCGCGTGGTCGATTGCCACCGTCGTGTTCACCCGTTCGCTCGAACAGCGGGTCGCCGATCAGCTCGAGCGCGCCGCGACGGTGCTCGCCAGTCCCGGCCTGCCTTACACGCCCGAGGTGCTGCAGCGGGCCGCCGACCTGCAGGGCGCCCATATCGCCGTGCTCGACGCGCACGGCGTGGTCCTGACGGGCGCGGCGGGACCGCTGGCTGCGTCCGTGGCGGCGCGGATCGCGGCCGGCGACGTGACGGCCGAAGCCTCCGGCAAGCCGTTCCGGCTCGACGTCGGCGGCCAACCGGCCGTCGCGGTCCTGAGGCAGCTGCCGGACGAACGGGTGCCCGGCGCCTCTGCGATTCTCGTCGCAGCGTCGCTGAGGGACGCGCAGGACGCGGCGCGACGCGCTGCATTTGGCATGGGCCTCGCCGTGCTCGCGGCCGGCCTGCTGCTGGCCGGACTCCTGTACCTGCTGATGCGCAGCATCACGCGGCCCATCCACCGCCTCGCCACGATGGCGAATCAGATCGCGGCAGGCCGCCGCGACGTGATCGCAGGCCCGGTGCCACATGGCGAGCTCGCCGCACTGGCGGCGGCGCTCGACGACATGACGACGAAGCTGCGCAGCTACGAGGCGGAGCTCGCGGAGCGCAGCCGGCTCGCGGCGCTCGGCGAGATGTCGGCGCGCATCGCGCACGAGATCCGCAATCCGCTGACCGGGCTCAAGCTGCACCTGCAGCTCATGGGCGAGCGCGGCCCGGCCAGCGAGGCGGCGACCGTCCGCCGCCTGCTCGACGAGGTCGAACGGCTCGAGCTGATCGTCGGTACGTCGCTGTCGCTCGGGCGGGCGAAGCCGGCGGACCTGCGCGAGGACGACGTGACGTCCGTCGTCGAGTCCGTGCTGCACATCATGGGGCCGTCGCTCGAGCATCGCGGCATCGAGCTGCAGCGCATGCTCGAGCCGGTGCCGCCAGCGCGGATCGATCGCGACCGGATCAAGCAGGCGGTGCTGAACCTCGTCGTGAACGCCGCTGACGCGCTGCCGGGCGGCGGCACGCTGCGCGTCGGCACGGCGCACGACGCCGGGCGCGGCCTGCTGTCGATCGACATCGAGGATTCCGGGCCGGGTCTGGCGGCCGGCGAGGGCGAGGCGACAGCCGCAGGCGGCAGCGCCAAGCCGTTCGGCCTCGGCCTGGGCCTGCGCCTGTGCCGGGACGTCGTCGCCGAGCATGGCGGCGTGCTGCAGCTCGGCCGGAGTGACGCGCTCGGCGGAACGCGCGCGCGGATCGAGCTCCCGGCTTGCGTCCGCGCCTGAGCGCGCGGCTACACTGCGCACATGGCACGCATCCTCGTGGCGGACGACGAGCCTTCGATCTGCGAGGCGTTTCGCGCGATCCTCGAGGCCGAGGGCCACATGGCGATCACGGTCGCGAACGGCCGCGAAGCCGTCGAGCGCGTGCGCTCCGATCGTCCCGACGTCGCCTTCCTCGACGTCCGCATGCCCGGCATGGATGGACTGGCCGCGCTCAAGGAGATCAAGCAGATCGAGCCCGGGCTGCCGGTCATCGTGATGACGGCCTACGGCACGCTGGAAACGGCCGCCGACGCGCTGCACGGCGACGCCTTCGACTACCTCGGCAAGCCGCTGGAACTGGCCCAGATCCGCCAGCTCGTGCGCCGTGCGCTCGCCGTCGCGGGCCGCGCGGACGCCGCCTCCGTCCCCATCGACGGCGGGGCCGATGTCCCGCCGCGCCGCCTGGTCGGCCGCAGCGCACCGATGCAGGAAATTTTCAAGCGCATCGTCCTGCTCGCGGACAACGACATGAGCGTGCTGGTGCAGGGCGAGAGCGGCACCGGCAAGGAACTGGTGGCGCGGGCCATACACACCAGCGGCCGGCGCGCGGACCAGCCCTTCGTCGCGATCAACTGCGCTGCCATCCCTGCGTCGCTCATGGAGTCCGAACTCTTCGGCCACGAGCGGGGCGCGTTCACCGACGCCAAGCAGATGCGAGCCGGGCGTTTCGAGATCGCCGCGGGCGGCACGCTCTTTCTCGACGAGATTTCCGAGCTGCCGCTCAATCTGCAGAGCAAGCTGTTGCGCGTGCTGCAGGAGCGCACGTTCGAGCGGGTCGGCGGCAGCGCGCCGGTCGCGTTCCGCGCGCGGCTCGTGTGTGCGACGAATCGCGATCTCGCCGCCGCCGTCACCGCCGGCGACTTCCGCGAGGACCTGTTTCACCGTATCAACCTCGTCACCATCCACGTGCCCCCGCTGCGCGAGCGCGCGGACGACATCCCGGAGCTGGTGCGGGCGCTGCTCGCCGACGCGAACCGCGAGGCCGGCAAGTCCATCGTCGCCGTCGAGCAGGGCGTGCTCGAGCGACTGCGTGCGCGCGACTGGCCCGGCAACGTCCGGCAGCTCGAGCACGTCATCAAGCGGGCCGTGCTGACGGCGAAGGGCACCACCCTCTCCGTGCACGACCTCACCCTGGCGACGGAATCGAGCGTCGCCGAACCAGCTTCCGAGCTCGACCGGCTGACGGCGCCGCTCGAGGCCGTGGCCGCTGCGCTCGTCGCCCAGGGCGCGGCCTCGCCCGATGCGCCGCCGCCGATCCATGAGGCGGCCATGACGCGTCTCGAGCGAGCGTTGATCGACGAGGCCCTCAAAGCGACCGGCGGCAACCAGGTCGCTGCGGCGCGCCTGCTCGGCATCAGCCGCAGCACGCTGCGCTCAAAGATGGCCACTTGAGCAGTCCGCCGCTGCATCGCTTGCACACAGACCGCTGGCGAATGCTGGTCATACGGGTTTTCGATTGCAGATCATGCAGTTATGCCCGAGGAAGGCGGTCCGGGAGCGGTTCGCGCTGGCCAGGGGCCGGCGGCGCGCCACGGCCCGAAGGATTGGGTCGGCTTGTCAACCCAATGATTTTTCTAGGAAAAAAAGGACTCTGCCCGACTCGGTCGAATGGCACGAGGCTTGCTTGGGCCAGCAGTGAACCGGCATCTCGCCGTGGATGCCCCCTCGCGACGGCCCCCCCGAACCTGCCGTCGCGCGGGCGGGCTGGGTCCGCCGTCCCTCTGGATCCGGTCCATGCGGCCGCCAAGCCGTCGTGGCTACCCGCCTGCGCGCGGGTAGCCACGGCGTACACCGGGAGTCGAGGCGCATGACGAGGCTCGCCGCGACGGCCGCCGATGGCGTACTGCGCGCGGTACGTCGGCGTCTGCGACGCGAACAGGTGCTCCACGCGGTGCGCGTCAGCGCGGGGCTCACGATCGCCGTCGCGCTCGGTGCCGCACTGCTGCACGTGTTCGTGCGACCGCTGGCCTTCGGCAGCGTCGTCGCGCTGTCGACCGGCGCCTGGATCCTGCTCACGGCGCGCGCGGCGGCGGCGCGGCTGACGCGAACCGAATGCGCCGCCTGGGCCGACGGGCGGCTCGGCGCCGAATCGGCGTACTCCACGTTTCTCGAGGCGTCTGCGAACGCACGAGCCGCAACGGCTGCGCGGGCGCGGCTCGAGGACTGGATCGAGGGAATCGCGCCGACCAGCCTGGAGCGACTGCGCGCACTCCCCCTGCGCCCGCGCCTGCGGGAACCGCTCGCCGTCGCAATGGTGAGCGTCGCGCTCTGCGGCGTGCTGCTGCAGATCCCTGTTCTGCGCGGAGGCAACTACGCAGTTGCGGCGGGTGACCGCCGGGGCGCGCCCGCCGCGGACTCCGCGGCAGGACTCGGGCAAGCGCTGGATGTAGACGCAACGGCCCCGTCCGGAACGAGCGCGGGCGGCGAAAGCAGCGGGCCGACCGTCCGCGCTCGAGTCTCGGAGCGCACGCTGCAGCCGGCCGCGGACGCGGCGGGGGCCGACGAGCGCGAAGCGGGGACGAATGCGGGTATCGCTGCGAGTGCCGGCCGGGCTTCCACCGGCGGCCGGGACGCCGGCCTGAGCGCGGATACGAGTGCGGACGCCGGCCTGTCGGAGGCTTGGCAGGGCGCGCTCGCCTCCTCGCTCCACGCCCTCGACGCTGCGGCCAGCGACGCGAGTCGCGCCGACCCGGATGCCGATGCGCAGTTCACCGCGGACTCAGGCGACGGCCATCGCCTCCCGACGGCCCTGACCGCCGTGCGCGCAGCCACGCCCCCCGAAGCAGGTATCTCCCGGCGTCTGGGACCTGCGGAAGCAGCCTACGTCCGAGCCTACTTCGCGGACTCCGGAGTCACCGAATGAACCGAGCGTCGTCGCCGGAACCCTCCTTCCCGCAGGCCCAGCAGCACCTTGCCGCCGTGCGCGACGCCCTCGAGCGCGTGATCGTGGGCCAGCATGAGCTCGTCGCCGGCATCGTCACCGCCGTTTTCGCCGGCGGTCACGTGCTGATGGAGGGGCTGCCGGGTCTCGGCAAGACGCATCTCGCGAAGGCGCTGGCCGCGGCGCTCGGCCTGCAGTGGTCGCGGGTGCAGTGCACGCCCGACCTGATGCCGGCCGATGTCACAGGCTCCGAGGTCTTCAGCACCGGTCGCGACGGCGCCTCGGGTTTCGTGTTCCGGCCCGGCCCGGTGTTCGCCCAGCTCCTGCTGGTCGACGAAATCAATCGCGCGACGCCGCGCACGCAGGCGGCGCTGCTCGAGGCGATGCAGGAGATGCAGGTGACGCACGCCGGCACCAGCCGGCCGCTGCCGCAACCGTTCTGCGTACTCGCCACGCAGAACCCGATCGAACTCGAGGGCACCTATCCGTTGCCCGAGGCGCAGCTCGACCGGTTCATGTTCAAGCTGCGCGTGCCGTATCCCGACGCCGCGGCGCTGCGCGCCCTGCTCGACGTCTCCCTCGACGCCGAGCCCGCCGACACGTTGCCCGCCGTGCTCGAGCCATCCGAAGTGCTGCGCCTCATCGGGCTGTGCCGCTCGGTGCTGGTGTCGGAGCGCTGCAAGCAGGCGGCGATCGCGCTGGTGCTGGCCACTCAGCCCGCGACAGACGGCGACGTCGCGTCCGGGCGGCGCCACATCCGCTACGGCGCGAGCCCCCGCGCACTGCAGTCGCTCATTCGCACGGCGCGCGTGCGCGCCGTGATGCACGGCCGGTCGCACCTCGACGTCGAGGACCTCGCCGCCGTCGCCCTCCCGACGCTGCGCCACCGCGTGCTGCTCAGGCTCGAGAGCGAACTCGAGGGACTCGACGCCGACACCGTGCTCGCAGGGCTCATAGACTCATGGCGTCGGGAGCACTGAGTCGCGACCCGCTGCCGACGCAGTCCGAACTCGGCGCTTTCGCCCGGGTCGTCGCGCACCTGCTCGCCGAGCATCCCACGCCCGCGCTCGGGTCCCGCACGATGAAGCGCCGCGCCGGCGTCGGGCTGCAGCACCTCGACCATCGTGACTACGTGCCAGGCGACGAGGTCCGTCACATCGACTGGCGGCAGACCGCGCGTCGGCAACGGCCGATCGTGCGGCAGTTCGAGGCCGAGACCTCGGGCGACTGGTTCCTGATGCTCGACGCGAGCTCATCGATGGCGGTCGGCGACGCCGCGAAATGGCAGGCCGCCGTGCGCGCCACGGCGGCGCTCGCGTTTGCCCTGCTCGAGCTCGGCCACCGGGTCGCGGTCGTGGCGTTCGCCTCCGACGTGCTGGCCGAAGTGCCGCCGGGCCGCGGCGCGCGGCACTTTCCGGGCATCGTGCGCTCGCTCCGCGCATTGCGCCCGGCGGCGCGAGGCGCGCGTTCGAACCTCGCCGCCTGCGTGCGCCGACTGTTCGGAACGGCCTCGGCCTTCGTGATCAGCGACTTCCTGGGGCCCGCCGACCTGCGGCCCGGCCTCGCCGCGCTGCGCGAGCGCTGCGTACTGCTGCACGCGCTGCAGACCCACGATCCGCGCGAGCTGCGGCTCGCGGGACCGGGCCCCGTCGAACTGCACGACGTCGAGACGGGCGCGAGCCTGACCTCGGAGACCGGCCCGACCGTCGAACTCGCGGCCCGGACGGCGCAGGCCGAGCAGGTGCGGCGCCTGCGGCGATTCGCGGCGTCGAGCGGCATCGCGTTCAGCGCCTGGGACGTCACGCAGCCCTGGCAGCGCGTGCTGATCGATCACCTCGTCCGGGCCCGCGCGGCGTGATGTTCTTCGCCGCGCCTGCGTGGCTCTTCGGGCTGCTGCTGGTCCCGGTCATCTGGTACCTGCATCGCAGCGGGCCCGTACTGCGACGCCACGAGGTGGCGAGTGTCGAGCTCTGGCGCGAGGCGACGCACGCGGCGCCCCAGACGGGTGCGCGACGGCGAGCGGATCCGGCGTGGCTGCGCCGGGCCGCCATCGCCGCTTTGCTGTCCCTCGTGCTCGCGGGGCCGACGCTGCCTGGACCAGCGCCGCGCGTCACGGTGTGGGTGGACGATTCGCTCAGCATGCTGACGGAGGAAAGCGGCGAGACGCGCCTCGAGCGCGGCTTGCGCGACGCGGAAACGGCGCTCAGCCGCGATGGCACGGTGGACGTCGAGGTCCGTACTCTCAGCCGTCCCTGGCAGTCGCGGGCCGGGCTCGACGACGCGACCCGTCGCGGGATCGAGGCCGTCGCCGGCGGGAGTGAACCCGAGGTCCCGGATCCGCGCCATCTAGATCCGGCGCGCGCGCACTGGCTCGTCACGGATGGCGCCGACCCGGCGGTCAATGCCTGGCTCGCCACGACGCCGGTGAGCCGCGTGTTCCAGGTCGGCCGCGTCGCACACAACGTCGGCATCACGCGCCTCGTGGCGCGGCCCCAGCCGACCGACCCTCACGCACGCGCGGTCCAGGTGCGCGTGCTGAACGGCGGCGAGCGGCAGGAGTCGCGGCGCGTCGAGATCGCGGCCGGCTCCACGCTCCTCGACGCACGCACGCTCACGCTCGAGCCGGGCTCGGCGGCGACGGTCGAGATCTCGACGCGTGTCGACGCCCCTGCGGTCACGGCCCGCCTCGTGCCGGCCGACGCGCTGGCCCGCGATGACACGGCCGAGGTGCGGCTCGAAACGATTGCACCGGTCGCCGTTCGCGTCGACACGACTTGTCCGCCCGCCATGCGTCGCGCGCTTGCTGCGCATCCCTCGCTGCGCGCGGCGCGGGGCGGCGATGCGGAACTCGTCGTGGACTGCGGCGGCGGGGAGCCTGGCGACGCGAACCTGCCGCGCGTGCACTTGACCGATGGCGCGCCCGCCGCACTTGAGAGCCAATCGCTGCTCTCCAGCGCGCGCGCCGGATTTGCAGCCGCGGCGCTGCGGATTGCACCGACGCTCGGCGTTCGCGGCCGGATCGCGGCGCCGGGCCCTGCGGACATCGTGCTGGTCGAGACCGCAGCCGAACCGATCGTGGTGCTGCGCCCGGGTCCGCCCAGGATCGTCGACACGTCACTCGACCTGTCGTCGGCCGAGATCGCTGGCGATCCCGCCGTGCCCCTGCTGGTCGAGTGGCTAGTCGACACCGCGCTCGGCGTGTCGCTGCTCGACCGTACCGCTGGAACAGACCGTGGTGACGCCGCGTCGCGGGTCGCGGCCCTGGGCCGCCTGCAGAACCACGCGACGGCGACGGCCTCGACCCCAGGCAACACCTCGCCGTTCCTGCTGCCCGCCCTGTGGCTGGTCCTGGCGCTGCTCGCCTGGGACGTGGCGTCGCTTGCGCGGCGTGCGCGGCAGGAGCGCAGGGCCGCCTCGGTGAGCGCATGACGCTGCGTGTCGACCGCAAGCTCGCGACGGTGCTGCTCGAGCTGGCGGCGATCGTGTTGCTCGCGCTGGTCGTGGCGGGGCGGCCGTGGCCGACGGAGCGCCACGACGCGGTCGTGCGTGTGCTCGCCGACCGCTCCGCGAGCGCCCCGGCCGACGCGGTCGACGCGGCCGTAGCGCAGGCGCTCGAAACGGTGCGAGCCGTCGCGGGGCCCGTGGACGTGCAGTTCGTCGAGTTTGCCGGACGGGCGGGTCCGATCGAACCGCACTCGACCAACCTGGAGCAGGCTCTCGAAGGTGCACTCGGCGGGCCGGGCGCGGCTCGACCTGCGGCGATCGTGATGGTCTCGGACGGCAATGCCACCGAGGGCGACACGCGGCGCGGGCTGCGCGCGGCGGCGGACGCCGGCGTGCCGGTCCTGTGGCGCGCCGTGAGTCCGCAGGCGACGACGCCGCGCATCGTCGAGGTGCTCGCACCCGGCGCTGCGACACCGGGCCAGCTCGTGTCCGTGGCCGTGCGGCTGGCCGGGACGAGTGCGCGACCGCTGCAGCTCCGCCTCTCCATGCCGGAGGATGCATCCCGTCCGACGGCCGTCGACGTCGCGCCGGGGCGCCTCGGTCTGCAGTCACTTCGCTGGCGGGCGGGCGACGCGGGAATCCGGCTGCTCGACGTCGAACTGCGCGATGCGGCCACGGCCGCCGTGCTCGATGCGTGGCGGAACGCGGCCGTGATCGACGTCGAGCCGCCCGCAACCGTGCTCTACGTCGCGTCGGGTCCGTCCGCGCTCGAGCGCAGCCTGCGGGCCGGCGGCTGGCGCATCGAATCGATCACCCCGGCGGGCCTCGACGCCCGTTCGGCGACGCTCGGTCGCTATGCGGCGGTGGTCCTGGACGACGTGCCGGCCGGCGCCGCGAGCGACGCGACGTGGACGGCGCTCGGGGCCGCCGTGCGCGACGAGGCGACGGGCCTGCTGGTGCTGGGCGGCGAGCGGGCGTTCGCGGCCGGAGCGTACCGCGACTCGGCGCTCGAGCCGCTGTTGCCGGTGATCTCGAAGCCGACCGGACTCGGTGACTCGGCAGCCGTCGCATTTCTCGTGGACAAATCCGGCAGCATGGGCGCGTCGGCGGCGGGCGTGGACCGGTTCCGGCTCGCGCAACGGGCCGTCATCGACACGGCCGCGACGCTGACCGGGCGCGATGCGGCGTCCCTGCTGGCGTTCGACGTGGAAGCGCGTGTCCTGCTGTCCCTGCAGGATGCGGCGCCGTTTCGCGCAGCGGTGTCGCGGCCGTGGGCCGCGCAGCCTCGCGGCGGCACGCGCCTGCGGCCGGCGCTCGTTGCGGCGCTCGCACAGCTCGAGACTGCGGAAGCCGCACGTCGCATCGTCGTGCTGGTGACGGACGGATTCCTCGGCGAGGCGCCCGACCCCGCGCTGCTCGCCCGCCTCGACCGCGCGCGCATCGAGCTGGTCGCTCTCGCCGTCGGCCCGGATGCGGACGTAGCCGCGCTCGCGCGCCTCGTGCCGGGCGAACGCGGCACGGTCCTGCGGGTTCGGGAGGCCGCCGAGCTGCCGTCGATGATGCGGCAGGGACTCGAGCGACGGCGCGCTCCGATCGAGCGCGGGCGCATCGCCTTGCAGGAGCGTCGGCCGCTGCCTTTTCTCTCGCACGCCACGGGCGAGTGGCCGGCAATCGCTGCGTACGACGTGACCGTGGCGGCACCGGGCACGGTCGTCCATCTCGGGTCGCAGCGAGGCGATCCGGTCATCGCCTCGCGAATGGCCGGGCTGGGCCGGGTGGTTGCAGTGACCTCGGGCCTGGGCGCGTGGACCCCCGGCTGGCTGCACTGGCGCGAGTGGCCCTCGCTGGCCGGCGGTCTCGTCGGGTGGGTGCAGCCTGCCGGCGACCCGATGGGCATCGCCGTGTCGGTGAGCGACCGCCCGACGGTGCTCGACATCAACGTGGATGTTGCCGACGGCGGCCGCTGGGACGCGTCGCCCGAGGGGAGCGTGCGCGTCCGGCAGCCGTCCGGACAGGTGACCGAACAGCCGCTCGTCGTCGCCGGTCCGGGCCGCATGAGCACCGAGGTCGATCAGCCGGCGGACGGCCTCTACACGCTGGCCGTGTCGACTGCCCGCGGCTCGCAGCGCGTCCTGCACCTGCGCCAGCCGCGACGCGAGCTCGGTGCGCTCCACGCGAATCCGGAGATCGCAACCTGGCGCGCTTCGGGACTCGTACGCGACTGGTCGCCGAACGAATTTCGGGCCGCGCTGCGGTCGGCGCGGCCTGCGGTCCGCTCGCCCGTTCGCGCGATTGCGCTCGCGCTGGTGCTGTTCCTGCTGGCGCTGCTGGTGGACCGCGGCAAATCGGTGAATGGAAAATCGGTGAGTGGCACCGAATCTACAGCCGGCGGGCCTGCTCCCTGAGCATCGGCCCGAAGCCGTGCGCGTGGCAGAAGGCGTCAACCGCCGCGACGTCGGCTGACCCGCGACGCAAGTCGTCGCGCTCCACGGCCAGCGGCATGTCGCAGGCGATCTCCGTGAGCCGCCGCGACAGGAACGCCGCTTCGCGGTGCTCGCGGAGGCTCTGCGCCACGAAGCTCGCACCGCGGAACTTGAGCTTCGGGATGGCATCGAGGTTTTCAAACACGCCGGGCAGCGTGTCGAAGTGCTTGAGCAGCGTCGCAGCCGTCTTGCGCCCCACGCCGGGCACGCCCGGGATGTTGTCGACCGCATCGCCCATGAGCGCGAGAAAATCGGCCATGCGCTCCGGGCGCACGCCGAAGCGCTCCTCGATGTCGTGGTAGCCGTAGCGCACGTCGGCGACGGCGTCCCAGTAGGTATCACGAGCGCCGACGAGCTGCGTGAGGTCCTTGTCGCGGCTCACGATCGTGACCGCCTGCCCGGCTCGGCGCGCGAGCGCGGCCAGCGTGCCGATGATGTCGTCGGCCTCGTAGCGCGAGCTGCCGAACTCGGCGACGCCGAGCGCGCGCACGAACTCCCGGCACAGGCCGAACTGGCGCTTGAGTTCGTCCGGCGCCGGCTCGCGGTTCGCCTTGTAGGCCGGGTAGATCTCGTTGCGGTAGGACTGCTCGAGGCTCTCGTCGAAGGCCACCGCGACGTGCGCTGGCGTCTCGCGTCGCAGCAGGTCGCAAAGGAAGCGGGCGAATCCATGCACCGCGTTCACCGGCCGGCCGTCGCGGTCGGTGAACTCGAGCGGTACCGAGTAGTAGGCGCGGAAGATGAAGACGCTGGCGTCGATCAGGTAGAGCACGGGGCGGGATTGTGAGCGAGCGACGAGGTGACGGCCAGCGCCCATCGCCTGATTCTCATTCGCAACAACGGGTTGACAATTGCGATGGGGTGTCGGGAAAACTGACAACCACCGGCAGTGTCGGCAACGCTCGGATGCGACCGATTCCGTTTCCGGGGCACCACGGACCTTGCACGCGCAGCCTGCCAGAGTCGACGCAGATCGTGGCACGACAATTGTCTAGCTGACCTTCACAAGCAACCGAAAGGAGCCGCCGTCCATCGGCTCCGCGACAGCGATCGCGGGGCGCTGGAGCCGGCGCCCCACTGTCGCCGTCGGGATTCATTACAGCTGGCGGGCCGAGAATCGGCGTGCTGATCGCAAGGCCCTGTTTGACATCGGATTCCGGGCAACGGCACGCATCTTGCTTGGTTGTGGACGAATCATTTTCAGAACCCTGTGCCGGTTTCGACTCCGGGGGGAGTCTGCCGGAGAGGGGCCCGGGTCGGAGGGACCAGTCCATGACACGAAGAATCGCATTCCGGTGGCTGCCGGGCGTGGCAACCGCAGCCGCGCTCTCTCTTGCTTCGCTGACTGCCCAGACGGCGGTCCCGACGCCCTTTGAGGTGGACGTGGGCACCGCCATCGATCGCGGCATCGAATGGCTGGCCAACAACGGCGCCTACACCAATCCGAGTTCGGCAGGTGACGCCAGCGGTCTGGCCATGCTGGCGCTGCTCGAGAAGCGGGCGAGCGGCAACATCAACGACCCGCCTTCGGGCTACACGGGCGCGAGCGCCGCCGACCAGGCGCGGCTGCGCGCGGCCGCCAGCTTCATCCTCGACCGGGTCAACGAGACCAGCTTCTACGCTTACCGCGACGGCGCCTGGCTGATGGCCCTGTCGCTGTACGTCCGCACCGGCGGCCCGGACAAGGGCGACCCGGGCATGCCGTCCGGCGCTGACCCGGATTACCAGACCATCAAGGAGGCGATGGATGCCATGACGGACCGCGTGCTCCTGAACCAGCGCGTTCCGCCGACCTATGTCGGACCGCGCGCCGGTTACTGGTGCTACACGAACAGTGGTTGCGAAGACTCGTCGACCACGCAGTTCGCCTCGGCGGGTCTCGCGGCGGCGAAAGCCTACTACAGCGATCCGCTGTACGCCGACGCAGGCCGCGTGACATCCATCAACGCGGCGCTCGATCTCACCGAGGCCGCCTACGTGGCGAACGGTGTGGCCGGCTCGGAGAATCCGTCGTGCAACGTGCTGACCGCGACCGAGCGCGGACACGGTTACAACTCGTATGCGACGACGGGCTACGTGGGGTCGCTGCAGCAGACGGCCTCCGGCATCTACATCCAGCAGTTCGGCGGTTCGAACGTGAACTCGCCGGGCGTGCAGCAGTACATCGAGTGGCTGCGCAACCGCTACCGCTGGCAGGATCTCGACGGGTTCGGCAACACGTGGTTCTCCAGCTACTCGTACTGGTATTACCTCTGGAGCTCGTTCAAGGGCATGGAGCTGCTGCGCAACTCGGGCGTCAGCCCGGATCCCGGCAACCTGGGTCCGAACGATCTCGGCACGCTGGCGCCCGGCAGCGCGCCTGCGTGCGACGTCCGTCAGTTGCACAAGGTGACGGGCAGCTACGCGCGCGTGCCGAGCTTCGGCCCGGGCGGCGTCGGCTACTACGGCGCCGAGGCGCAGTCGCAGTATTTCGACTACGCTCACCAGATCCTGACGCACCAGTGCTATGACGGCAGCTTGCCGCTCACCGGCAGCGACGGCGACTTCAGCTGCAACACGGCACCGGCGCGCTGGAACGCCTACTCGGGGCAGTCCTACGCGATCCTCGTGCTGCAGCGCGCGGTCGGCGGTGCTTGCGTCGACACGGACGGCGACGGCATCTGCGACGACGTCGACAACTGCCCGGCGAAGGCGAACCCCGGCCAGGAAGACCGCGATGGTGACGGCGTCGGCGACGCGTGCGACAACTGCCCGACGGTCGCGAACCCCGGCCAGGAGGACTCGGACCACGACGGCATCGGCGACGCGTGCGACAGCGCCAAGTGCGACCTCGACGCGGACGGTGACATCGACAAGAACGACATAAACGCCATTCTCAGATGGCGCGGCAAG
>CAZRKS010000008.1:0-44873 GCA_964600315.1 uncultured Steroidobacteraceae bacterium | reverse complement strand
TCTGCCCGCTGACGGCCATGTCGCAGTCGATGCCGCCACGCTTCTACTGGAAGCAGCTGTCCGGCGCGAATGCAGTGCCGCTGATCGTGACGTCCATGACCGGCAATACGAACCCGTTCGATGCCGCACTCACCGTGACACCGGGCGCTGACTTCGAAAGTACGCTCGTCATGGCCGGGTATGCGCACACCTTCGCGTTGTTCGATCGGGCGGCCATGGGGGCGGTGCTGCTGCCCATGGGACGAATCTCGGGTGACGTCATCACGCCGGGTGGCGAGCCGGTCTCGCAGTCGGTGAGCGGCTACGGCGACCCGATGGTTGAATTCACCCTCAACCTGATCGGCCCCAAGGCGCAGAAAAACCTTCAAGACGTCAGCCGCTTCGAACCGGGCTTTTCGCTCGACGTGCTGGCGGATCTCGCGATCCCGATCGGCGAGTACGACAGCAGCCAGCCGTTGAACATCGGCCAGAACCGCTGGTATGGCCGCATCGGCTTTCCCATCGTCTGGCAGATCGGCGAATGGGTGCCGACCCGGCGCACGACCTTGGAATTCCTGCCCGCGGTTTGGCTCTTTGGCGACAACACGGACTACCTCGGGCAGACCCTGGAGGCCGATCCTCTGTATCAGATCGACGCTCACCTGACGCGTGACTTCACCGCGAACCTGTGGGGGTCGCTCGATGCGGTCCTTTGCAACGGCGGTAAGACCACCATCGATGGCGTCGAAGGATCAAAGCTGAACAACTACGGCTTCGGTTTCACGCTCGGTTACCAGATCAACGACAACATCGGGCTCACGTTCAGCTACAAGTCGACGGCCAGTGACCAGGCGCCGGACGACCTGCAGATGGACGTGATCATGATCTCGCTGGTCTCAGGATGGCATCCGATCATCGAAGGGGCGAAGCGCCTGAAGAGCGAGTAATCGCTCGTTCACTGGGGTGGTTGAAGGGAAGACTGCACGCGATGATCAGATTTCCGCGCATGCATGCCGACGAGCAGGGCGTAACGCACATTGGTGTCCGTGAGGTGCCAACACGCGATGCCGCGCTCGGGCCGCCGCCGAATCCCGTCGGACGCATGACGGATGCGATCAAGGTCAGCAGCCTGGTGACATTCTCCGCGCCGGCGGGAACTTCGGCGGCGTGGCATACGGCCCCGCAACCCTATGTCTGCATCGTCCTGTCCGGCGAGGGCGAGGTCGTGGCCAGCGATGGCACGACCCTGCGCCTGCATCCGGGCGACGTGATCTTCTTTGACGACGTGACCGGCACCGGCCACATCACGCGGGCGATCACCGACCTGCACGTCGCGCTGATCAACCGTTCCGGTGCGTGAGTCTCGACACGTGGCGCATGTGACAAACCAGGACTACGAGGCGCTGCGCATCGCGATCGACCGCGGCGTGGCTTTCGTTACCATCGACAACGGTCCGATCAACCTGCTCGACATGACGCTGATCCTCGAGCTCGACCGCGCAGGGCGCGAGCTCGAGGCGGACCCCAACGTCAGGGTCGTCGTGCTGCAGAGCGCGAACCCCGAATTCTTCATCGCCCACGCCGACATCAGATTGATCCAGCAGTTGCCGGCGACGCCACCGCCGCGGACGGAGAGGCTCGGAGCCTTTCACGCGATGGTGGACCGCTTCCGCACCATGCCCAAGGCCACGATCGCCAAGATCGAAGGCTTTTGCCGCGGCGGCGGCAGCGAACTCGTGCTGGCCTGTGACATGCGTTTCGCGGCTCTCGGCAAGGCCGTGCTCGGCCAGCCCGAAGTGGGCATCGGCATCATCCCGGGAGGCGGCGGATCCACGCGCCTGCCGCGACTCGTCGGCCGCGGCCGCGCGCTCGAGATCATTCTTGGCTGCGGCGATTTCCGTGCGGATGTTGCTGAACGATACGGCTACGTCAATCGCGCGCTTCCGGCCGAGGAGATCACGTACTTCGTGACGAGCCTGGCCTATCGCATCGCGTCGTTTCCTGCCGAGACCATTGCGCTTGCGAAGCAGGCGGTCGGCATGGCCAGCGCCGGCATCGAAGACGACCTCGTGCGCGAAGAGATCATCTTTCACCAGTCGGCGCACAACGATGCCGCGACACGGCGCATGGCGGCAGCACTGGCGGCAGGATTCCAGACACCCACGCTGGAGCGATGCTGCTTCGATCACCTCTGGAGTGCGTTCGCCGACGGGCAATCGACGTGACGGGCGCTCACGCCGGGCGGGACTGTGCCGCCGGCCCCCGGGCTCCCAGCGGCAGCTCGGGTCGGCACTGCTGCGGCGCAGCGCGCTCCAGACGAGCAGGGACGACACGTGTGTCGACACCGGCAGTGCACGGGTGTAGCGTCCGGACTCGACAGACATCGTTCGAACGATGCAGCAGGGGGAATACCGCATGGACATCCGGTTCCGTTCGGTTCTCTTTCCGCTCGCGGCGCCTGCCCTCGATGGAACCAGGTGACGGCCAGCACGAGGGGCAGGCCGGTGACGGCGACCACGATTGAACGACCTTGCGGCGGCGCAACTCGCGCCACGCCCTCCAGCGCGTTTCGTGCGATGGCTGGGCCAATCCCGTCTCCCCCGGGAACACCAGTCTCGCCGACTGTGCCGGGCATCACTCTCGATACGCGGCGAGCAGGCGCGAGACCCTTGCTGGTCCATGCCGCGCATGTCGCCCATGTCCGGCATGCCACGCCTGTTGGCACATGTTCCACGTCCCGTCGCAGCCATCTCTGGGATAGACTTTGACCCGACTCGGGGAGGCTGGCATGAGACCTCTGGCAGCCCTGCGAATTGCGGCCCTGGCCGCAAGCGCGAATCTGTTCCCTGCGACATCCTGGGCGCAGACGCCGCGTCCCGCGCGCCCGCCGCCCTCGCCGCAGGCCGTCGCCAAGGAGGAGGCGTTCTGCGCCAAGGTCAAATCCTACGGGAAGATGGCAACCGACGGCTTCAAGCCCATCATGGGCGGACCGTATCCGAATTTCCCGGATGAACGCCTGGCGACGGCGACGCTACCTGACGCGCTCGAGTGTTTCCTCGCGCCGCAGGATCGGCATCCGGACCGCTGGGTGCTTCGCTGCAGCATGCCGAGCCAGCCCGAGATCGTGCGCCGTCAGGCCAAGCAACTCGGAAGCGCGCTGGCGCGATGCCTGGATGCGCCCCCGGACATGCACGACTATGAGGACTTCACGATCGCCTTCGTTCGAAGCGAGGGTGTGCTCTACTCGGTGACCGGCATCCCGCCCAGCGCAGGTGAGACCCAAGCGCTCGTGGTCGATATCGAGCCGCAACCCTGACAGGCGCAGAGGCGGGTGGTCCAAAGGGGAATGTCCCCTGCCCTTCAGATGTCGGCCGTCTCGTGGTGCTCCTCGCCGAGCCAGCGGACGAAGCGGTTCGAGTGATCGACGAGTGCGGCCTTCGCCGTGACCGGCTCGTCGGTCAGCTCGAACCCCATCACGATCACCTGGTCGCCTTCCTTGATCAGATGCGCGGCCGCACCGTTCATGCACAGGCAGCCGCTGCCGCGCGGCCCGCGGATCACGTAGGTCTCGAGCCTCGCGCCGCTGGTGTTGGACACGACCAGCACCTTCTCGTGGACCCACAGCCCCACGAGGTCGACGAGGTCCTCGTCGATGGTGATCGAGCCGATGTACGCAGGATTCGCCTCGGTGATCGTGGCGTTGTGGATCTTCGATCGCATCACCCAGCGCATGTCAGGCCTCCCGGGCAGCGAAAGCCGTCCGTCACCCGATTATCTTTCGACGCATCCCGGCACGCCACCGCGCGGCGCTCGACGAGGGCGCACGCGTCCGCAGCGATGCGGTACGCGGGCAGCGCCACGCCACCGCCTGGCGCAGCGGCACCTCGATCTCTCACGCCTGGCGCGCTCAATCGGGAATCACCAGCACCTTGGCCGCCCGTTCCGGGTCGGCCGCGAGCGCCAGCGCATCCTGGAACCGCGACAGAGGCAGACGATGGCTCGCGTAAGAGGCGATCGCGTCACCGTGTCGCTCCAGGTGGTCGATGGCGTCGGGGAAACTGTCGCCGTAGCCAATCGCACCCAGGATCTGCAGTTCCTTGGCCATCACCAGCGTCAGGTCGAGCGCCGTCTCCTGCTTGTATACCGCTACCACCACGATCCGGGTTCGGGGCGCGGCGCGCTGCACCGCGGCCTGCACCAGCGCCGGCGCGCCGGCACAGTCGATGAACAGGTCGGTGGCGGGCAGGGGCGTACCGTAGAAGGGTACGGAACCGTGGCGCCCGGCCACGTCCTGCCAGAAGGATTCGTCCATCTCGGCGTACGCCGTGTCGGCGCCGAGTCGACGCGCGATGTCGCGGCGCTGGGCAGACCGGTCCAGCACCACCACGTCGCGGACGCCGACGCGCTTCAGACCGATCACGCAGGCGAGGCCGATCGGGCCGGCACCGAGCACCACGACCCGTGTCGCCGGGCCGGCGGCCCCCTGGTTGACGGCGTGGAAGGCCACGGCCAGCGGCTCGGCCAGGGCGCCGCGCTCCAACGGCACCGATGCAGGCAAGGCGAACAGCGTGCCCGGTGCCTCCGCCGCACGCACCCGCACCTTCGGCGCGAACGCGCCCTCGGGGCCACCGTTGCCGATCATGTTGGCGGGGGCCAGCGGGTTGACCACCACCGCCTGGCCCACGGTCCAGTGTCGGACCTGACCACCCACCGCGGAGATGCGCCCGGCGAACTCGTGGCCCAGTGGCATCGGCTGACCGGTCGGGCCCATCGGGCCACCACTGTGGATGTAGCCGAAGTCGCTGCCACAGATGCCGCAGGCGGCCACGTCGATGACCACGTCGTCCGGGCCGCAATCCGGCTCGGCGACTTCCGTGAGCCGCACGTCGTCGCAGTTGAAGACCTGAGCCTGCTTCATCGGATCAGCCCACCACGATGTTGTCGTAATAGGGAATCATGATCTCGTTCGGACCGCGATGATCGGCGCCGACCATCGCGGGCATGCTGGGATGCACGACCTCGGGGTCGATCATCACTTCGACGCAGGCGGGCACGCCGGCGGCCAGGCCACGGGCCAAGGCCGGAGCCAGGTCCGCCAGTCGCTCCACGCGTTCCGCGTGACACCCGAAGGCCCGCGCGATGTCGGCGTAGCGGGTCCCCGCGAGTTCGGCGATCACGCGCCGGGCGCGGCCGTAGATGAGATCCTGGCCATGCGCGGACATCCCCCAGAGCTGGTTGTTGCACACCACGGTCAGCACCGGCAGGCGGTGACGCACCTGGGTGTCGAATTCCTGGATGTGGAAGCCCATGGCACCGTCGCCGGTGACATGCACCACCCGCTGGTCCGGATGGGCGATCTGGGCGCCGACGGCCATGCCCGGCCCGACGCCGAGCGCGCCGTGATAACCGGCACCAATGATCTGGCAGCTCGCGTCCGCCTTCACGACCATGTGGCTCCAGGCGGAGGTTTCTCCGCCGTCGAGGACGTAGATCGCGTCGCGGGGCATGGCCGTCCGCAAGACCTCCATCGCGTGATAGGGGTGGACCGGCGATGCTTCCGGCTGCGCGGGGCCGAACATGGCTCCAGCCATGGACTTGATGCCGGTGGCGGTGGCGACCCAGGCCGACCAGTCGGGCCAGGTCACGCCGCGCGACGCATCCGCAAGCGCGCGGAATGTCTCGCGGGCATCGGCAAGGACCGCGATCTTTGCTTCCTTGAGCCGCCCGAGCTCAGCCGGGTGCAGATCCACCTGCGCGATCGGAGTGCCACCCGGCACGATGGATTCGCTGCGGCCCCCCGTGAACAGGCCCAGGCGCGCGCCCACCACCAGCAGTGCGTCGAGACTCGGCTGTCCCATCATGCCGAGCGCGCCGAGCAGCGCCAGGTCCTTGCCCCAGAGCGGATGATCGTAGGGAAGAGCGCCATAGCCGTGACCGCCGCAGAACACCGGAACACCGGCCGCCTCGGCGAAACGCCGCAGTTCGCCCTCGGCCCCGGCGAAGCGGATGCCGTTGCCTACGAAAATCGCCGGTCGCTCGGCGGCCTGCAGCATCGCGATGATCGCCGATACATCGTTCGCCGACGGAGCGGGGGCCGTGCGGACGTTGAGCCCCGTGGCCGGCCGAACCCGTGCCTCATCCACCGGGATGTGCAGCACGTCGATCGGCACGTCCAGCAGCACGGGCCCGGGGCGGCCGTTCAGGCAGGTGCGGATGGCCTGGGCGGCGAGTTCTGGAATGCGCTCGGTGTGGGTGACCCGGTGGGCCCACTTGGTGGTGGGGAGCGCCATCGCCACCTGGTCGATGCCGCCCTGCAACGGATTGGTCTCGACGTCGCGCAGGGGCGGCGATCCCACGATGAACAGCACCGGCACGCAGTCCAGGTAGGCGTTGGTGATGGCGGTGATGACGTTGGTGAAGCCGGGGCCCGACGTCACCACACACACACCGAGGCGCCCGGTCGTGCGGGCATACGCGTCAGCCGCGTGACCGGCGGAGGCCTCGTGGCGGAAGTCCGTGAGGCGCAGGCCGTGCCGCACGCAACCCTGCCAGAAAGATTCCAGGTGCCCACCGTGCAGAGCGAAAATCTCCGCGACGCCCGCCGCCTTCAGAGTTCTCGCGAGAAGTTCGCCCCCGTCGGGGCGGGTTTCGCTCGTCGACATGTCTCGTTCTCCGCAACTGTCGGGCGCTGGGGAGTTCCCGGGCGCCTCGCGCCGACCTCGATACCACGGTCAGGCGGGTCAGGCCAGACCCATCACCCTGGCGATGTCGTTGAGTATGCGACGCTGGCATGGGTCGACTGGTTCAAGAATCGGCGGCCGCTCGAATCGATCGGCCACAGACCGCCGGCCGAGTACGCAAGAGACTGTCATCGGCTCAACGAGCCGCGAGCCGTGGCCGCCGGACTCAAGCGCCGCAGCCTCCGGAAATCCCGGAACGGTTCACTTCGGGCTCACGGCCCTCCGAGGGCCGCGAGTCAGAGCACCTCGAAGAGTCCGGCCGCGCCCATCCCTGCTCCGATGCACATGGTCACCACGACGTGGCGCACGCGACGGCGCTTGCCCTCGATCAGGGCGTGCGCAACGCACCGTGCTCCTGTCATGCCGTACGGATGGCCGACGGCGATGGCTCCGCCATTGACGTTGCACCGATCCGGGTCGATGCCCAGCCGGTCGCGACAATAGACCGTCTGGCTGGCGAAGGCCTCGTTGAGTTCCCAGAGGCCGATGTCCTCGATGATCAGCCCGTGGCGCTTCAACAGCCGCGGGACGGCGAACACCGGCCCGATGCCCATTTCGTCCGGTTCGCAACCTGCCACCGCGAAGCCGCGAAATGCACCCAGCGGCTCGACTCCCCGCCGCTGCGCCTCACGCGCCTCCATGAGTACGCAGGCACTTGCGCCGTCGGACTGCTGGCTGGCATTGCCAGCCGTAATGAACCTGCCCTGCTTGATCCTGAGGCCGTCTGCAAAGACCGGCTGCAGGCGCGCAAGTCCCTCGAGCGTCGTGTTCGGTCGATTGCATTCGTCCCTGGCGACGGTGACCCGGACCGAGCGGTCCGTTCCCGTGGATTCATCGCGCTGTCGCCAGTCCACTTCGATGGGAACGATCTCGGAGTCGAACCGCCCGGCGGCCTGAGCCGCGGCGGTTCTGCGCTGGCTCTCCAGAGCATACCGATCCTGTTCCTCGCGGCTCACACCATATCTGTCGGCGACGATCTCCGCGGTCTCGATCATCGACATCCACAAGGCGGCATGCGTGCCCTGCAGCGATGGATCGATGACACGGAAGCTGTTCATGTGGCCGCTCATCTGGACCAGCGACAGCGACTCAACCCCTCCTGCTGCGACGATCGGCACGCCTTCCAGCACGATTCGTCCCGCACCGACGGCGATGGCCTGCAACCCGGAGGCACAGAACCTGTTGACAGTCACTCCCGACGTCGTCACCGGGCAACCGGCACTGATCGCGGCAATGCGGCCGATGTTCATCCCGGTCGCACCTTCGGGCATGCCGACGCCGAGGATGACGTCTTCGATCTGCTCGGGCTCGACGCGGGCGCGGCCGACCGCATGGCGGAGCGCGTGCCCGGCCAGCGAGATGGGATGCGTGTCATTGAAGCTGCCTCGTCCCGACTTGGCGAGCGCAGTCCGAGCGGTCGATACGATCACGGCTTCTCTCATCGAGTCTGCTCCTCGCCCGAGGTCATCTCGGTGCCCGACGATCACTGGTCCGCGAGCGCGGCCTCGACAGATCCAAGTGCCTCGACACATTCCTCCAGCATCCGGGTGACGACATGGCGGCACGACGTCTCGGCATTTAGGGATCCCACGATCTGCCCGACCGGCTTGCTCACCAGTCGGCCCGGCCCGTCGGACGCGGAGAACTTGCCGGTCGCGGCCGCGCGGTCGATTCGCTCCACGTACTTGCCGATCGCGACGGTATGCAAGGGGTTGGGCAGCAGCGGCGGCGCGTCGTCCCGCTCCCACTCGTCGACCCATGCCGATCGCAGGTAACGGGCCGGCTTGCCGGTGAACGACCTAGTCTTGACCGTGTCTTCGGTGCGCGCGGCGATGAGCTTCTGCCGCATCAACGGCGAGCACTCGGACTCGACAGTCGTGAGCCAGACTGATCCGCACCAGACGCCTTTCGCACCCAGAGCCAGCGCAGCGGCCATCTGTCGCCCGCGTCCGATGCCGCCGGCGGCCAGTACCGGGCGCGGCGACACCGCATCGACGACCTCCGGGATCAGGACCATCCCGCCGATGTCGCCCGTGTGCCCGCCGGCTTCATACGACTGCGCGATGATCACGTCGACGCCGGCGGCGGCGTGGCGCACAGCGTGGGCAGCCTTCCCCGCCAGGGCGCCGACCGCCATGCCGCGTTCGTGCGCAGCGGTCACGACCTCAGGGGCCGGGGTTCCCAGGGCGCCGACCAGCAGGCGCGGGCGGTACGAAAACGCCAGCCGCAGGATGCCTTCGATCTGCTTGGCCGTGTACCGCTGCCCGCCGAGATTCTCCAGATGCGCCTCCTCGTCCCACCCTTCGAGCGCCGGTACCCTGTACCGTTGCATCATGTCGTCGAGGAACCCGAGATACTCAGCAGGAATTGTCGCCTTGGCCTGTTCAGGCGACAGGCCGCCAACCTCGCTGCCGTGATAGCGCGACGGCATGAGCAGATCGATCCCGTACGGTCTGTCCCCGAGCTGTGCCTCGATCCACCGCAGGTCTTCCTCGATCTGCTGATCACTGTGCAGCCCGGCGCCGTACACTCCGAAGCCACCGGCCTTGCTCACGGCGACCACGACATCGCGACAATGAGAGAAGGCGAAGATGGGGACCTGTACGCCGAGTTGCCTGAAAAGCTCGACCATCGGTTTCTGCTCCTGAGGAGGTGGGTCACCACAGCGAGGCCGGCACCGCGCAGGTCCGACGACCTGCGGCTCGCGCACACCGCCGGATCGCGTCTCGCAGGCGGCCTTCCCGAGGGGCCGACTATTGGGATGCTCATGCGACCCGCCGGTTGGTCGCATTATCTGCTGCGAGCCGAATGGCCGCAACGTTCGATTGCGGGCCCGTAACTGGGCGGTTCGCGCGGTGGCGTGGCCGGAGCCGCTTTTGGCCTGTGGGTTGAACAACCGACGACTTGATTGGGGCCCCGACCGCATGGTAGAAGCCGGCTAGGTGGGCACGGGGGTCGCGAGGTCAGAAGCGATCGTCCCCAGACTCTGACAGACGGACAGGAATTCATTGAACGCACAGAGATATCCACCGTGGCCGGCGGTTCCGTACGGGTTCCTGCCTGAATTCTCCGGGGCGTCCGGCGCGTACCTAATCGGTCGCGACGGTCGTCGCGTACTCGATGCGGCAGGGCAGGCTTGCGTCTCGAATGTGGGCTACGGGCGCGCGGACGTGGCCGAGGCCATCGCGAAGGCGATCCGCGATTTCACGCATGCGCTGCCGCCGCTGGTGACGCCGCAGCGGTCCGAGCTCGTCGAGCGGCTCCGCAGCCGGTGGCTGCCGCCACGGCTGACGCGCATCCAGCTCGTCAACAGCGGGTCGGAGGCGGCCGAGACGGCGATCAAGGTCGCGCGCCAGTACCACCTGCACCGAGGCGATGCGACCCGCTGGCGCATCATCGGTCGGCGCAGTTCCTATCATGGAGCGACGCTTGGCGCGTTGTCCGCGTGCGGGCATACCGCGCGCCGCAAGGGATTCGAGCCGTTGCTGCTCGATTTCCCGCTGACTCCGGCCTGCTATCCATTGCGCTGTGACCTGTGCCGGGGACGCGGCGGTTGCACGCTGGCCTGCGCCGACGCGCTGGAGCAGACGATCGTCGCGGCAGGACCGGAAACCGTTTCGGCATTCATCGCAGAACCAGTTGTCGGCACCAGTGGCGGAGCGTTGGTGCCGGCTGACGGTTACTGGCCGCGCGTGCAGGAGATCTGCCGACGCTACGGCATCCTGCTGATCGCGGACGAAGTCATCACCGGCTTCGGGCGGACGGGGCGGCGTCTCGGCATCGACCACTTCGCGATCGAGCCCGACATCATGATCGCGGCAAAGGGGATGACAGGCGGTTATGCGGCGCTCGGCGCGGTGATCATGACCGATGGGATCATCGAGCCGCTGCTGCACGCCGGCGACGACATCATGTTCCACACGTTCGGCGGACACCCGGCGGCGTGCGCGGCGGCCAGCGCGGTGCTGTCGATACTGGACGAGGAGCGACTGGTCGATCGGGCAGCCGTGTCAGGCGAGCGCCTGGGCCGTGCCCTGCGGTCCGCGCTTGGCGACCACCCCAACGTTGCCGAAGTGCGCGGCTGCGGGATGCTGTGGGCCGTCGAGATCGTGGCCGACCGCGGCTCACTGGCGGGGTTCCCGGCGCAAGCCAAGATGACGCTGCAGGTGCTGAAAGCCGGGCTGGACCGGGGCGTGTTCTTCTATCCGGGCGGCAACGGAGAGAACGGTGACGTGATCGTGTTGGGACCGCCGTTCATCGTGACCGACGAGGAGATCGACCGCATGGCCAGTGTGCTGCGCGAATCACTGGACGCAGCGATACGTGCTTCGCGTCAGCGGCTGCCTCCGGCGGCAACCTGAAAGACCAAGCCTGGAGATTCGACATGAAAAAGTCCGACAAGGCGATCATCACCTGCGCCATCACGGGCGCCATGCACATGCCGTGCATGTCGCCACATCTTCCGATCACTCCCAAGCAGATCGAGGACGAGGCGGTCGCCGCGGCCGAGGCCGGTGCTGCGATCATCCACCTGCATGCTCGCGACCCGCAGACGGGCATGCCGACCACTGACCCCGACGTGTACGGGCAGTTCCTGCCCGGGATCAAGGCCCGCTGCAACGCGATCATCAACATCACCACGGGTCAGCCGTCGATGGCGAAGACGCCCGAAGAGGTCGTCAACGAGCGGCTGGCGGCCCCGAAGCGCTTCGCCCCGGAGATCTGCTCCTTCAACATGGGGCCGATGAACGTCGCCCTCTGGGCGCTCAAGGACCGCTTGTACTCGAAGACCATTCACGAATGGGAACGGATGTACCTGGAGCTCTCCAAGAACATCACCGTACTCAATACGTTTACGACGATGGAGCGCATCGCCAAGGAGCTCGGCGACGAACGCGGCGTGCGCTTCGAGTTCGAGTGCTTCGACGTCGGACACCTGCACATGCTGCGTTTCATCGCGGACCAGGGCTGGGTCAAGCCACCGTTCTTCATCCAGTCTGTGTTCGGATTCCTGGGCGGCCTCGCTTCCAGCCCGAAGCACCTGTTGCACGTCAAGCAGACCGCGGATGACCTGTTCGGCGACGACTACTACTGGTCCGTGCTCGCGGCGGGCAAGGAGCAGATGCGCATGATCACCATGTCGGCGATCATGGGTGGCAATGTGCGCGTAGGCCTGGAGGACAGCCTGTGGTACGGGCCGGGGACACTCGCCAGGCACAATGCGGAGCAGGTGGGGCGCATCCGTCGCATCCTCGAAGAACTCAGCATTCCGATTGCGACACCCGACGAGGCGCGGGCGATCCTGCAGACCAAGGGCCCGGACAAGGTCAACTTCTGAGCGGCTGACGGGAGCCAGTCATGGGGATGGTTCACCGGCCTGTCTCGCGGGCCCGCCGGGCCGGCACGGTCGTGGGTTATGCGATCGGGGCGCTGCTCGTCGCGGTGCTGGCGGTCGCGGTGGGCGCGACCGTGTTCACGCGACTTCCAGGGGAAGAGTCGACGCCGTCGGGCCTGAAGCGCAACCAGGCCATCTACCTGCAGATGCGGGACGGCGTGCGGATCGCGGTCGACGTGTGGCTGCCCGCGAGTCATGCCCGCGACCAGCGGCTGCCGGTGATCATGCAGATGACTCGCTACTGGCGGGCGCGCGACGTGGGACCGCTGCAGCGCATGGCGGTCGGACTCGGGCTGGCCTCCGCGGATCAGCAGCTCCCGGAGATCGTGGCAGCCTTCAATGACGCCGGATATGCATTCGTGAAGGTCGACGCGCGAGGCACGGGCGCCTCGTTCGGCAACAGGCTCACGGAGTTCGCTCCGGACGAGGTGCGTGACTACGGCGAGATCGCGTCGTGGGCCGCCGCGCAGCCCTGGTCGAGCGGCGCGATCGGTGCCGTAGGTGCTTCGTATGAGGGCAACACCGCTGAGTTGCTCGCCTCCACGGGCAACGCGGCGGTCAGGGCTGTCGCGCCCCTCTTTGCGGATTTCGATCCGCAATACGGACTGGTGCAGCCTGGCGGCGCGCCGATGGGATATCTCGATCGCTGGGGCCAGTTCATCGGGCAACTCGACCGCAACGCGCTCTGCGAACTCGCAGGCAAGAAAGGCCTCGAGTGCTGGATTGCCCGGCTGTGGTCCTCGGGCGTCAAGCGCGTCGACGATGATCGTTCGGGAGCGTCCCTGCGGGCGGCACTCGTGCAGCATCGCCAGAACGCTGACGTGGCGGCATCGTTTCGCTCGGTGGAGTTTCGTGACGACAAGGTTGCCGGCGATCTCGGCATGCTCGAGACGACGCCGTACGGACTACGCGAGCGCATTGAGGCTTCCGGCGTGCCGATGCTGGTCTGGACCGGCTGGCTCGATGCCGCGACCACGGACGGTGCGCTGAGTCGCTACCTGACCTTCAGCAATCCCCAACACCTCGTCATCGGTGCATGGTCCCACGGTGCGCGGCATGACACGGACCCGCTTGCCGCCGCCGACCTGCCGGTGGAACCGGGCCGTACGGAGCAGATTGCGCAATTGGTCACGTTCTTCAACGGCAGGCTCAAGTCGAACGAGCCGCTGGTACCTTCCAAGCAGATCCGCTACTTCACGCAAGGGGAGCGGCGTTGGCATACGACAACCGAATGGCCGCCTGCGGACGTCACGATGCAGACCCTCTACCTGGGGCCGCATTTCTCGTTGACCGAGTCGCCGCCCGCGGACGCAGAGGCCAGCGACGAGCACACGGTCGACTTCGGGGCAACCACCGGTGAGCAATCGCGGTGGCTCACGAACCAGGGCGGGGGGGACGTCGTCTACCCCGATCGCAACGGGGCGGATGCCAGGCTGCTCACCTACAGCACACCGCCCCTTGCGGCGGATCTCGTCATGACCGGGACGCCGATCGTCGAGCTGTACGTCGCCTCGACGACGGCCGATGCGGTCTTTCATGCCTATCTGGAATCGGTCGCGCCGGATGGGACCGTACGCTATCTGACCGAGGGCGTGCTCAGGGCCATTCATAGGCGGACTGCGTCGACTGCCCCGGCCTACGTTCCGCTCGGCCCTCATCGGAGCTTCCTCAGGGCGGACGCGAGTCCGCTGCTTCCGGGCCAGTTGGCGACCGTCACGTTCGCGCTCTACGCAACCTCCGTGCGCGTGCCGGGCGGCTCCCGCCTCCGGCTGGCGGTCGCAGGCGCCGATGCCCCGCTCTTCCAGCGCATCCCCGCGGACACGGACGCCGTGTGGACCGTCTTCCGGGACTCGGCGCGGCCGTCGTCGCTGCAGATCCCGGTACAGGCGCCTCGAGCCGACTGACAGCTGCGCAGCGGCCAGCCTGTCCTGCCTCGTCTCGGCAGCCAGCGAAGGGCCGCAACGGTACCCGATTGAATGGACAACCGACTTTATGGTAGAAGTTACGACCTGATAGTCGCCTTTGGCGAAATTGCGCCGGCCCGGGCTGATGTGCCGGTTCCAGTAGACATAGGGGGACTCGCATGATGTGCACGAACAAGGTACGCGGGCTGCAGGGGCTGGCCGGGGCGGTTGGCGCCGCGCTCGCCGCTTCCGTCGCGATGGCGGACACTGATCTGGCGCTGGAAGAGGTCGTGGTGACGGCACAGCGTCGTGCCGAAAACATCCAGGACGTCCCGATTGCCGTGTCCGCGTTCACCACCGCGGACCTCGACAAGTTGAGCAGCGCGACGATGGAGCAGGTGGCGCGAAACACGCCCAACCTGTTCTTCTATCAGACCGACACGATCAAGAGTTCGCGCACCAGCATCCGCGGCATTACCGCGATCGGCACCACCGCCGGTGCCGATCCGTCGGTCGCCTACTATGTGGACGAGGTGTACCTGGGGGGCTCAGTCGGCAGCAACGTGGATCTCTACGACGTGGAGCGCGTCGAAGTGCTGCGCGGACCTCAGGGCACTTTGTTCGGGCGCAACTCGACCGGCGGCGTGATCTCGGTGACGTCCGCGAGACCCACCGACGAGTTCGATGCGTACGTGGACGAGCAGTTCGGGAACTACTCGCTGCAGCGCATCAAGGGCACGGTATCCGGGCCGCTCGTCGACGGCAAGCTTTCCGGCCTCATCTCCGGCCTGTACTACGATCGCGACGGCTATCTCGACAACGTGTACCTGGGCAAGGATACGAATAACGCCCATCAGTGGGGCGGCCGCGCTGCGCTGCTCTTCACGCCGACGGACCGGATCGAGCTCCTGCTGTCGGTCGACAACTACAGGGTGAATCAGACGGCCCAGAGCCAGGAAACCTACGCCAACAATCCGGACTCGCTGCTGGGCAGTTATGGACTCCTGGTGAACCAGAACTGTTGCGACCGGAAGGTGTACTCCGGGTTCCTGGGCAAGGAGACGCTGGACACATGGGGTGCCTCGCTGAACGCCCGCATCAGGTTCGACAGCTTCGACCTGGTCAGCGTGACCGGCTGGCGCGGCCACGACTACTACGTCGAGGGCGAATCCGACCAGTTGCCGTTCGGCATCGGTCGGAATTTCGATCCGGAGAAGGTGCATCTCTTCACGCAGGAACTGCGGTTCGAGTCGACCGGCTCCGGTGCATGGCGGTGGCTGGCCGGGCTGTACTTCTACGGCCAGAATTCGATCAACGACGGCGGCATCATGATTGAGTACGACCTGCTGAACCTTTATGGCGCCGGGTTCCTCGCTCCGGTGTTCGGCGGTTCCCGAGGCGAAATCGATGCGCGGTCGTTTGCGCCGTTCGCAACCGTCACCTACCGGTTCAACGACAAGTTCGACCTTTCGGTAGGCGGGCGCTACACGTGGGACAAGAAGGACTTCAAGTGGCAGCAGGTGGATCTCGAGTGGCTGTTCGGCGACCCGATTCTCGGCGGCACCGGAAGCGCCGAGGGTAACGACTCGTGGAGCAAGTTCACGCCGGCTGCCACCGCATCCTACAGGTTCAGCGATGACGTGATGTCGTACGCGACGTTCAGCACGGGTTTCAAGGGCGGGGGCTACAACGACGGATCGGGCGTTCCGGCACAGGCGGCCGAGTCGTACAAGCCGGAGACCCTCTACAACTACGAGTTGGGACTCAAGTCCCAGTGGTTCGACCGGCGGCTGCTCGCGAACGTGTCACTGTTCTACATGGACTGGCAGGACATCCAGTTGCGTGCCGACGACGCTTCGACGCCGAACTCCTTTGATCCGAGGATCACGAACGCCGGCAGCGCGCATTCCTACGGCGCGGAACTCGAGGCGAGGGCGCTCGTGACCGAGCACGTCACCCTGGGTGGCAACTTCGCCTACCTGAGCACCGGCTACGACGAAGGAACCATGCCGACCGCCCCGGGGGACCCGACGGTCCAGCTCGATCACTTTGTGAAGGCGCCGGAGTACTCGGGCACGGTCTACGCGGAGTACGCCGCCACCCTGCCAGGGGCTGTCAATCTCACGCTGCGGGGGGAATATCAATCCCAGTCGAGCGTGTACCTGAACATAGACCCGCGCGACCCGTTCTCCAAGGAACCTAGCTATGGTCTGTGGAATGCCCGCGCGACGCTGGCGCAGGACATGGGCGACAGCGGCAGATGGAGCGTCTCCCTCTGGGGCCTGAACCTCACCAACGAATGTTACCGCGTGGCCGAGTTCGACCTGTACAACAATCCCCTCGTGGCCCAGAACTTCGCCATCCTGGGATCGCCGAGAACCTACGGCGTCCAGGTTCGGTTCGACTACTGACCTGCGCCCGGGCGGCACCCGTCACGGGGTGCCGCCCGGAAGCCTGTCGGCGCTCCGGCGACTGCGGGACGACCGAGCGGCCGCGCCTGGGGGGCGGGGCGCCTGGCGGCTCAATTCAGCGCGGCTTCAGGCCGTTGCTGAAGAGATCGATGAAGTCCTCGATGATCTGCGCGACATTCTTCCGGCCGTGGCCCGAGTACCACTTCGGGATCCAGTTGAGCGCTCCCTGGATCGCGAACTCGATCACCGCGGCATCGCAACTGCGGACGCTCGCGTCACGCATGCCCTCCTCGATGAAGGTGCGCAGAGCTTCGTCGACTGCGCGTCCCTTGCGTCGAAGTACCTTCTGGTGGTCCTGGTCGAGGGCCGTGATGTCCGTCAGGAGGGCGAAATAGCCCTCTGGCTGATCGAACGCACCGAGCATGTTGCGCATGTAGATGCACAGCTTGTCGAGCCCGTTCCGGCCCTGTTCCGATGCCTCCCTCACGCATTGCTCGGCTCTCTCGAGCGAGACGAGGTAGCACTCGTAGAGCAACTGCTCCTTGGTATCGACGTAGTGGTAGAGACCTGCCTTGGTCAGGCGCAGGCTTTTCGCCACCTCGTCCAGCGAGGTTGCGTGGAACCCGCGCCGGGCAAACTGCCGGCCCGCCTCGTTGAGGATTGCGCGCCGGCGCAGGTCGTACATCCCTTCCCGGTCGAACGGGGATATTGACTGGCTAGCCACGGGGTCTCCTTGCTTCTTCACCTGGCGAACGCTCGAGCTGCAGGACGGCTCTCGATACGGCTCTTTGCCCGTCTCCGCGGCATCGCCCGCAAATCGGTGTCCGGCCGCGGCAGCGGACTGCGACGATCATAGCAGAGGATGACGGGAACGGCAGTCGCAAGTCGCGGAACCTACTGACAGGTCGACAAACCGACGAGACGGTCTATAATCAGGGATGGGCGCGCGGAAGATTCGCCGTTGGGGAGAACCCGGTCGTGTCCTCTCGGTCCTCGGTCGCCCCGTGCCGCTGGAGTAGAAGCCAACCGTGACAGCCGGTGACCGCACGCCATTGACGAGCCAGTTGCGCAAGATCCTGGTTGCCAACCGCGGGGACGCCGCCGTGCGCGTCATCAGGGCGTGTCGCGAACTGGGCATCGCGAGCGCAGCCGTGTACTCCGATGCCGATCGCCAGGCACCCTACCTCGCGCTTGCCGACGAAGCGGTGCACATTGGCGCCAGTCCCGCAGCGGAGTCGTACCTCAACCAGCCGAGGATCCTCGACGCCGCCCTCGAAACGGGAGCCGACGCGGTACACCCGGGCTTCGGCTTTCTTGCGGAGAATGCAACATTTGTCGACGAGGTGCGGCGAGCCGGTCTGGTGTTCGTCGGGCCAGGTGCCGACGCCGTCCGCCTCATGGGATCAAAGGCGTCGGCGCGCAGGCTGGCCGCCGGACTCGGCATTCCCGTCCTCCCGGGCTACGACGGCGACGAGCAGTCGCCGGGCTGGCTGGCAGACGCTGCGGCTGAGGTCGGGTATCCGCTGCTGATCAAGGCAGCAGCGGGCGGTGGCGGAACCGGAATACGCGTCGTCCGCCATGCCGACGAACTCGCCGCGCAGATGGACTCCGCACGCAGAGAGGCCGAGGCGGCGTTTGGCGACCAGCGCCTGATCCTGGAGCGACTCCTGGAGAACGCGCGTCACATCGAGGTTCAGGTCGTCGGGGACCGCTACGGCAAGGTCCTGCACTGCTTCGATCGCGAGTGTTCCGTGCAGCGGCGGCGTCAGAAAGTGATCGAAGAAGCGCCGGTCGCCAACCTGAGCCCGGGGGTCCGGGCGGACATCGCCAGCGCCGCAGTCAGGATCGCCACTGCGGTTCGCTACGAAAGCCTCGGCACGGTGGAGTTTCTGGTCGACGATGCGACAGGAAGATTCTACTTCCTCGAGATGAACACCCGCCTGCAAGTGGAGCACGGTATCACTGAAATGGTCGCCGGGCTGGACCTCGTGGCGTGGCAGATCAGGATCGCCGAGGGTGCGCCACTGACACTGGAGCAGTCCGACATCACGGTACGAGGGCACGCGATCCAGTGCCGGCTCTACGCCGAGGCTCCTGAGTTGAATTTCGCGCCCGCTGCCGGGAGGATCCTGCACTTCTCCGCTGCCGAGGGTCCGCACGTGCGCGTCGACACGGGCGTCCGGTCCGGTGCCGAAGTGAGCGCCTACTACGATCCGATGATCGCGAAGCTGATGACCTGGGCGGAGGACCGGCCCCGTGCGATTCGGGCGATGCGCCAGATCGTGCGACGGACGCGCGTGCTCGGCCTGCCGACCAACCAGCGATTCCTCGAGCGAGTGCTGTGCCGCAGCGAATTCGAATCCGGCAGAGTGGGCACGTCGTTCGTCGATGCCAACCGGGACGACCTGGCGCAGCCATCCGATGCGGCCGCCTGTCTTCACGCCGGTGTCGCGGCCGCGGTACACCGGTGGCGACTGCAAGCGAAGGGCGCCGGCCACTCGCCCCGCGAGCGAACCTACCGCGCACTGGCGGACGGTCACCCGTTCATGCTGGCGGTGCGGCGCCAATCAGATGACCGGGTCACGGTGACCGTCGACGGCAGAAGCATCGATGTACGGGTGCAGGCCGGGCTGGAGCCGGAGGAACTGCTGCTGGAAATCGATGGGCATCTGCTGCCGCATGCTGTCGTCTCGCGCGGCAACGAGACGCACGTCGCGATTCCAGGGGCGGGGTCGCTTCGAGTTGAATTCGTCTCCCGCTTCGAGAAGCAATCCGCGGCGGACATGTCGGGATGCTATCGCGCGCCAATGACCGGGAGGGTGATCGAGGTTTCCGTGCAGGCGGGGGCGACCGTGCGGGCGGGCGAACGCATGGTGACGATCGAGTCCATGAAGATGGAACATGTGACAGTGGCGGCGGCAGACGGCCTCGTGAGGCGCATCCATACCGAGGTGGGCGCTGTCGTTGCGCAGGGGGTCGTGCTTGTCGAGATCGATGCGGCGCAGTCCCCGGCCACGCACGCACCCCTGGAGGAGGCTGGTCGACGTGACTGACGAAGACCCGTTCGGACTCAAGGAACTCGAGCGACGGTCGGGCATTGCCCTCGGCATGGGCGGTGAGGAGAAGATCGCCCGGCAGCATCGCAAGAACCGCCTCACGGCTCGGGAGCGCATAGACCTGCTGGTCGATCCCGGCAGCTTCGACGAATTGGGGCTCCTCACTCACAGCGACCGCGAGCAGGTGCGCAGGACCACACCGGCCGACGGCAAGGTGACGGGCCATGCGACCGTCGGCGGCCGGCATGTGTTCGTCGCCGCCGACGACGTGACTGTGCTCGCAGGGGCCGGCGGCCGGGTCGGGATGACCAAGACCTTCGCGGCAAAGCACTACGCGGTGGAGCACGGCCTGCCCATCATCAATCTCGGCGACGCCGGTGGAGCGCGGATGCCCGACATCCTCGGTTCCGACGGCCTGCTCAAGGTTGCCTGGCCGATCGACAGGGATCCCCGCAATCGGCGCGTGCCGATGATCTCGGCGATCCTCGGCGAGTGCTTCGGGCTGCCGTCATGGAGCGCCGCGGTCTCCGACGTCGTCGTGCAGGTCAAGGGCACCGTGTACGCCGTCGGTGGCTCGTCCATCATTACCATTGCCACTGGCGAGCCGGTGACGGACGAGGAACTCGGTGGCTGGGAACTGCATGCGCGTACGACCGGCGCGGTCGACCTCTTTGCCGACGACGAAGCCCAGTGCATGGACCTGATCCGGCGTGCCCTCGACTACCTGCCGTCCAGTCACGAGCAAGTATCCCGTGTCGACGCATCCGGCGCCGATCCCGACGAACGGATCGACGCCCTGCTGGACGTGGTCCCGGCCAATCCGCGCCAGCCCTATGACATGCACGCCGTCATCGATCTGCTCGCGGATCACGACAGCGTGCTCGAGTTCAAGCCATTCTACGATGGCAGTCTCATCACGGCCCTGGCCCGGATCGACGGCCATGTCACCGGCGTCCTGGCCAACAATCCGATGGTGACTGCCGGCGCGATGGGCCCGGGCGCCTGCGAGAAAGCCACCTCGTTCATCTGCCTCTGCGACTCCTTCCACATCCCGCTGCTGTTCCTGCACGACACGCCGGGTTTCCTGCTTTGCCGTGAGGCCGAGCGGCAGAAGATGCCCATCCAGATCATGCGCTTCATCGACGCGCTGCATCACTGCACCGTGCCGCGCGTCAGCGTGATCGTGCGCAAGTCCTACGGCATGGCCCACTTCAACATGTCCGGTGGACAGATGCAGAGCGACCTGCTGGTCGCCTGGCCGGGCGCTGACATCTCGTTCATGGCGCCCGAGGTGGCGGTCAACGTCATGTATGGCCGCAAGTCGCTCGAAGAGCAGGCTGCCAGGCTGGAGGAGCTGCAGCGCGCAAGCGGTCCGTGGGCAGCCGCCGGCTTGAGCCTCATCGACAAGATCATCGATCCGCGCGACACGCGGCGCGTCGTCATACGCGCGTTCAGGCGCGCGCGGAACGCCGACGGTTCGGCTCGGCGCAGCCACCGCCTGATGGCCAACTGGCCGAAGATCTGCTGAGCCGGACGTCGTTCAGCGTTCGGTCCCAGCGGGCCCGGCGTCCGGTGCCTGCGGCCCTGCACCTTGGGCGAGCGGCAGCACGTATTCGACGAGCGCGCTGTGGAACTCCTCGGGCTGCTCGTAAGGGGGCGTGTGGGCCGAACGGTCGAACCACACCAGGCGCTTGTACGGGGCCTCGACGTGCTGCAGGTATTCTTCGGCAATGACCGAAGGGACCTGCCAGTCCCGCTTCCCGAGCAGGAAGACGACCGGCAGTTCGAACTCGTACCCGAGCGCCCTGAGGTCGAACTTGTCGATTTCGACGGCCAGCGCGTCCCGCGACATCCTGCTGTCCTTGCGCTGCAGCCACACGAGGTTGTCAGCCAGCGTGTAGTCCGGCGATCGCAGGCCGGCCGACAGCATCTCCACGAGGATCTCGCGGTCGCTCTTGCCGACCGAGGACAGCCCGAGCTCACGTTGCCACTTGCGCAGCACCAGGCGAGGCGCGCTGGTTCCCTTCTTCGGGTCCGGGTACGGTGCCAGCGCTTCGAGCTCGGCCACGGCCTGGGCATTGTGTCGCTCGCGGGCGACGGCCAGGGCGTGCTCGTATCCGACCCTCTCATTGTCCTGCACGTTGATGACCTGGCCGGTGCCGACGTAGGCGTAGAAGAGCTCCGGATGGCGCTTGACGAGCGGGATGCCGATCATCGTTCCCCAAGAGTGCGCCAGCAGGATGACCTTCTGCTTGCCCAGGCGCTTGCGCAGGTACTGCGTGACGTCGTGTGCGTCCTGCAGCATGCGCTCAAAGGTGATCGTCGCGCGGACCTGCGCCGGATCATTGGCGCGGTACGTCTTGCCGGTGCCGCGCTGGTCCCACTGCACGACCGTGAAGCTGTCCTCCCACGGCGTCTGGAATGTGTGGGCGAACGGCATCATCGGAAACCCCGGACCGCCGTGCAGGTAGAGCAGGACGGGGTTGCCGAGGTGCCTGCCGCGGATGCTGATCCACTGGTCGGTCCCGCCGATGCGGACCTTCTCGAGCACGTCGATGCCGTCGGGCGTGTCGATGCGGCGAGCTGCGGCAACCCGCAACTGGCCGATCTCCCGCCACGCAACGAATGCGACGATGCACGCGAGCATCAGGGCGCCGAGCCCGACCGCGAGATTCCGCGCCAACCTGCGAATGGTCACGTTCATGTCCCTCCGCGCGAGACGACCGGCGGGAGAGCCGGTCTGCCCGATGGATAGACCGCTCGGTTGACAAGCTTACCATGTAGTCGGAGACTTTACTGCATAGAAGTCATTCGAGTCCGGGCGAAGCGGGAGGGTGCGTGCTGTGATCCGGTTCGACGAGCAGGTCGCGATCGTCACTGGGGCGGGCCGGGGCCTGGGCCGCGCTTACGCAATGGGTCTCGCTGCCAGGGGCGCGCGGGTCGTCGTGAACGACCTGGGCGTGGACATCCGCGGACACGGCGAGACCGAGCCCGTCGCCGACTCCGTGGTCCGCGAGATTGCGGTGACAGGCGGCATGGCCAGCGCGAACCGAGATGACGTCGGCGACCCGGCCGGTGCACGGCGGGTCGTGGCGCAGGCGCTGGACCTGTACGGGCGACTGGACGTGGTCATCAACAACGCGGGCATCCTTCCGTTCACCGGGTTTCACAAGATGCCTGCGGAAGAATTCGAAGCGGTCGTCAGGGTGCACCTGCTCGGCACCGCGTTCGTGACGCGCGAAGCCTACGTGCACATGCGCGAACAGGACTACGGGCGCATCCTGCTGACGACATCGAATGCCGGCCTGTTCGGCAACATCGGCTGCGCGCACTACGGGGCCGCGAAGCTCGGAGTCGTCGGGTTCATGAACTCCCTCAAGCTGGAGGCATCCCGCCACCATGTTCTGGTCAACGCCATTGCGCCAATCGCGGCGACCCGAATGACCGGCCAGTTCGTATTCAAGCCGGAGGAATTCCAGAGGTTCGCCCCGGAGCACATTGCACCGCTGGCGCTCTACCTGGTATCGAGCCAGTGCGCCGTCACGGGACATCTCCTCGAAGTGGCGCCCGGCTATTGTGCGCGGGTGGAAATCGTGGAGGCGCCGGGTGTCCGGTACCCTGCCGAGCAGCCGCCCGAGCCCGAGATGTTCGCCGCGCGTTACGCCGAGATCGCCGACACTGCGGGCGCCCGCACGTATGCCGACACGATTGCACTGATGCAGCACGTATTTGCGGGCACGGGCGTCGCCCTGCCTCCCGTTCAGACCACGCACGGACGATGAATCCGAGGGAGCTACGCACCGTCGCCGCGCGTCGGCCCGTCCGGAACGTCACAATCCTCGGCACTGGCATCATGGGCGCTCCCATGGCGCGCAACCTGCGGCGGGCAGGATTCACGGTCCGCGCGTGGAACCGCACGCATGCCAAGGCAGCGGAGCTGACAGAGGCCGGCGTGCAGGCCTGTACCTGCGCGGAGGATGCCGTCTCCGATGCGGACTGTGTCATCGTCATGCTCAGCACCGGGGACGTCATAGACCAGGTCCTCTTCGAGGAAACGGCCAGCGGCCGATGCGTCGCGACGCAGACGCCCGCGGGCGCCGTAGTGGTTGTGATGAGCTCCATCCCCGTATCCACGGCACGCACCCAGTCGCGTCGCCTGGCGGAGCGCGGCTTGGCATATGTGGATGCGCCTGTGTCCGGAGGCGAACGCGGCGCTATCGACGGAACGCTCACGATCATGGCGGGCGGCTCGGTCGATGACATCGCTGCGGTCGACGAGGTTCTGTGCGCGATGGGTCGGGTGACGCGGGTCGGGCCGGTCGGTTCGGGCCAGCTGGCCAAGCTCGCCAACCAGGTCATCGTCGGCGTGACGATCGGCGCCGTGGCCGAGGCGCTGCTGCTCGCGGAATCAGGAGGCGCTGACCTCGTCGCCGTGCGTGCTGCGCTGCTCGGCGGGTTCGCCGACTCCACGGTGCTGAGGCAGCACGGAGAGCGAATGGTCACGGGCAATTTCCAGCCGGGCGCACATTGCCGCGTTCAACTGAAAGATCTGCACACGGCCAATGCGCTGGCACGCGAACTCGGCATCGAACTGCCGATCAGTACGCTCCTGGAGCAATTGTACGTGGATGCGTGCCGGAACGGCCACGAGTCGCAGGACCACAGCGCGCTATACCTCGAACTCCGCGACCGAGCGCCGAGGCCGCGCCCTTAGCGGCGCGGCGTCCGGCCGTTTCGCAGCCGGACGCGTGACCGGTTACGGTCAGCGGCGGTGGCCAAGTTCAGAATGACTCCGTCGCGAACGACAGTGTCGGTTCGGCCCCCTCAGTCACGCGAGCGAAAAGCGTCCTCGCCAGAGGCAGTTCCGTTGCAAAGAAGAATCGCGCGGTAGCCGCCTTTGCTGAATGAAAGGCCCCTTCGTCGCGTGACAGCGTCTCCCGGGCAAGCGAGATGCGCCACATCCGCAACCAGACGGCGCCCATCGCGAGGAGTCCGACCAGGTTCAGAAAGTCGTGTGCGACTGCGCCAGCGACCGCTGATCTGCCGCCATCGGCTTGCTGCAGGAACTGAGTCGCGGATCGGGCCAGTTCCAGTGCCTCAGCCAGCGTCGCAGCCGGCCGGACAAGTCGCGGTTCGCCACTGGCCTCGGCGCACAGCGAGTCGACGTGCTCGAACAGGGCGTTGATGCCGCGCCCACCGCCCAACGACAACTTGCGGCTGACGAGGTCCATGGCCTGTATGCCGTTCGTGCCCTCATACAGCGGCGCAATGCGGGCATCGCGGTAGTACTGCTCCAGGCCCCACTCCCGCACATAGCCATGTCCGCCGAGACACTGCATCGCGAGACTCGTGCATTCGACGCCTTTGTCGGAGAGATAGGACTTCACGATGGGAGTCAGAACCTCCAGCATGGCCGCGGCCCGTTCGCGCGCCCCGGGGTCGCGGTGCTGCTCCGCGATGTCCGCCACCAGTCGCGCCCAGTAGACCAGGGCTCGGCCGCCCTCGACGAAGGAACGAATGCGCAGCAGCATCCGGCGAACGTCTGCATGGAGGATGATCGGGTCCGCGGGGCGGTTCGCCGCATCACTCGCTCCCGGCGCCCGGCCCTGGAGACGCGTGCGTGCGTAAGCCACGGCATTCTGGTAGGCGACTTCCGCGAGCGCGACACCCTGGAGTCCGCAACCGATCCGAGCATCGTTCATCATGGTGAACATCGCGGCGAGCCCGCGGTTTGGTTCCCCGACGAGGAAGCCCTGGGCGCCTTCATAGGTCATCTCGCACGTAGCGCTGCCGTGGATGCCCATCTTCGCCTCGATCCTGCTGCACCGCACCTGGTTGCGTGGGCCCGGATTGCCGCTCGCGTCCGGGATGAACTTTGGCACCAGGAAGAGGCTGATGCCCTTGACGCCGGCCGGCGCGCCGTCGATGCGGGCCAACACCAGGTGCACGATGTTGTCGGTCAGATCGTGTTCACCCGCGGTGATGAAGATCTTGGTGCCGCTGACGCGGTAGGCGCCGTCGGGAGCCGGGGCAGCGCGCGTGCGCAACATGCCGAGGTCCGAGCCACAGTGCGCCTCGGTGAGTTCCATGGTCGCGCCCCACTGCCCTGCGACCATCCTGGGCAGGTAAATGGCCCGGATGTCCTCCGCTGCGAAATGTTCGAGCGGCCTCATGGCGTGATGGATCAGGCCAGGGTAGAAGGAGAACCCACAGTTCGCCGAGGTGAGCATCTCGGTGACCGGCATTCCAACGGCGCCCGGCAGCCCTTGCCCTCCGTACCGCGTGCTTGCATTGAGCCCGGGCCAGCCGCCAGCGACGTACAAGTCGTAGGCCTGGCGGAAGCCCGGCGGCGTCGTCACCGCGCCATCACGCCACTTGCAGCCTTCGGCATCGCCGACAGGATTGAGCGGTGCCGCCACGTCGCGCGCAAACCGGCCGCTCTCCTCGAGAATCGCCGTCAGCAGGTCATCCGACAGATCCGCGCCCCCCGGGACGTCGGCGCCGCGCCCTACTCCAAGCATCTCCTGCAGCACGAAGAGCATGTCGCGGATCGGCGGGTCGTAGGCCGGCATGCAGACTCTCCAGCAATGGGACGGGGCGACGGCCGCCGGGCGGGGGTGGCCCAGACTCGAGTGCGGCGCAGCGCCCCGTCCCGTGGCCAACGCCACGGTAGACGATGCTACCAATTGGTCGGTCCGGCTACAATGCGGGCACGAGATCGGCGCAGGAGCGGGTATGGCGAACCGTTTCGACGAGTATCTGGAGCGCAGAGGCACGGGGTCGATGAAATGGAGCGAACCGCTGCTGCCAGCGCATGCTCGCCGGGGGGGCGCCGGGAGCCCTGTGAGCGACCCTGGGACGATGATTCCGATGTGGCTGGCCGACATGGACTTCCCGACGGCCCCACCGGTGATCGACGCACTTGCGAGGCGAGTGCAGCACGGCGTGTTCGGGTATGCGAGCGCAGGCGATGACTACTTCAGGGCGATCATCGGCTGGCACGAGCGTCGGCACGGCTGGGACGTCGATCGGGACTGGATCATACCGACGTCCGGCAGCGTTCCGGCGATCAACGTGGCGCTGCAGACGCTGACCCGCCCCGGCGACGGCGTGATCGTGCAGCCGCCGGTTTTCCACCCGTTCGCGCAGTCGATCGAGAATAACGCGCGGCGGGTCGTCCCCAACGCGCTCGTGCTGGATGGCGGTCGGTACCGGATGGACTTCGACGACCTGGCTCGCAAGGCGGCCGACCCCCGGGTGCGGATGCTGATCCTCTGCAGCCCCCATAATCCCGTAGGGCGGGTCTGGTCGGAGGAGGAACTACGCACGCTCGGTCGGATCTGCAGCGATTGCGACGTGATCGTCGTGAGCGACGAGGTGCATTGTGACCTGGCGATGCCCGGTTCCCGCTTCACGACTTGCGCGGTGGCCGACCCGGTCATCGCGTCCCGACTCGTGCATTGCCACGGGCCTTCGAAGACGTTCAATCTGCCCGGGCTCAAGGTATCGACCACCATCATTCCCGACGAGCGCCTCCGGAACCACTTCTTGACCGGGTTGCGCAACCTGAACGAACTGTTTGGCGTGAGCGTGCTCGGTACCGTCGCGCTGCAGGCAGCCTATGACAAAGGCGAGGACTGGCTCACCGAGTTGCTGGACTACCTCGATGGGAATGCCCGGCTGGTCGATGAGTACCTGGATGCCAACCTGCCGCAGGTGCGACGGATCAGAGCCGACGCGACCTACTTCGCGTGGCTGGATTGCCGGGACCTCGGGCCACTCGCGGTGGACCTCAAGCAGCGGCTCCAGGACCGTGCCCGTGTATGGCTGGAGGATGGCGCTACCTACGGAGCGGAGGGCGCGGGTTTCCTGCGCATGAACATCGCGTGCCCCCGCACGTTGCTGGCTGCGGCGCTGGAGCGGATCTCCGCTGCGCTGCGCTAGTCGTGCGGCCAGGCCTGCCGGTCGAGGTCGAGATCAGCATAGCGGCTGCGGCGCAGGACGGGATCCACTGCGCCGGCGCTGCGCTGCTCCTCATAGTCACGCAGCAGCCGCAGCCCTGTCCCCGACATCCGGGCGAGCGCGTAGAGGTTGAGGCCTGCCAGCGCGGCCATCATCAGGTCCGCCATGGTGAAGATCGTGGACAGGTCCTGCTGCGTGCCCCAGTAAACGACCGCCAGCGCACATGCCCGGAACACGAACAGGCTCGCGCGCCCGCCTGCGCCAAGATGGGCCAGGCAGTTTTCCGCCAGGTAGTAGCTGTACATCACCGACGTGAACGCGAACAGGACGAGCGCGACGCTCACGAGCGGTCGGCCCCAGGCTCCTACCTGGCCGGCGAGCGCCGCCTGCGTGAGCACGACGCCATTCAGGCCTGAATCTGTGGCGTACACACCGGAGAACAGGATGATCGCCGCCGTCGACGTGCACACGACCATGGTGTCGATGAACACGCTGAGCGCCTGCAGCAGGCCCTGCGTGGCCGGATGACGGGTTGCGGCGACCGCGGCCACGTTGGGCGCCGTGCCGAGTCCGGCCTCGTTGGAGAAAAGGCCGCGCTTGGTGCCGCTGACGATGGCGGCTCCCAGCCCGCCTCCGATCACCTGGTCCACGCCGAATGCATTCGTGACGATCAGCGAGAGGACCTCGGGAATCTGCGGCGCGTTCAGCGCGACGACGAACACGGCTGCGCCCAGGTACCCCAGGACCATGAGCGGCACGACGGTGTCGGCCGCGGTGGCGATGCGCGTGACTCCGCCGAATACGATGATGCCGAGCAAGAGAACCATGCACGCGCCGGACGTGGCCGTCGACACGTGGAAGGCGTCCTGCACCGAGGAGGCGACGGTGAAGGACTGGAAGGCGCTCATGAACAATCCCGAGTGCAGCATCAGGAACACCGAGAAGATCAATGCCAGCGGTCGTCGACCGAGTCCCCGCTCGATGTAGTAGGCCGGGCCTCCGCGGTACGTCCCGTCGCCCTGGCTGCGCTTGTAGAGCTGCGCCAGGGAGCACTCCAGGTAGCTGGTCGCCATGCCGAGCAGCCCGGCCACCCACATCCAGAACACGGCCCCCGGACCGCCCGCCATGATCGCGACGGCCACGCCGGCGACGTTGCCCGACCCGACGCGCCCAGCCAGGCTCATCGTCAGTGCCTGAAACGAGCTGAGCTTGCCGCCCTCGTGGCGGAAGGAGCGCTTGAGCACCCCGAACATCCCGAGGAAGTGCCGGACCTGGAGGAAGCGGGAACGCAGCGTCAGCGTGATCCCGGTCACGACGACGGCCACGACCAGGAGCCGATCGGCCAGCAGGCTGGTCAGGAGGTCGATCATTCGGCACCACGCTGCGGACGCTGCTGTTCCAGCCAGTCCCTGATGGCTTCGATGCCGGGTTTCCTTGCGAGTATCTCGTCGATCCCTAAGCCGGCCAGCTCGTGCGGGAAGACGAGCCAGTCACCTGTCTCGTGGAGGAAGTAGTGAGGAACATTGCTAGGCGCGGTCGCCCCGTGCCTGCGATACAGAGTGGCGATGCGGATTTCCGGGGTATTGCGGCGGCACTCCGCGCGCAGGTCCGCGATGACCTGCCGGATGCTGCGCCCCGAGTCGAAGATGTCATCCACGATGAGCAGGGAGTCCTCGGCGTTCACGTGCTTGACGACGTAATTCAGCCCGTGGACGTGCACGGCCGCGCCTTGCTCGCCGATCCCCGTGTACAGCGACGTGCGGATCGCAATGTGGTCAGTCTTCACGCCGGCGAAGTCCAGGAGTTCCTGCACGGCGATGCCGACAGGAGTCCCGCCGCGCCAGATGCCGACGATGTGCGTGGGCCGGTAACCGCTTTCCAGGATCCTGAGGCCCAGCAGGAACGAGTCCGCCAGCAACTGGTCGGCCGTGATGAAGTGCTTGCCCAGCCGGTTCGAGGTCATCGCGCGACTTCCGGCCGCCCGCGCAGCAGCGGCAGGCTCGCGCCCACGAGGACCGCCGGCACGATTGCGACGACGCCGAGCACCCCTGCAAGCGCCCCGGCGGACTGCTGGGAACCGGCCAGGCCCTCGACGAAGCCGGTCAGCTGCAGGGCAGCCCCGACGATCAGCGGTCCGACCGCCAGGCCGGCTTTCTCGATCGCCGTCCAGGCGCCGGTGTACGCGCCGGCTGCCCCGGACGCGGTCTCGTGAATGACGTCGCTCAGGACGGAAAAAGGCAGGAGCTGTGCCCCGCCGAAGCCTATGCCCATCACGGCCACCGATACGACTGATGCCGCCCATGACGCGGCGTCTGCCGCGAACCAGAGCCCGCCCATGCTCACGACGATGATGGCCACGGCGAGTGCGTAGGCAGGCACTTTGCCGACGCGCCGTGCCAGCCAGCTCCACGGAGCCATGGAGGCGATCGACCCGGCCAGCACAAAGGCAAACAGCGCGGCGATGTCGGCATCACCGCGGCCCATCACGTGCACGACGAAGTAGGGGATCGCAGCGTTGAAGCAGCCCAGGCCCGTCAGCTGCACCGCGTAGGCGAGTCCCAGCCTGCGAAACGCCCGGTTGCGCGCGACATCCGCAAGCGCGGCGGTGATGCCTGAACTCGCGTCGCCCGCGGCTACGACCGGGGCGTGGCGCGTGCCGAAGAACGCCACCAGCATGGCCGCCGCCGCGAGCGGGCCCACGATCCATCCCATCATCGAGAAGCCGGGCCGGCCCCCGCCGAAGACGGCGACCAGCCAGGGTGCCAGGGCCGACCCCAGCAGGATCCCTGCCATCGCGAATCCGATCCTGTAGGCCATCACTTCCGTCCGGACATCGGGGTCCGCGCTCATCTCCGCAGGCATGGCCAGGTATGGCACGGCGAAAATGCTGTAACCGGTGGCGCTGAGTGCATAGACCGCCACGATGTACCAGAACGTGGCCGTGTCGGCGGCCGTCGCAGGGGCATTGAACAGCAGCACGAATGTCACGGCCGTGACGGCCGAGCCCGCCAGCATGTAGGGACGGCGCCGGCCCATTGGCGACCTGGTGCGGTCGGAGATCCAGCCCACGATCGGATCCAGGACGATGTCGTACGCGCGCGGCAGGAACACGGCCAGGCCCGCGAGAGCCGGTGCGACATGGAGCACGTCGGTCAGGTAATAGAGCAACAGGACGCTGGGAACCGTCAGGTAGATGCCCGTGCCCAGCGAGCCCACGCCGAAGAGCATCCTGATGTGGGTTGCAGGCGGCGCAGCATCGCCTCGCGAGTTCATCCGCTCCACCCGCCGTAGTGAGACCGCGCGATGTTACCCTGTTGACCGCCGACCGACTATAGAGTCGTTCCCGCTACTTGACGGCCGGTCCGAATCGCCCCGCCCTTGCAGGAAATTCTCGTGCCGCCTCGAGCATCTGGATCTCGACCTTCTCAAGTCCGACCTTGCGCGCAGCGGCAAATCGCTCGGGCGCTTCGTCGATGTCCGCGTCGGTCGTCGGTGTCGAAGCGATCTCGAGGACGCGCGTCGCCATCAGCATGCCTTCATGGCGCACCGATTGCTGTTGACACCCGCTAGCACACGGGTGCGGTAAGGGTCGGCAGGTCCTGCAGCAAGGCGGCGATCCGCCGCGTGAATCGCGCGCCGGCGACCCCGTCGATGACGCGGTGGTCGTAGGAGAGCGACAGCGGCAGCATCATGCGAGGCACGATGTCCGCGCCGACACATGCCGGCACGAGTTGCGCGCGGCCCGCGCCCAGCAATGCCACCTGTGGCGGGTTGATGATGGGTGTGAAGTGCGTGCCCCCGATCCCGCCGAGGCTGGAAACGGTGATGACGGAGCCGGACAGCTGTGCCGTCGTCAGCTTGCGGTCCCGGGCCGCTGCGCTCAGCGACGCGGTCCGCGTCGCGAGGCCGAAGACGTCCAGTCCGCAGGCGTCGTGGACGACGGCAACCACCAGCCCGTCGGGGGTATCCACGGCGAAGCCAAGATGGCAGTAGCGCCGGATCGCCAGCGTCGTCCCGTCTTCGCACAAGGCTGCGCCGAAACGCGGCATCTCGGTGAGTGCAATTGCCAGGGCGCGGAGCAGGAACGCGAGCGGCGTCAGTCTGATGCCACGCGCCGCAAGCGCGTCGCGATTCTCGTGCCGGTACGACTCGATCTGCGTGACGTCGGCGATGTCATGCTGAGTCACGTGCGGAATGCTCGCCCAGCTGGCGGCGAGCCGCGCCCCGGAGATCTTCTGGATCCGCGAAAGAGGCTCGTAGGTGACAGGACCGTACCGCTCGAGTTCGGCCGTGCTGACGCTCGGCGTCGCCCGTGATGTTGCCTCACCGTCGCCGCGGCCAAGCAGCATCCGCACGTGTGCCTTCACGTCCTTGGCCAGGATCCGTCCTCTCGCCGCGGTACCTGTAATCGCGGCGAGTTCGACGCCGACTTCGCGGGCAAGTCGCCTGACGGCCGGCCCGGCGTAGATGCGTTTCGAGACACCGGCGCCGCGCGCAGGCGCCGCATGCGGCGCAGCGGCCCCGGCAGTCGAAATCTCGCGTGACTTAGCGGGCAGGGGTGCCGGATCAGCAGCCGTCGGGGAGCCGCAATCGGACGTGCAGGTCTCTTCGTCCGACGTCGCCAATCGCGCGACCACCTGTCCTGCAACGACCTCGTCGCCGACCGCAACGAGCCACTCCAACACCCGTCCGGAACGCACGTTGGTCACGTCCATGGTTGCCTTGTCGCTTTCCAGCACCAGCAAGGCCGACTCGGCCGGTACCGTGTCTCCGACGTGGGCGACGATCTCCAGCACGGCCGCGCTGTCGGCGCCACCGAGGTCGGGAACGACCACGTCCATTCTGTCGCTCATGTGCAGTCGGGTCCTGAAGCGGCGTCGCGAATCCGGGCCGCCGCGGTGGACCATGCCTCCTCACCGATCGCGCCGCTCTGCCAGAGGGCATGCGCGGCGGCGAGGGCGATACTGCCCGCGTCGACCTCGAAATGCGCGCGCAGTTCCGGGCGCGCCTCGCTCAACCCGAAGCCGTCCGTTCCGAGGGCGACGAGCGGGCCCGGCAGCCATCGAGCGATACTCTCGGCCAGCAGCTTCATGTAGTCGCTGGCGGCGATGATGGGAATCGGAGCGGACCCGAGCGCTTGCGCGACGTACGGGACACGCCCCGGCGAAGAAGGATGCGCGCGGTTGTGGCGCTCGCACTCTTCTGCGTCACGGTAGAGCTCGGTGTAGCTCGTGACGCTCCAGACCTCGGCCGTGATCTTCGCGTCCGCGAGCAGTCGCTGCGCCTGCAGCACTTCCTGCATGACGGCACCGCTGCCGAACAGCCGGACGTCTGCGTCAGGCTCGGAGGCGAGCAGGTACAGTCCGCGCAATACGCCGGCTTCGACGCCCTCGGGCATGGCCGGGTGCGTGTGATTCTGGTTGTAGACCGTGAGGTAGTAGAAGACGTTCTCGCCTTCCTGGTACATCCTGCGCAGTCCGTCGCGCACGATGACCGCGAGTTCGAACGCGAAGGCCGGATCGTAGCTCACGACGCTCGGCACCGTGCTCGCGAGGACGTGCGAGTGCCCGTCCTGGTGCTGGATGCCCTCGCCATTGAGCGTCGTCCGGCCTGCGGTGCCGCCGAGCAGGAAGCCGCGGCACAGGCTGTCGCCCGCGGCCCAGATCATGTCGCCGACGCGCTGGAATCCGAACATCGAGTAGAAGATGTAGAAGGGCACGGTCGGAACGCCGAAGTGCGCATATGCGGTGCCTGCGGCGATGAACGATGCGAGCGCGCCGGCCTCGCAGATACCTTCCTGGAGAATCTGGCCGCTCTCGCTCTCGCGGTATGGCGCGATCGCGTCGGCGTCGACGGGGCTGTAGCGCTGTCCTTCGGCGGAGTAGATGCCGACCTGACGGAACAGCCCGTCCATGCCGAAGGTCCTGGCTTCGTCCGGCACGATGGGTACGATGTACTTCCCCACCCGCGGATCGCGCAGCAACCGCGCGAGCAGCCGTACCAACGCCATCGTCGTGGAGACCGCGCGCTCAGAGCCACCCAGTGCGTCCGCGAAGACCGAGGGGTCGGGCTCCGGCAGAGCCGGGCACGAGACCTGCCGGACCGGGAGGAACCCGCCCAGTGCTTCGCGTCGGGCCCGCAGGTAGCGGATTTCCTCGCTGTCTGCCGCAGGCAGGTACAGGGCGGCGCGCTCGATCTCTTCCCGGGTGAGCGGCACGCCGAATCGGCGAGCGCACTCGAGCCTCTCCTCGGTGCTCATGGACTTCTTCTGGTGGACGACGTTGCGTCCCTCGCCGCCCGGGCCCATTCCATAACCCTTGATGGTCTTCGCGAGCACCACCGTGGGCTTACCGCGAGCGCGGGCCGCCATCGACAGCGCGGCGTAGACCTTGGCATGGTCGTGTCCTCCGCGGCGGATCGAGCGGATCTGCTCGTCGTTCAGCGCCTCCATGAGCCTGGCGAGCGGAGGGTTGCCACGCACCCAGTGCTCGCGCACCAGCGGCCCGGGCAGGACGGAGTACATCTGGTAGTCACCGTCGACGGCGTCCTCCATGCGGTGCTGCAAGAGGCCCTCGTCATCTGCTGCGAGCAACGGGTCCCACTCGCTGCCCCAGATGACCTTGATGACGTTCCAGCCATTGCCGCGGAAGACTCGCTCCAGCTCCTGGATGATCTTGCCGTTGCCGCGCACGGGACCGTCGAGTCGCTGCAGGTTGCAGTTGACGACGAGCACGAGATTGTCCAGCCGCTCGCGAGCCGCGATGCTGAGCGTGCCGAGCACCTCCGGCTCGTCGGCTTCGCCGTCGCCGATGAAGCACCAGACTTTGCCGTCGGTGCGCGGCTTGAGGCCACGGTTCTCCAGGTATCTCGCGAAACGCGCGAGGTAGATCGAGATGGCCGTCGACAGGCCCATGGACGCCGTGGGGCACGGCCAGAAATCGGGCAGGCGGCGGGGGTGCGGGTACGAGGGAAGCCCCCCACCGGCGGCCAGTTCGCGCCGGAAATTGGCCACCTGCATCGCAGTCAGCCTGCCCTCGAGAAACGCACGCGCATAGATGCCGGGAGCCGCATGCGGCTGGAAGTTGACGATGTCCCCGTCGCGGGCCGCTCCCGGTGCGCGCAGGACGTGATTGAGCGCGACTTCCATCAGCGTCGCGGCAGACGCGTACGTTGCGATGTGCCCGCCGACGCCCGTGCCGGAATCGCTGGCCTGCAGGACCATCGCCATCGCATTCCAGCGCAGCCAGCCCTCGATGCGTCGCTCCAACTCCTGGTCACCGGGATAGGGTGGTTGCAGCTCCGGGGAGATGGTGTTGCGATACGGCGTGTTGAGCACCGCCTCGTCCAGCGTCACTCCGCGCGCTGCCGCGCGGTTCTCGAGCGCTCTCAACAACTCGCGCACCGGCGCGCCGCCACGCTCGGCCAGCACGTCTTCGATGGCGTCGAGCCACTCCCGCACCTCGATGCGCCACTCCGCGTCCCGGTCCTCCTGGGCGTGGGCCTGAGTCGTGTCCACCCTGCTGTACCACGGTTGCGATGATGTGTTACCGTATTGTCGGTTACCCGACTAGATAGTCGCAAGTCCGACCTATGAGACGATTTCGCCTCGAGCCCGGCACCGGCGAACCGACGGCCGCTACCGCGAGGCGGCCCGGTGTCCGGCCTGCCGTGCACTCCACGGCGCCGTTCTCGGACGCTGGTCCGCGGCAACGCCTGGCGGGCATCGCCGCCCTGGCCGGGTCCATGGCAATAGGTGTCGCCCAGGCGGGTGGCAGCGGGCTGCAGCATCCGGGCGCCGACGACCACGTGCTGAGGATCGACTCGCACGTCGACATTCCGCTCGACTTCGCGTCGCCCACGGATGATCCGACGGGATTCACGTCGGATCAGTTCGATTTGCCAAAGATGCGGGCGGGAGGGCTCGACGCCGTCTTCCTCGTGCTGTTCGCACCGCAGGGCGCCGTCGACGACGCGGGTTTCGCCGCCGCTCGCTCCGCTGTGGAAACCCGCTGGCAGGCGATCGACCGTCTCGTCCGGTCGTTCCCGTCGCAGGTCGGGCTGGCGACGAGCGCGGATGACGTAGCACGGATACGCCGTTCGGGGCGGCTGGCGCTGCTGATTGGAATGGAAAATGCGTATCCGCTCGGCCTGTCCGTTGACGACGTCGGCAACTGGGCCGCTCGCGGAGTGCGCTACGTCGGGCTCACTCACGCCGGAGACAACCAGTTCGCTTCCAGCTCGGATCCCGGCCCATCACCTGCAGATCCCGCCGCACGCCGTGGACTGACGCCTCTCGGTGTGTCGCTGGTCCGGGCGCTGAACAAGGCCGGCGTCATGGTCGACGTGAGTCACTCGGATCGGGAAACGATGCTGCAGGCGGTGGCGGTGTCCGACGCTCCGGTGATTGCTTCGCATTCCGGCGCCCGCGAAGTTACGGACAGCCCGCGGAACCTGGACGACGCTCAGTTGCGTGCGCTGGCGGCCAGGGGTGGAGTGGCACAGATGGTTGCCCACCCAAAGTACATCGGGCGACCCGACCCGGGACGTCTCGCGGCGATTCAGGAGGCGCGCGCCCGGTTCGGTATCACGGATCCGGCCGCGCTGGCGCAGATGACGCCCGGCCAGCGTGCCGATTACGACGCGGCCATCGCGGAGGTCGACAGGCGGTTCCCGCGCCCAACGGTGAGCGACTTCGTCGACCAGATCGACCATGCGGTCGCAGTGGCCGGCATCGACCACGTCGGAATCGCGTCCGACTTCGGCGGTGGTGGCGGCATCACGGGTTGGGCGGACGCCTCGGAAACACCGGCGGTGACGGCGGAACTGGTCCGGCGCGGTTACGGCGAGGAACAGATCGCGAAGCTCTGGGGCGGGAATCTGCTCAGGGTGATGCACGAGGTGGAGCGGGTGTCGCGCCGGCTCCGGCAGCGGTGAGCGACTTCACGGGAATCGCGGGTCCCGGAGTTGGGTGAATGCCTTCAGCGCACACACGTCACTGGCCGAGACACGCAGCGCGGCACCTGACCGTTCCAGCCACGAACGTCTTCTACAACGTCGAGGTATCGGCGAGGCGGTTCCCCGACAAGCCCTGCCTCCTGTACTACGGCGCGCGCATATCCTACTCACGCCTCAGGCACGAGGCCGAAGCGCTGGCCGGATGGATGGAGGCGCACGGCGTCCGCCGCGGCGACCGCGTTCTCCTGGTCATGCAGAACTGTCCGCAGTTCGTGATCGGCTACTACGCGATCCTGCGTGCGAACGCAGTGGTGGTACCGGTCAACCCGATGAACCTGACCGCGGAACTGCGCCACTGCGTCGCGGACAGCGGGGCGAGGATGGCGCTGGTTGCGCAGGAAATCCTTCCCCGGATGGGTCCACTGCTGGGCCACGGGCTCGACCGGTTGCTGGTGGCCGCGTACGCCGATTACCTCGATCCGAGCGGCGACTCAGACGTGCCCGCGTTCGTCCGCGAGCCGATCGCCCGGGCGACCGACGAGCGCGTAACCCGTTGGGGCGACGCCGTCGCGATGGCGTTGCGTCCCGGTGCTCTCGTGGCCGGCCCGGATGACCTGTGCGCATTGCCGTACACGTCGGGCACGACGGGACGCCCGAAGGGATGCATGCACACGCACCGAGGCGCGATGCATACGCTCGTAGCCAGCATGCAGTGGTTCGGTCTGCAGCAGGACGCTGTGTTTCTGTCGGTGATGCCGTTCTTTCATGTCTCCGGCATGCAGGGAAGCATGAACGGCCCCTTGTTCGCGGGCGCGACAGTGGCGATCCTTCCCCGCTGGAATCCCGATACGGCAGCCGCGCTGATTGAACGCCATGGCGTGACCTCGTGGACCGCGGCTCCCACGATGGTGATCGATTTCTTCAACAACCCCGGGTTGGCACGCTACGACCTGTCGTCGCTGTCATATCTCTGCGCGGGCGGCGCCGCGATGCCGGATGCAGTCGCGCGGCGCATCGCCGACCGAGGGATGAGCTACGTCGAGGGTTATGGGCTCTCGGAGACGATCGCGCCCACGCACATCAACCCCCCGGACCGCCCGAAGAACCAGTGCATCGGCATCCCGATCTTCGACACGGAGGCGACGATCGTCGATCCGTCGTCCCTCGAAGAGGTCGAGCAGGGCCGAAGCGGCGAGATCCTGGTCAGCGGGCCGCAGGTGTTCCGGGGCTACTGGAATGATCCGGAAGCCACGAGCAAGGTCCTCGTCCAGCGAGACGGGCGGAACTGGCTGCGCACGGGCGACGTAGGGTACGTGGACGAAGACGGGTATTTCTTCGTGACCGACAGGTTGAAGCGGCTGATCAACGCGGCCGGCTTCAAGGTCTCCCCGGCCGAGGTCGAGGCGCTCCTCTACGGGCATCCTGCGGTGGCCGAGGCCTGCGTGATCGGCACTGCCGACGTGCGGCGAGGGGAGACCGTCAAGGCGGTGATCGTGTTGAAGCAGGACTGGCAGATCCGCGTGTCGGAGCAGGACATCGTAGAGTGGTGCAGGACCGTGATGGCGGCCTACAAGGTGCCGCGCGTCGTGAAGTTCGTGGAGTCGCTGCCGAAATCGGCAACCGGCAAAGTCCAATGGCGGCGACTGCAGGAAATGGAGTCCGCACTGCACGCCGACCGCTCCCCCCGGACCGCATCGCCTCCCTGACGCCAGCCGGGATTCGAGGTGTTTCGCGAGCGACGACACCGTCGGGTGGGCGAACGGCTCGGTGAGGTCCTTCAGGGGTGCCCCGGGCTCCCGGAACGATAGCGCGAGCCCAACCACGTGAACATCGAATTGCGACTCAGGCCGTACGCCGCCGTGCGCGCGAGGAACTCGGTCGCGAGCTCGATGGAGCGCAGTCCCGCGCTAGACCATGCGTGCGCGACCTCGCCAGAACTCGTCGCGCAGCGCCTTCCGGTCAATCTTGCCGAGACTCGTGACCGGAATCGTGTCACGGAAGATGACGCGCTTCGGCGCGACCACGCTGCCCTTGTGTTCCTTTACGAGGGCAATGAGGTCTTCCTCGGTAACCTGCGAATTCGGCCGCAATACGATCACTGCCGTCACCTGCTCGCCCCATTTCTCGTCCGGGGTCCCCACTACGACCGCCTGCACGACGTCCCCGTGCCGGACCAGGACGTCCTCGACTTCCCTTGGCGAGACATTGAATCCGCCACTCACGATCACGTCCTTCTTGCGATCGGTGATCGTGACCCGGCCCGTGCCGTCCTGCTTGCCGACGTCGCCGGTGTGCAGCCAGCCGTCCCGGATGGTCTCTGCTGTCGCCTTCGGGTCGTCCAGGTAGCCGGACATCAGGTTGGTGGCCCGCACGATCACTTCGCCGGCCGAGCCCGCGGGCACGTCGTGACCGTCGTCGTCGATGGTTCGCAGTTCCGTATGCGACGTCGGCCAACCCGCGGCCGACAGCGCCTCGTCGTCCGCCGGAGCATCGTGGTGCATGTGGGCCGCACGTGGCAGCACGAGAATCGTCATCGGCGCCTCGGTCTGTCCGTAGAGCTGGGTGAATATGGGACCGAAACGCTGCAGAGCCTGCCGCATGCGGTGCGGCGAAATTGCGGAGGCACCGTAGATGACGTTCGTGAGCGTCGACAGGTCCTGTCCGTCCGGATTGCCCTGGTCCAGGAGCAGTCCGATCATCGTCGGCACCAGGAACGTGGAGGTCGCGCCTTCGCTCGCCACCAGCTTCAGAAACGCGTCCGGCCTGAACTGGTCCGCCAGGACACATCGCCCACCACGCATCAGGACCGGCACGGCGAGGTATCCGCTCGCGTGAGTGAGCGGCGTCATTACCAGGAATCTCTCCTGCCAGCCGATCCCGAGTTCGGTGATCGCCGCGCGGTAGGTTTCCACCAGTGCGCGGTGCGACAACATGACCCCCTTGGGGCGGCCCGTGGTTCCTCCCGTAAAGTAGATGGCTGCCAGCTGCTCCGGGTCGACGTCTTCGGCCTCATCGAGCGGAGCGTGTGACTCGAGCAGGCCCGAAAAGTCCCACTCGCCGCTCACCGCCGGCGGGTCCGCCCCAGTTGCTCCGACCGCGACGAAGTGGCGCACCGATTCCAGGCGCGACGTGAGACCCCGCACTCGCTCGGCGAATGCGCGGGAATGGACGAGCGCGACACATGACGTCCGGTTCAGCGCGTCGACGACGTCGTCATCGCTTGCCGTCTTGGCAATGGGAACGCGGGTTGCCCCGGCACGCGCGACGGAGTACTCGGTGACGACATACTCACAGCAGTTCGGCATCCACAGCGCGACACGGTCACTGTGCCCGATGCCCAGCATTCTCCAGGCCCGATGCAGTCTCCGCGCACCGTCTCCAAGTCGCTCGTAGGTCCACGCGTCGCCACCGGGCTGCACGAGGGCCACGTGGGGGCCGCCGCGACGAACCGCCCGGTCATACAGCAGTCCGACGGTGACGCCGCCCTCGCGTGTCAGACCCATTGAAGTCAGCTCGTGCCGGGGCGCAGGTGAACCAGCAGCACGTGGTCGAAGCTCAGCACGATCTCGCCTCGCTGGTTGACGACCCGGTAGTTCCAGGTCAGCACGCCCTTCGCAGAGTCCCTGGTCGCCTTGAGCGCCTTGACCTCCGCGTCCACGTGCAGCGTGTCGCCTATCCTCACTGGAAGCCGCATGCGGACATTCTCGGCGCCGAGCCACGCCACCGCGCTGTCCGCCAGGACGCCCGACAGCGACACGAGGCCGATCGCGAGGCTGAAGACGAACGGTCCATGCACGAGGCGCTCGCCGAATTGCGTGCTGGCAGCGTAGACGGCGTCGACGTGCAACGGATAGTAGTCTCCCGTCAGGCCACTGAAGGTCATGACGTGGGCCTCGGTCATCGTCATCGCCGCCGTCGAGAATGTTTCCCCGACGCGGAAATCGTCGCCGTACTTCTTCTGCATGCAGGCGGGCACTCAGTTCCGGACAACCCGGAATTTCGGCAGCGTGAACTCATCATCGAGCTTTTCGAACACGACTTCGACGGGCAGGTCGCATGCCAGTCCGGCCAGGTCGGAATCGACGATGTTCGACAGCATCTGCACGCCTTCCTCCAGGCGGATGACCGCGACGACGTACGGGACGTCCGGCGCGAAGGCCGACGGGGCATTAGCGTGAACCACGGTGTACGAGTAGATGACCCCGCGCCCCGAGGACTGTCGCCAACCGACATCGGTCGAGAAGCACTCGGGGCACGCCATGCGCGGATAGAAGATGTGCAGCTTGCAATTCTCGCAGTACTGCAGGACCAGGCGGTGCACTCTGCATTCGTCCCAGAAGTGCCTGGCCCAGGGGGCAACGACGGGACGCGGCTTTGCTACGGCGACTTGGCTCGGCACGGGATGCTTCCTGTCATGGCAGTACGTTGCCCAGAACGGTGACCTGCGCGTCCATGTAGGTACCGCCCACCGATGTCTCGACCGCGAAGCGTGCGTTCGGCACCTGCCGAGTCCCCGCCTTGCCCATGAGCTGTCTTGCCGCTTCGATGAGCAACGACACGGAGCCACCCGCTGCGGTGTGTCCCTTCGACAGCATTCCGCCGTCGGTCGTCGTGGGGATGCGCCCTCCGGGCCACGTGTCGCCGCGCAGATGCAGTTCCCCGGCTTCGCCGCGCCTGCAGAGGCCGATCTCTTCGAAGGCGATCAGCTGGTAGATCGGATATGAGTCGTAGATCTCCGCGACGTCGATGTCCTGCGGCGTGATGCCGGCGGCGGCGAAAGCCTGTCGGCCCGCTCTCGCCCACCCGAATCGCGTCAAATCCGGCTCCTGGTGATACGCAAAATGCGTGACCACACCGCCATCACCCAGGACGTAGGCCGGCCGGGTCGTCAAGTCGCGCGCACGCGCTGCCGAGGTCAGGACGAACGCTCCTCCTCCGTCGAACAGCATGTTCGACTGCTTCGAGCGCAAGGGCGTCGACAGAAGCTTCGACCGCATGACCTCTTCGATGGTCAACGGACTGCGGAAGAACGCGTTCGGGTTCAGCTCGGCCCATTTGCGGTTCGACACGCACACCGCGGACAACTGCTCATCGGTCGTCCCGGTCTCATGCTTGTATCGGGTCGTCGCCAGCGCGGCGACGGTCGAGTAGTGCTGTCCGAACGGCACCTCCCACTCACCTGAGATGCCCACGGTCGAGAACAGGTCGATGCCACCCTGCGAGGTCACGCCGGTTCCCAGCTTCTCCGTATGCACGAACAGAATGCACCTGGCCTCGCCAGTCCTGATCATGGCCGTCGCGCACCGCAGGGCGTTGCTGCTGCTGGATCCGCCGGAGAAGAACTGGATGTTCGCCGTCACATTGCGCAGCCCGAGTTCCTCGACCAGCCGGCAGGTGGCCATCTCGTTTGCGAACTGCGAGCTGAACACAGTCTGGATCGGAATCACGTAGTCGATTTCGTCTTTGTGGATGCCGGCATCCAGGATTGCGGCTCGGGCTGCCTCCAGTGCGAATGAAATGGCTCCGCGTTCCGGGTAGCGGCCGTTCGGAATCTCTCCGATGCCTACGATTGCGCTCGTCGTCGCGTGCTTCGTCACAGAATTCTCCGCTGATCCGCCCGCCCGGCCCCACCGACGGCCGTGGGTCCGGTGGCTGCTCCGCCGACCACGGTCAGGCGGCGGCAGGCGTTCCTGCAGGGCCACATCCGAGGCAACTCGCGGGCTCGGACATCGCAGACCATGTGCGCGGCACCCGTCTGTGTTCCTCGGGTGCCCCAATGGACAATAAATCTACCAGATAGTCGGCCCGCCGATCAACGGGTCGACGCCGGCGCGGAGGCGCCCGGTTCGCCGTCCCTTCGGCGCTGTTCGGACTCTTCCAGCCCGCCGCCACGAGTCGCTCCGGACACAGCGTCGATCAGGTGTCCGGATGAGGCGCAACAATGGCTCGGAATTCACCGTTTGCGGTGGCGAGCGTAGCCAGGCGGATCGAGGCAGCCCGCGTGACCGACCCGACGAGGCCGGAGCCCGCCAGCTTCGACGGGCGCGGACTGGCGGCGAGCGACAGCAGGAAATGGCAGGACCGCCGCGAGCCGATGCGCGCCCCGCAGTGATCACCGATTTGCCAGTGTCGAGCGACAACCATTTCCAACGGACTGCCCCTATTTGCAGCCGCCCCGTGCTGTGCTCAGAATCCGCGCAAACACAGGGGTGCAGGACATGGGCACAGGGGAGTTCTTCGCCGAGCTGCGACGCCGCAGTGTGCTCAAGGTGGCGATTGCCTACGTCGCGACGGGCCTCGTCGTGCTGGAGGCGCTCACGCACCTCTTTCACAACTTCGAGGCGCCGCACTGGGTGCTCAAGGTCATCACGACGCTGCTGATCCTCGGACTGCCCGTCGCATGCCTGATGGCGTGGGGGTTCGAGTTCAAGGATGGGGCCGTACGGCCCATCCCGCCCGCTCCGACGCGGCCCGACGATCCGCGGCCTGCCGGACGCAGGTCGAGCCTGCTGTTTCTCGGGCTGTTGCTCATCGCGCTGCTGGCGGGCGTTGCGCTCATGCAATGGCGCACGAATTCTCCGACGAATCCCGCCGCGGCACCCGCACCGGTCGTGATCATCATGGATACCGCGGCGTCGCACGGCATGTATGACCAGGACGTACGCGACGCCGGCGGCACCAACGCAGACGCGCTGACCGACATGCTGCGCGACCTGCCGATCGTCCTGCAGAAGGAGACTGTCGGCGCGACCTGGGCCCGCGAGGACCAGATCCTCAAGCAGCGACCGAGCCTGATACTCATTCATCGCTCGTCGTTCTTCCATTCGATGAACCAGGAGTTCGGATTCGGGTATCCGGGCGAGCCCGGGTTCGACGAGGCGCGGGCAAAGGCGCTCTACGCGATTGCGCAGAACAAGCTGATGGCGTTTCTCGGGTACGTCGGGCAACTGAGCCCGGGCACGCTCTTCCTGGTGTACGGGCGCGGCACGGGTGGCGACTGGGAGAACGACCGGGATCGCGCCCAGTGGGTCGAGCAGGTCGACAGCAGGTTTCCCGTGCTCAAGGGAAGAATCACGACGCTCGGGATTCCCGGTGGGGTGGTGGGTGGCTCGATGCGCGACGAAATGACGCAGACAATGTTCCAGCAGCTGGTGCGGCGGCTGCTCGAGCTCGGTGGGAATGCGACGACCGAGGCGGAGGCTCACGGGTAGTGACCGTGGCGGCGTCCTTCCCTACGAGTTCACAGTAGCGCAGACGGCCCCGGCGGCGCCCGCGCCCCGAGCGGCCGCGGCCGGCCACGCGAATCGGTGCCTTGCGAGCAGAAATCCCCTCCCGCGCACCTGTCGCTTGCGGCCTCCGAGACCGCGTGCGACGACGCGTCGACCTCACACACGCGGCGCAGTGGTTGATGCGAAACGCGACATCACGACTTCGGCAGGTACCGGACGCCGTGCACATTTCTGAAATCAGCGTCCTGGGTCCAGAGCGTGGCTTTGTGGGCACGCGCCGTGGCAAGGATGATGCTGTCGGCGAGTGCCAGCCGCTCGGTGACGGAGAGACGCGCGGCCTCGAGCGCAAGTGCGTCGTCGAGCGGGACCACCCTCCCTTGCCGCATCAAGGCAGCTGCCTCGAGCGCGGCGTCCTCTCCGCGCTGCACCATGACGCGCTTGAATACCTCGAAGATCGAGAGCGTGGGGACGACCAGCTTCGACGTCGCCTCGATCGCCTTTGCGAACTGCGCGGCATTCGGGCCGTCGGCGAAGTACTCGAGCCAGCCCGAGGAGTCCACGACATTCATACGCGATCGGGGTCGCGGGCCACGTCGGTGTCGATGCCTTTGAGGAACCCCCGAGCGCTCCGGATCGAGCGCACGGGCACCAACGCGATGTGACCGCGGTACGGGATGGCGTCGAGCTTCTCTCCCGCCTTGATGCCGAGGGCGTCGCGCACTTCCTTCGGGATCACGACCTGGTACTTGGGCGAGACGGTCACGGTTGTCATACGAATCTCCGATCGATCGCCATATCGTATGCCCGGGTGCCCGGATCGGCAACCCGGGTGTCGCGGCGGGCTTCGGGCCGGGGGACTGAAAGCCTTTGTTTCATTGGCAAAAATGACACACCGATGGAGAGAGGCCACGCCTCGCCGGCAGGGTTGCAGCGCGTTCGCGCAACCGGCCACCGGCCGCGTGCGGCAGCCGGGACTCTGCAGCACGCCCAATCGAGAAAGGCCCGGGATTCGCCTCCCGGGCCCTGTCTCGTCAGCGGACGGTAAGGTCGCGAAACCTTACATGCCCATCTCGAGCATGTCGCCGTAGACGCCCGTCGCGGCGTTGTAGCCGTGGGTACCCTTGCCCTTCCTGACGTCGGCCAGCACGACCGCAGCGTCCTCGCCCGCGTTCGCGACGATCTGGCGCAGCGGCTCCTCGATCGAGCGCCACGCCGCGGAATAGGGGAATGTCCCCTGTTTTT
>CAZRKS010000007.1:14297-54518 GCA_964600315.1 uncultured Steroidobacteraceae bacterium | reverse complement strand
GAGTACGCCGTGAACAATCCCGCGGCGTTCTTCTACCAGCGCCCGTTCACCCGCACGGAATACGACGCTGGCAAGAAGATCTGCGCTCCGCTGAAGCTCTACGACTGCTGCCAGGAGAGCGACGGTGGCTGCGCGGTCGTGGTCACCACGCCCGAGCGCGCCCGGCACCTCCGGCAGCCCGGTGTGTCGATCCGCGGCGTGGCGCAGTGCCTGGCCAGGGACCAGGAGGAGATGACCTCCTTCTATCGGCCCGACATCGCCCGAATTCCGGAGATGGATCTCGCCGCCGCCGAGGCCTATGCCCAGTGCGGCCTGAGCGCGAGTGACATCGACGCCGCCGTGATCTACGACGCGTTCACGCCGATCGTGCTCTGGCAGCTGGAGTCCTGGGGGTTCTGCGAATACGGCGAGGCCGCGGACTTCGTCAAGGCCGGCCACCTGCGCCCCGGCGGGCGGCTGCCCACCAACACCCACGGCGGCCAGTTGTCCGAGGCCTACATTCACGGCGTGAACGGCATCATCGAGGCGGTGCGCCTCGTGCGCGGCACGTCCGTGAACCAGCCGGACAAGGCGGTCAATCACGCGCTGGTGACTTCGGGGGTGGGCGTGCCGACGGGTGGCGCCATCCTCGGTCGCATGGCATAGGCGCGCGGCTTCGAGAGGTCGGCCGATGAACTTCCTGATGACCGACGAGCAGAACGCGATCGTCGACATGGCGGCGCGGATCTTTGCCGATTTCGGCACCGACGAGAGGATCCAGCAGTTCTGGTCGGGCGTTGCGGCCTATGACACGGAGCTGTGGCGGAGCCTGCGCGAGGGTGGCCTGACCGCGCTGGTGCTGCCCGAGGAACTCGGCGGCAGTGCGCTCGGCATGACCGAACTGTGCGCCGTCCTCGAGTGCCAGGGGCGGCACCTGGCGCCGGTTCCATTGTGGTCGCACCAGCTCGCCGTGGCAGCGCTGGACCGCTTCGCTGCGGGTGCGCGCGAGCGCGCCGACTGGTCCGATCTCGGCGATGCGACGCGTCTGGCGACGCTGAGTCTCGAGGGGTTGCACGCGAGTCGCGGTCTGATGCTGCGCGCCGAGACCCATGCGGACGGCTGGCGTCTGTACGGACGTGCCGTCGCCGTGCCGCTGGCGGAGCAGGCTGAGGTCGCCGTGCTGCCGGCGCAGACGCCGGGGGGCGTGAGGCTGTTCGCCGTCGACCTGGCGCAGCCTGGCGTCGAAAAGACCGGGGGCCGGCTGACGCACCACGAGCCTGCGGCCGACCTCGTGATCGCCGGCCTGTCCGTGCCGGCCGGCGCGGCGTTCGCGGACGAGGCCCTCGACTGGCTCAGCCCCCGGGTCGCGGCGTGCTTCGGTGCCCTGCAACTCGGCGTCGCCGGCGAAGCACTCGAGCGTGTCGTCGCCTACACCAGCGAGCGAGTGCAGTTCGGGCAGCCGATCGCGGCGTTTCAGGCCATCTCGCAGAAGACCGCCGACTGCCTGATCGACGTCGAGGCGCTGCGCTCCTCGCTCTGGCAGCTGGTGTGGCGTCTCGATTCGGGACTCGATGCGGCCGGCAGCGCGGGCGTCGTGAGGGCTTGGACCTGCGACACCGGCCATCGCGTGACGCACGCAGCACAGCACATGCACGGCGGCATCGGGGTCGACGTCAGCTACCCGATCCACCGGTTCACCTACTGGAGCAGGGCCCTCGAGATTGCCTGCGGCGGCGTCTCCGCGAGCCGCGAGGCGCTGGGCCAGTGGCTCGCCACGCCGGCACTGACGGACGCGGACTGCTGAGCCGCGCGCGGCCGAGGACCAGTGACATGTACGTGAATCTCACCTCCGAACAGCAGGCCCTGAAGGAAGAGATCCGGGCCTACTTCGCCAGCGTCGTCACCCCGCAGTACCGGGCGATGATGCATGACTACAAGAACCCGCAGCGGCTGGTCACCTACAAGGACCTGATACGCACGCTGGGCCGTGACGGCTGGCTGGCCGTGGGCTGGCCCCGGAAATTCGGCGGCAAGGGTTATACGCCGCTCGAGCAACTGATCTTCTTCGAGGAAGCCTACCTCGCCGGGGTCATGCTGCCGTTCGTGACCATCAATACCGTCGCGCCCGCGCTCATGGAGCACGGCTCGGACGTGCACCGGCGGAAGTTCCTGCCGGGCATCGCGGCCGGCGAGATCCATTTCTGCATCGGCTATACCGAGCCATCGGCGGGAACCGACCTGGCGACGCTCAAGACCACGGCATTGCCCGATGGCGACGGTTTCGTCGTGAACGGTCAGAAGGTGTTCACCTCGGACATCGACGCCGCTGACTACGTCTGGCTGGCCTGCCGGACCGACCCTGCGCAGGCGAGGCACAAGGGCATTTCCGTGCTGATCGTCGACGCCCGCGCCGAGGGCGTGTCGTTCACGCCGATCTACACGGTGGGCCACCAGTCGTTCGCCAGCTATTACAGCGACGTGCACGTGCCGGCGGACATGCTGGTCGGCGAACTGCACGGCGGCTGGAAACTCATCACCGCGCAGCTGAACCACGAGCGCATCGGTCTCGGCGCCTTCGGCATCAAGTCGCGCGGCTGCTTCTTCAGGACGCTCGACTGGGCGCGCCAGGCCGACGAGACCGGTGCGCGGCCAATCGACCGGCCGTGGGTGGCGGCGGCGCTGGCCGAGTGCTACCAGATGCTCGAGGCCATGCGCCTGCTCAACTACCGGATGGCCGCCGACGTGACGCTGGGCAAGATGGACGTGGGCCTCGCCTCCGCGTCCAAGGTGTTCGGTACGGAGACCCCCATCGCCGTGTTCCGCAAGCTGCTGGAAGTGGTGGGGACGGGCGGTCTGTACCGGCGTGACAGCTCGGCTGCCGTCCTGGCCGCCCGGCTCGAAGAGGAATACCGCCTCGCGCTGATCAACACTTTCGGCGGCGGCGTCAACGAACTGCTGCGCGACATCGCGTCGCAATTCGGCCTGGGGATGCCCAGGGCCAGCCGTTGATGACGGCGCTCACCTATCCGTTCGAGGCTCCCGCCTGCAATGGCGAGTTCGTGGAGGTCGTGCCTGGCTGCATCCGGTGGCTGCGCATGCCGCTGCCCATGGCCCTGAACCACATCAATCTCTACCTGGTGCGGGACGGCGTCGGCTGGCGCATGATCGACACGGGCTTCGACACCGCGGCGACGCGCGCGCTGTGGGAGCGGATCCTGCCCGGCCTCGGCGCCCCGATCACCGGCATCGTCTGCACGCACCATCACGGCGATCACTGCGGCCTGGCCGGCTGGCTCACCGAGAAGCTGCGCGTGCCGCTGCACATGAGTCGCGCCGAGTATTTCGCCATGCGACTGGTGCACGACCTGTCGCTCGATTCCTGGGAGGACCGGACCTACTTCAAGCGTGCCGGCCTCACCGACGAGCGGATCGCGGTTCTGTCGGAGGCCTTGCGGGGGCTCGACATGGACTCGCCCCCGGCGATGGCGTACCAGCGCCTGCGCGACGGCGAGACGCTGGTCATCGGCGAGTATCAATGGGAACTGCGCGGCGGCGAGGGTCACTCGCCCGAGCACATCGCGCTGTATTGCAGCGAACTCGGCGTCCTGCTGAGCGGCGACCAGCTGCTTGGGCGCATCAGCCCGAACGTGGGTGTGCTGCCGTTCGAGCCGGAGGCCAACCCGCTCAAGGACTGGCTCATCTCCCTCGACCGCATCGGCGAGTTGCCGGACGAGACGCTGGTGCTGCCGTCGCACGAGCTGCCTTTCTACGGCCTGCGGACCCGCGCCGCCGAACTGCAGCAGCATCACCGCGGCGTGCTGGCGCGCGTGCTCGCGCTCTGCGCCGAGCAGCCGGACACTGTTTACGGCCTGTCGCGCCGCCTGTTTCCGGCCCGCCCGAGTCCCATGGACAGCATCCTCGCCATCGGCGAGACGATGGCCCACCTTGCCTACCTGCTCAAGCAGCGTCGCGTGCAGCGCGCACTGACGGCCCAGGACAGCTACGAATACCGCGCCTGCAGTGCCTGAGCCGACCCATCGAGAACCCGAGTCCCAGGAGACATCCCATGCGTGAAGCCGTCATCGTCGAAGCCTGTCGCACCCCGATCGCGCGCGGCAAGCCCATCGTCGGGGATCTCTCTGGCCTGCACGTCACCCGGCTGCTGTCGGTCACCTTCGACGAGCTGGTGCGCCGTACCGGCATCGACTACGCGGACGTCGACCTCGTGGCCGGTGGCTGCGTCACCCAGGCCGGGGAGCAGTCGAACAACATCGTCCGCCACAGCTGGCTGTCCATGGGGAAGAACTACAGCACCGGCGGTTACACGGTCGACGCCCAGTGCGGCTCCGCCCAGGCGTGCAACCACCAGATCTCGGCGCTGGTCCGCGCGGGCTCGGTCGACATCGGCATCGCCTGCGGCGTCGAGATGATGAGCCACGTGCCGCTCGGCTCCAACGTCCTGCACGGTCCCGGCTACTTCATCCCGCAGGGCTGGCCGTGGAACACGGCCCAGACCCAGTTCGAGATGGCCGAGCGCATCGCCAAGAACCGCGGCCTGACCCGCGAGATGACCGACGCGCTGGCCTGCGAATCGCAGCGCCGCGCCAAGGTGGCGTGGGCCGAGGGGCGCTTCGACCGCGAGGTCGTCAAGGTCGAGGCCCCGGTCCTGGGCGAGGACGGCAAGCCGACCGGCGCCCTCAAGCTGGTGAGCCGCGACCAGGGGCTGCGCGACACGACCATGGAGGGCCTGGCCCAGCTCAAGCCCATGATGCCCGACGGCATCATCACCGCCGGCAGCAGCTCGCAGGTGTCCGACGGCGCAGCGGCCGTGCTGTGGATGAGTGCGGAGGAGGCGAAGAAGCGCGGGCTCAAGCCGCGCGCACGCATCCTCGCCGACTGCGTGGTCGGCGCCGATCCGTTCTACGGCCTCGACGGCCCGATCGATGCGACGGCGCGCGTGCTGAAGCGCAGCGGCATGAAGATGAGCGACCTCGATCTCGTCGAGATCAACGAGGCGTTCGCCTCGGTGGTGCTGTCCTGGGCGCAGGTGTACGAGGCCGACATGAGCAGGGTCAACGTCAACGGCGGCGCCATGGCGCTCGGCCATCCGGTCGGTTCGACCGGTGCCCGCCTGATCTGCACGGCGCTGCACGAGCTCGAGCGGCAGGACAAGGCCACGGCGCTGATCACCATGTGCTGCGGCGCGAACGTCGGCACCGGGACCATCATCGAACGCATCTGATCGCCGAATCGAGGCAGGAGTGAGACATGGGTGACTTGACCGGCAAGGTGGCCATCGTGACCGGCGCGGGCGCCGGCCTGGGCCGTGAAGAAGCGCTGCAGCTGGCACGCCAGGGCGCAAGGGTGGTGGTGAACGACATTCCGGCCGCGCAGGAGAAGGCGCAGGAGGTCGTCGCGGCGGTCAAGGGGCTGGGAGGGGAGGCCATCGCGACGCTGGGCGACTGCGCCGACACGGCCGATGCCGGGAAGGTCTTCAAGTCCGCACTCGATGCGTTCGGCGACGTGAACATCGTCGTGAACAACGCCGGCTTCACGCGCGACAAGACGCTCTACGGCATGAGCGACGACGAATTCGACTCGGTGGTGCGCGTGCACCTGCGCGGTCACTTCGTCAACATGCGCAACGCGGCCCAGTACTGGCGCGAGAAGGGCAAGGCCGGCCCGGTCTACGGGCGCCTGATCAGCACCGCTTCCGAGGCCATGCTGTTCGCCGCGCCTGGCCAGCCCAACTACGGCCCGGCCAAGGCAGGCATCGTCTCCCTGGCCATCGGCGCCGCGGCGCTGATGCAGAAGCTCGGGGTCACCAGCAACGTGATCCTGCCGCGCGCCCGCACCGCGATGACCGAGAGCATGCCGCACGCGCACCTGTTCGCTGCGCCGAAGGAAGGCTTCGACGTGTTCAGTCCGGCGAACGTGGCGCCGATGGTCGGCTACCTCGCGTCGCCCGAGGCCGCGCACATTTCGGGCGAGGTCTTCGTGGTGTGGGGCGGGCGCGTGACGATCGTGCAGCGTCCGCGGCTGGACGTGTTCTACGACAACCCGAAAGGCGGGCAGTGGGACGTCGACGGCCTGCACGCCACGCTGGCCCGGTACTTCACGCCGGAGCACCGGCCGGTGGTGGACGGCTACGCCCTGCCGCCGCAGTGACGAGTTCGAGGCCGCGCCGCCGCGGCGAATCCACCCGACTGATGATGAGGCAGCGATGAACACCCAGCCACCGCAGATACGATTCGACGACCTGGCCGCGCTCGAGGCGGCCGTCAGTCCCGATTTCGCCCCGTGGGGGCCGCCGTTCCGGATCAACCAGGACCTGATCACGGCGTTTGCGCACATGACCCACGACGAACTCTGGCTGCACGTCGACCCGGAGCGCGCGCGGCGCGACAGCCCGACCGGCACCACGATCGCGCACGGTTTCCTGGTGCTGTCGCTGGTCCCGGCCCTGCAGACCCCGCCGCCGCTCGAGATCACCGGATTCCGTCGCGTCTTCAACGCCGGGCTCGATCGGGTGCGGTTCGTGCGGCCGGTCCCGGTGGACAGCGAGATCGTGGGTCGCATGCGTCTCGCCGAGGCTCGCGCGGGCAGCCGTGGCACGCGCGTGAAGTTCGAGGTGCAGGTACAGGTGGTCGGCGATAAGGGCCCGGCCCTGTCGTACGAGTTGCTCGTCGCCTACGAGTGACGCCGCCCGTGCGTCGAGGCCGTCGCCTCCGCGGCGGCCCTACTTCAAATGAGGGTTGACGGCCCGGTGCCCAATGCCGAAAACAGGCGCACCGGCGTGGAAGCGTCGGTCTGCGTGGCGCGGCGAGCGCCTCGCGGCGCAATGGAATTCGGTGCCGGTGTGAGGGTGGCAGTTCCGCGTCCGGGCAGGCCGCAGAACTGCCACCTGCACGCCGGCACCTGTCACGTATCACTCGAGGGGCTGAAGATGAAAGATCGCGAGCAGATGCCGAAGCCTGACTTCATGACCGACGAGCAGTGGGCCTGGTTCAAGGAGCGCACGGCGTCGCTGGACCTGATCCGCAGCGACGCCCACGCCGACGTCGAGGCCTACCTCGCCAATCCCGCGGGCAGGGCGAGCGGTGCGAGCGCCAGTGGCGGGTTCCCGACGCTGCTGCTGACGACGATCGGTCGCAAGTCCGGCGAGAAGCGCACGACCCCCGCGGTGTTCATGCGGCACGGCAACGACATGGTCGTCGTCGGGTCACTGGCCGGTTACGACGAGCACCCGGCCTGGGTCCGCAACCTCGACGCGAACCCGAACTGCTGGTTGCAGCTCGATTTCGACAAGTACACCGCCGTTGCGCGGGATGCCACCGAAGCCGAGCGCAAGGCGCTGTGGCCCAGCCTGGTCGAGGTGTTTCCGGCCTGGGGCTATTTCCAGATGCAGACCGAGCGGCCGTTCGCCATCAAGATTCTCACGCCCACCGGCCCGGCCTGAGCCGGACGATCACGGCCAGTACCAGGAACCGAGGAACGCAGCATGAGCAACGTGAAGTTCGAACACCTGTTCACTCCCCTGCAGGTGGGACCGATGCGGGTGCCGAATCGCATCTGCGAGACGACCAATACGATCAATTCGTCGATGGTCCCGGGGATGATCGACGAGAACTTCATTGCCCACCACCTGGCCAAGGCCAAGGGCGGCACGGGCTGGATCGGCAGCGAGACCTGGCTGCTCAACGTGCCGTTCCCCCCGGAGACTCCTGACGAGGTCGGCCTGCAGATCGGCTGTGCCCCGCATGGCGCTGCATACCAGTACCCCGCCTTCGCGGAGGGCATGAAGAAGTTCGTCGACGAAGTGCACAAGGAAGGCGCCGTCGCGATCGTCCAGCTGACCCAGCTCACCTCCGCGTGGGGACCCTCGGCCGTGCCGATGGTCGGCGCGCAGTCCTACACGCCGCACGTGCTCGGCGAGGAAGAGATCGAGTTCTGCATCAACGTGTATGCAGACGCGGCCGAGGTGGCCAAAGCCGTGGGCGCGGACGGCATCGAGATCCACTGCGCCCACGAGACGGTGGGGCACAGCTTCCTCTCGCCCGTGAGCAACAAACGCACCGACCAGTGGGGCGGCGGCCCGCAGGAGCGCGTCCGCTTCGTCGTCGAGGTGCTGAAGCGGGTCAAGGCGCGCATTGGCGACTCGCTCGCGCTCGGCATCCGCATGAGCGGCCTGGAACTCCGCCAGGGCGGTTACGACAACCTGGAAATGCGCGAGATGCTGTACGCGATCGCGGAGACCGGGCTGATCGACTTCGCCGACATCGACACCGGGCACTGCTGGGGCGCGCCGTCCTACGTGCCGAATTCCTACTTCCCGCACGCTGAATACCGCGAAGTCGGCAAGGCGGCCAAGGCCGACCTGGGCGAGATGCCCAAGAAGGTTGCGGTGCTGTTCACCGGGCGCATCAACGACCCGGTCCTGGCGGAGAACCTGATCAAGGAAGGCTATTGCGATCTCGTGGGCATGGTGCGCGCGGGCATCGCGGATCCCGAGTTCGCCAACAAGGCGAAGGAGGGCCGGCTGGGCGAGATACGGCGCTGCATCGCCTGCACGCGCTGCATCGACGAGGCCGCTTCGTCGCTGTACATCCCGTACACGCCGATGTGCTCGATCAACCCGGTCATCGGCCGCGAGCTGAAATACGACGCGCAGTTCAAGCCGGCGGAGAAGCGCAAGAACGTGGTGGTGGTCGGCGGCGGCCTGGCCGGTTGTGAGGCGGCCCGCATCGCTGCGTTGCGCGGTCACAAGGTGACGCTGCTCGAGCAGGGCAAGCGCCTCGGCGGCCAGCTGCAGCTCGCCGCCAGATCGCCGGGCCGCGACTCCTTCGAGGACCAGATCTATTTCGAGGAGAACTCGCTGGCCCGCGCCGGCGTCGAGGTGCGCCTCGAGGCCGCGGCGGACGCGGCGGCGATCAGAGCGCTGAAGCCCGATGCGGTCGTCATCGCCACCGGTGCGACGCCCCGCGTACCACACGACGTGGCCGGCCTCGACCAGCCACACGTACTGCAGGGCTGGGACGTGCTGAAAGGAAAGGCCGTGCCGGGCAAGCGCGTGGCGATCGTCTCGCAGGAGGACTACTACGAGACGTCCTGCGTGGCGGACTACCTGGTCAGCAAGGGCAAGGAAGTGACCGTCTTCCACAAGAACGTCCACCTCGGCTGGGAGATCCCTCGGTACTCGCTCGGCATGACGGTGGCCCGGATGCAGAGCCTGGGCGTCCATGTCGTCCCCAACGTGACCCTGGTGAAGATCGATGCCAAGGGCATCGACCTGGTGTCCGCGTTCGGGGGCAATGGCCACCTGACCTACCGCCACGAAGGCTTCGACGCCGTCGTGCTGGTGTACGGGGCCGTGGCGCAATGCGACCTGTACGACCAGCTGAAGGCGGAGGGCGGCATCGCGCAGCTGTACCTGGCGGGTTCCGCCTGGCTGCCACGCCGCATGGCCGAGGCTACGAGGCACGGCGCCGACATCGGCCTGGTGATCTAGGCCGGGGGTCGACGACCACATGTTACTGAAGGGGAAGGTCCTCATCGTCTCGGGCATCGGCCCGGGGCTCGGCGTCAAGCTCGCGGTCGAAGCGGCCCGCGAAGGTGCTGTGGGCCTCGCGATCGGGGCGCGCAGCGCGGACAAGCTGGACGATGCCGAACGGCGCATCCGAGAGGTCAATCCGGATTGCGAGGTCCTCAAGCAAGTCACCGACATCCGCGAGGCGGCGCAATGCAGGCGCCTCGCCGAAGCGACCCGCGAGCGCTTCGGGCGGATCGACGGGCTGGTGAACAGCGCGTTCTTCTGGGGCACGAACGCCGCTGCGGACGCTGCCGACCTCGAGGGCTGGAAGACCGTGTACGACACCAACCTCATCGGCACGATGCAGATGACGCAGGCCGTCGTGCCGATCATGAAGTCGGGCGGCGGCGGCGCCATCGTCAACGTCAGCACCATGGCGACGCTCAAGCCGCATTCGGGCGAGGCGGGTTACGCGGCTTCCAAGGGGGCACTCAACGTCGTCACCAAGTACCTCGCGACCGAACTCGGGCCGCACAACATCCGCGTCAACGTCGTGCGCATGGGCTGGATGTACGGGGCGCCGGTCCAGTACTACCTCCGGCAGGCTGCCCGGCAGCAGGGTAAGTCGGAGCAGCAGGTCTACGACTCGATCGCCGCCAGCGTGCCTCTGCGGCGGCTCGTGACGGACGACGAATGCGCGCGCGCGGCGCTCTTCCTCGCCTCGGACTACGCCTCCGCGGTCACCGGCGCGATCCTCGATGCAAACGGCGGCGAAGCGATGGCCGGTTGACGGCCTGCGGCGCCGGATGAATTCAATGTCGACCACAGGAACGAGCACATGAAGCGGTTCGAAGACAAGTCTGCCCTGGTCACGGGAGCCGCATCGGGCATCGGCCGCGCCACGGCGGAACGCCTGGCGCGGGAGGGCGCGCGCGTGCTCGCCTGCGACGTCAACGGGCCGCTGCTGCAACAGGAGGTGAAGAAGCTCGCCGATGCCGGGCTCGCCGTCACGGCGCGGGTCCTCGACGTGACGGATCGCGCCTCCTGTCGTGCCGCGGTGGCGGAAGCCGTCGGCGTCGGCGGCCGGCTCGACGTCCTCTGCAACGTCGCCGGCACGCTGCTCACGCGTAACTTCCTCGACCTCGAGGAAGCCGAGTGGCTGCGCGTGATGGCGATCAACGTGAACGGCATCTTCCACTTGAGCCAGGCCGCGATGCCGCACCTGCTCGAGACCCGGGGCAACATCGTCAACGTCGCCTCGACCGCCGGCGTGGTCGGCATTCCGTACGGTGTCGCCTACTCGGCGAGCAAGGCCGCCGTGATCGGGCTCACCCGGGCGCTCGCCGCGGAGTTCGCCGCCGCAGGGGTGCGCGTGAACGCCGTGGCGCCGGGCAACGTCACCACTCCCATGACCGCGAAGTTCGAGATGCCGCCCAGCGCGGACCGGTCGCTGTTCCTGCGCCTGACGTCGCTCACCAAGGCGCCCGGCGGCCAGGCACCAGCTTCGGCGCAGCCTGGCGAGATCGCCGGAGCGATCGCCTACCTCGCGTCTGCGGAGGCCGGCTTCGTCACCGGTTCGACCCTGGTCATCGACGGCGGTCAGACCGCCATCTGAGTTTCGCCTCTCACCGGCGGGTGCTGGCCAGGCGCTTGCCGGCCTGGCGGCCGAAGAACGTCGCGTCGCCCAGCGACGTCCCGGAGCTGTAGCCGGCGCCGTAGCGCGGCAGCCCGCAGGCGGTGCGGCCCGCTGCGAACAGCCCAGGAATGACCGCGCCGTCCTCGTCCTTCACCTCGCCGGTCGGCAGCGTGTCGAGTCCGCCGAGCGTGAAGGCCGTGTACGTGACGTGGTCGATGCGGCAGTCGATCGCGACGAACGGGGGTTCGTCGAGTGGCTTGAGCCACTGGGCCGCCTTGTTGAAGAGCGGGTCGATCCCCTGCGCGGCGCCGCGGTTGTAGACGGCGACCGTGCTGGCCAGCGTTCCCTCCGGCAGGCCGATCTCGCGTTCCACTTCCTCCCAGGTGTCGGCCGCGGCGCCGATCTCCATGCGCACGGCCTTGTGGAACGGCGTGTCGGCGTACGTGGCGCTGTCCTGCAGCAGCCAGATGCGGTCTCCCTCCTGCCGCACCGCGTAGTTTGTGACCCGCCCGTGATAGCAGTCCTCGTTGATGAACCGCTGGCCGCGGCCGTTCACGAAGATTCCCTTGACCAGGGAGCCCGGTGGATACCACGGGATCGTGGTGAAGCCTTCCGACATGTTGATCGTGCTGCCACCGACGCTCATCCCCAGGCGGATGCCGGAGCCGTCGTCGACGGTCCCGATCGGGTTGCTGCAGCGGAGCAGGGTGGGCGCGTGTCGCTTGAGCATCTCGCGGTTCATGATGAATCCGCCCGCGCACAGCACGACGCCGCGGCGCGCGCGCAGGAAGCGGATCTCGCCGTCGATGCGGGCGACGAGACCGTGCACTTCACGGTTGGGGTCCGCGACCAGCGCCAGTGCCCGGGCGTCGTAGCGAACGTCGACGCCCGCTTCGACGACGCGTTTCGCCAGCACGTCCATGACGTAGCGACCGGCACCCATCCCCACGAATTTCGGGCAGTGCCCGCGCGGCGCGGGCTTCGCCTGTTGCACGAACGGCGAGGCTTCCTCGCTGCCGGACCAGATCAGGCAGTCGTCCGTGAACGGCTCGATGCAGCGCTCGGCGATGTACGACGTCTTGTATTCGATGCCCTGGGCGGTCAGCCAGTGATAATGCTCGAGGCTGCCCTCCGCATACAGACGCACCTTCGCGGCATCGGCATTGGGGCCAGTGCTCAGAAGCAGGTACTGGTACATGTCCTCGGTCGCGTCCTCGAACCCGAAGGCGCGCTGAATGGGCGTGCCGCCGCTGCCGCCCATGTAGATCTCGCCGCCCGAGAGGGCCGAGGCGCCGCCGCTGCCGGAAGCGACTTCGAGCAGCGTGACCCGGGCGCCGCCGCGCGCCGCCTCGAGCGCTGCACTGGCACCGGCGCCGCCGAAGCCGACGACCACTACGTCGGTATCGATGTCCCAGTGCCGGATCTCGTCCAGGGCGACGGGGCAGCTGGGTGAGAACGTCGCTGGAATCGTCACGTCAGGACCTCCGGAGCGTGCGTCGGGCGATCAATGTCGATGGCGCGTGTCATTGGATCCGGCGGCGCGATGCGCCCGCATCGTTCAATCGGAGGAGTCTTCCGCGGCCTCGGGCCGGTCACCCGTCACAGTCTGGGTTCGAGTGCCGCATGCAGCAGGTACTCGCTCGTCGCGATGACGTCGAGCCGGTCGAAATCGATGAACTTTGCCGAGCTCTGCCTCATGAGCGCGACCCGCCGTCGATGTTCCTGTGCGTCGCCGACCGCGTCGAAGAACACCTGCGAGTCGCGCATCGCCTCGATCGGGAAGCACTCCTCGACGATGCCGCTGACGGGCGGACAGTCGGTCGCGAGCGGCATCGTGACCACGTTCTGCACGTAACGGAAGTTCGCCTGCGTGTCGATCGCGACCGGCGTGTGCTCCTCGACCCAGATCCGGCGCCACTCGGCGGCACCGAGGCGCGGCGGGACCTGCAGGAACGTGACCTGGCTGAAGCCGGCGGTGCGCTCGCCTGCGCGGCCCGGGTGCCTGACGTTCGGCAGGATCGTCGATTCCGCGACCGCGTACCCGGCGATGCGCGCGAAGGTCTCGCGCAGCACGCGCTCGACCGGCTCGCGCCGCCAGGCGCTCGTCAGCCAGAACGAGACGATCCCGTCGGGTCGTGGCTGCATGCTGGCGATCGCGAAGTTCGGCAGCGTGCCGGTCAGGTCGTCGAAATCGGCGACATTGAGCTGCAGCCGCTCCGCACCGAGTTCGCCGATCCGCGGCGCCACGCCCGCGAGGAACCGGTCGCGCAGCGATGCCGCGGCCTCGTCGTTGCGCCAGAATGCGTAGACCAGCTTTTCCATCGTTCAGTCGAAATCGGCCAGCAGCGGCGTGTCCGCCGCGGTCGTGTCCCGCGTGGTATTGGCCAGGTAGACGCCGTGCGGAACGACGTCCGGCTGGTAGCCGAAGCACTTGCCGACCATGTGGCCATGGCCCACGGGCTGCTCGCCCACCCAGGCCTCCATGTCGAAGCGTCGCGCCAGGCTCACCAGGTAGGCGTTACCCAGCACGAAGGCCGCCTCGAGGTCGTCGCCCGCGAAGCGTTCCACGATCCAGCGCGCAAAACCCTCCCGGAGGGGCAGACCCGCGAACGCGTCGGGGGCGACGATCGTGCCGCCGAACGTGCGCCAGCGATGCATCTCCACGCCGTCGCGGCGGACGACCGACCAGACCGGGTCGGGATGCTCGTCGGGAACCTCGATGTCGTACTGCCGTGTCCCGGTCCGGCGCGCGTGCGCGATGGCGAGCAGCGCCATGTGGTGCAGGTGGGTGCAGTTCGCGCGCGGATTGGCGACCGCCGACGGGCGCCGCGGGTAGGGCGCGAGCGGCATGCCGACGAAGGCCCGCAGCGGCACCGCCGCGCCGGGACAGGTCGACATCGGGATGCGCGTCATGCCGGGCTCGATGTCCGTGACCCGTTCGCCGTCGTGGCGCAGCACGAGGCGCATGGCATGGTTCGTGTCCTCGAGACCCACGCGAACCCGGCCGGGTTCCGCGATCAGCCGCAGGCGTCGGCGGAAGACGCCGTGCCCGAAGTGGGCATTGCGCCGGACGCGCTCCCGCGGATCACCGGTCATCCCGGGTCACCGGTCAGCCCGGGCGGGGCACATGCCGGCATCCGGGACGCGGCCGGCCACTCACCGGGCGTCCGTCCGCAGCGCGAAGCGCTGGACCTTTCCCGAAGCCGTCGTCGGCAGCTCGGTCACGAAGTGGACGCGCCGCGGCACCTTGTAGTTCGCCATGTTCTCGCGGCACCACGCGATGAGCGAACCTTCGTCGAGCGTGACGCCCGGGCGCAGCACGACGTAGGCGTGCCCGACCTCGCCCATGCGCTCGTCGGGGGCGCCGACGACGGCCACCTGCGCGACGGCGGGATGTGCGCTCAGCAGGTTCTCGATCTCCGCCGGGTAGCAGTTGAAGCCGCCGACGATGAACATGTCCTTCTTGCGGTCCGTGATGCGCAGGTACCCGGCCTCATCCATCACGCCGATGTCGCCCGTGTGCAGCCAGCCGTCGGCGTCGATGGCTGCCCGAGTGGCGGCTTCGTCGTCGAAATAGCCGAGCATGACGTTGTAGCCACGCACCAGCAGCTCGCCTTCCGTTCCCCGCGGCACTTCGCGGCCCGCCTCGTCCACGACGCGGACTTCGACGCCCGGGATCGGCGCCCCGCAGGTGCGGGCAATGCGCTCCGGGCTGTCGCCGGGCCGGCACATGCTCACGCAGCCGGTCGACTCGGTGAGGCCGTAGCCCGTGATCACGGTGCGGAACCCGAGTTCGGAACGCATGCGCTCGATCAGGCTCACCGGCACGCTCGCCGCGCCCGTCACGGCGAGACGCAGCGAGGAGACGTCCACCGGCGTGCGTTCCCGGTTCGCGAGCAGCGACTGGAACAAGGTCGGTGCACCGGGCAGGACCGAGATGCGGTCGGCGACGATGCGCTCGAGCACCACGTCGGCGTCGAACACCGCCAGCGGCAGGATCGTGGCGCCGCGCAGCAAGCAGGCGAGCCAGCCCGCCTTGTACCCGAAGGCATGGAAGAACGGGTTGACGATCAGGTATCGATCGCCGCGGACGAGCCCGACGACCGAGGCCCAGGCATCGAACACGCGGATGTTCTGCGCGTGCGAGGACATGACGCCCTTCGGCTGGCCCGTGGTGCCCGACGTGAACAGGATGTCCGCGACGTCCTCGCCGCGCAGCCGCGCCAGGCGGGCCGCCAGCTCATTGCCGTCGACGGACGCGCCGGCGGCGAGGAACTCGTCCCATTCCGGGCCGTCGAGCACGACGCGTCGCTCGAGAGCAGGAAGCGTCTCGCCTTCGAGCAGGTCAGCGAAGCGCGTGCCCAGCAGTTCGCGGGCGTGAAGGAGCATGCGGGCGCCGCTGCGGTTCAGGATGTAGCCGGCCTCGCGCCCCTTGAGGCGCGTGTTGAGCGGCACGACGATGCCGCCGACCGACTGCGCGCCGAGCGCCGCGACGATCCAGCGGCCCATGTTCGGGGCCCAGACCGCCACGCGGTCGCCGTGGCGCAGGCCGGCCGCGACGAAGGCCGCCCCGGCGCGCCGGACTTCGGCGTCGAGCTCGCGGTAAGTCCAGCGCAGGCCGGCTTCCTCCAGGGCCACGTCGCTGCCGTAGGCGCGGGCGGCCAGCGCGAGGGCGGCGGGGCCGGTGATGGGGAGTGGGGCTTGCATGCGCGTCGCCGGAACGTCTATAAACTCGTGGCTCGAGCGGTCAATCGAATTTAAATTCAACTTTGAACCGTAGCAGATAATTGCACACGAAGCGAGGGCCGAGGTGGCGGACGAAGTGCTGGATTTCTCGGGCCGCCGGGTACTCGTGACCGGCGGCACGGCGGGCATCGGCCGCGGCATCGCCGAGGCGTTCCTCGAGCGCGGGGCCACGGTCGTCGTGTGCGGCCGCAAGGACCCCGATGCGCCGCCAGCGTGGGGTGCGCGCAACGCCGAATTCCGCAAGTGTGACGTGCGCCGGGCAGACCAGTGCAGCGCACTGGTCGAAGGCATCGCGCGCGACCACGGCGGCCTCGACGTCCTCGTCAACAACGCCGGGGGAAGCCCGGAGGTCGACTCGGCGACCTGCTCGCCGTCGCTGATCGAAAAGGTGATTCAGCTGAACCTGACCTCGGCTTTCTTCATGTCGCAGGCGGCGCATGCGGTGATGAAGGCGCAGCCGCGAGGGGGCTCGATCATCAACATCTCGAGCGTGTCGGCGGTGCGCTCGTCGCCGCGCACCGCAGCCTATGGTGCGGCCAAGGCCGGGCTGCTCAACCTCACGGAGTCGCTCGCGATGGAGTGGGGTCCTGAGCGCATTCGGGTCAATGCGTTGATCGTCGGCCTCGTGGCGACCGAGAACTCGCTCGAGCACTACGGTGGGGACGCAGGGGTGAAGCGCGTCGGCGCGATGCTGCCCCTGCAACGCATGGGCACGGCGCGCGACGTGGCCGATGCCTGCATCTACCTCGCCTCGCCACTCTCCGCCTACGTGAGCGGCGCCAAGCTCGAGGTGCACGGCGGCGGCGAGAGACCGATTTTCCTCGACCTCGCGCAGGTCGCCCGCGGCGACGCAGGCGCGGGTTGACGCGCCCGGATTGCGGGCCGACCGACGGCCGGCCTATCATCGATACCGGCATGGTATGGCGCGCGTGGCAGGGCTGCGACGAGCCTGCCGGTACCAGCGTCGATTGTTTGAACCGCGGCAGTGCCGTCGTTGTGGCGCATCACCTGAGCAGCGGGCACAGGGTCGGCGAGTCCAGCCACGCAAGGACGAGCGACGGAATCCCCTTTGGTCACACGCGAGTCAACAGTGAGCCGACACGCGGCGTCCGGACCGCAACCCGAACCCGAGCGCCAGGAGACGCCGCCGCTCTCGCTTGAACAGTTCAGCGAGTTGATCGGCGCGATCTACCAGGGTCCCCTGGAGTCCGTGCCGTGGGGCGGGTTCCTCGTCAGGCTGCGGGAAGTCCTGCGTGCGAACTGGGCGGCGCTGATCCTGCGCCCTGCCTCGATGGACCAGCCGGCGCTGCTCGTCCGGGCCGGCGACCGGGGGCCCGAGGTCTACACCGCCGCCTACAGCCACTATCAGGTGTTCTCGTTGGACCCGTTCGTGGGGCTGCCCGTCGATCGCGTGGTCACCATCGACGAGATGATCGACAACTCGTGGATGACGAGCGAGTTCTACAAGGCGTTCCTCGAGCCGAACAGCATCCGCTTCATCCTGGGCGCCGACATCGTCACGGAGGGCGGTGCCGACTGTCGGCTGCGCATCAACCGGCCGCCCGGCGATCGGGACTTCTCGGCGCAGGACAAGGCGCTCTGCCAGGCGCTGCTGCCGCACCTGAAGCGCGCCGTGACACTGCACTCGCGGATCGAACTGATCGAGACGGAGCGCCTGTTGTACTCCGCCACGATGGACCGCATGCTGGTTGGTACGGTGGTCTTCGACGAGAAGGGCGCGGTCATGCGCACCAACCGCGTCGCCGACGAGATCCTCGCCGAGAAGGACGGCATCCGGATCACACCGAGCGGGCTGCACGCGGATTACCCGGCCGAGGATCGCGAACTGCAGCGGCTGATGAAGCTGGCGCTGGCTTCGCCGAGCGCGACGCCCGCCGTGCCCGAGGCGATGTCCGTGACGCGGCGCTCCGGGCGAGCCAGTCTCGGCGTGCTGGTGCGGCCGGTCCCATTGGGCGAATGGTCGGAAGACAAGCATCGCCCGACGGTGGTCACGTTCATCCGGGACCCGGAACGGAAATCACACCTGTCGCAGGAGCTGATCCGGCACCTGTTCGGCCTGACCGCGGCGGAAGCGACGCTGGCTCTGTTGCTGGCAAACGGGCTGACGCTGGACGAAGCGGCCGAGGAACTGGGGATCCGCAAGAACACCATTCGCGCCCACCTGCGCTCGATTTTCGCCAAGACCGGTGTCCGACGGCAGACGACGCTCATTCACCTGCTGTTGAACAGCGTTGCGTCGATCAGTTAGCGGCGTAGTCCTCGTGGACGAGGACGGTGGTCGACTCCGGGACTAGCCTTGGTCTCGGTCGCGGTGCCCAAGGGCGGGCGTCGAATCCCGGTGTCGAGGTGCGAGGTAGTTCGCGATGCTGTTGTCGCGATGGACAATCCGCTACGAGAACGCTGCGCACCGGCGGCGGGGGATCGTTCGCGCCCGCGGTCGGGACCGGCTCGCATGAGCTGCTGGGCGCTCGTGGCGCTCAAGGCCAAGTCCGAGCGCAAGGCGCGGCTCGCCGGGAGCCTGTCGCCCGCGGAGCGCGACCGTCTGGCGGAGACGATGCTCGGCGCCGTGCTGGCCGCGCTGCAGGGCAGCCGATCGATCGACGCCGTCGCGGTCGTGACGACCGACGCGGACCGGGTCGGCCCGCAGGTGCTCGTGCTGCCGGATCCCGGCACCGGGCTCAACGATGCATTGTCATCGGCCGCCAGCGCATTGCAGGAACGCGGCGCGACGGAATTGCTGATCCTGCATGCCGACCTGCCGTTGATCACCCCGGAGGAAATCGACCGGTTCGTCGAGGCGGGTCGTGCGACGAGTGTCGCCATGGCCCCGGACCGGCGCGGGACGGGCACCAACGCGCTGTTCCTGCGCTTGCCGACGGCGTTCCGCTTCCGCTTCGGCGACGAGAGTCGTTCGCGGCACGTGGCCGAGGCGGCGCTGCACGGGATGCCGGTGCGTACGGTCCAGTTGCCGGGCCTGGAAATGGACGTCGACGAGCCGAACGACCTCGCGGAACTCCTGCGGCGGGCCGGGGGGCGCTACGCATTTCTCGACAGCAGCGGGATGCAGTCGACTCGGCTGGAGACGGCGGGGCGCCAGTGCACACGCGAGCCTGGACGGCTCAGTCGGAGCGAGGCCTTCGCCCTCGTCGACGCGCGTTCCGGGGAAATCGCCGGCACTGCGGAGTCCCTGACGATCCGCGGCTACGGGCGCGCGGTCACCTACTCGCGCAAGGTCTTCATTCCGATCACACAGCTCTGCCGCAACGTCTGCAGGTACTGCACGTTCGCGCACGTGCCTTCGGAGGGATCGCCGGCGTACCTCGCGCCCGAACAGGTTCTGGAGATCGCGCGAGCGGGGGCGGCCGCGGGGTGCAAGGAGGCGCTCTTCACGCTCGGCGACAAGCCTGAGCTCAGGTACCGGGCGGCCCGTGTCGCACTCGAGGGACTCGGCTGCGGCAGCACGCTCGAATACGTGGCGCAGATGGCGCGGCTGGTTCACGAGGAGACGGGCCTGCTCGTGCACCTGAACCCCGGGGTCATGACCGGCGAGGAGATCGCGCGGTTGCGGCCGCTGGCGGTCTCGATGGGCATGATGCTCGAATCGGCCTCCGAGCGGCTCTGCGAGCGGGGCGGCCCGCATTGGGGTTGCCCGGACAAGGCGCCGGGCGTGCGGCTGGCGACGATCCGCGCGGCCGGCGAGCAGGGCGTCGCCTTCACCAGCGGATTGCTGATCGGCATCGGCGAGACCCGCGAGGAGCGGATCGAGTCCCTGCTCGCGCTCCGCGACCTGCACGAGGCCCATGGGCACCTGCAGGAGATCATCATCCAGAATTTCCGGGCGAAACCCGGCACGGCCATGGCCTCCGCGCCGGAGCCGCCGCTCGAGGAGCATCTCTGGACGATTGCCGCGGCACGGCTGATCTTCGGCCCGTCGATGTCGATCCAGGCGCCGCCGAACCTGCGCGCGGACGAGCTCGAGCCGCTGATCCGGGCCGGCATCAACGACTGGGGCGGCGTGTCGCCGGTGACGCCGGACCACGTGAACCCGGAAGCGCCCTGGCCGCAGGTCGCGGCGCTCGCGACCGCGACCGAAGCCGCCGGCCGGCGCCTGGTCGAACGCCTCGCGCTGACCCCGGCCTACGTACAGTCGCTGAAGCGCTGGGTCGATCCCGCACTGCAGACGGCCGTGCTGCGCAAGGCGGATGCCTCGGGACGCGCGCGCGAGTACCCCTGGCATGCGGGCCAGGGGCACGATCTCCCCCTCTCGACGGTCTCGTGGGTGAGACGTGGCGGGCCGGGAAGAGCCGCCTCGCCGGAGATCCGCACTGCGCTGCGCCACGCCGCCGCGGGGCGGGGCCTCACCGAGGACGAGATCGTCCAGTTGTTCGATGCCCAGGGCCCCGACCTGCAGGCCGTATTGAACGCGGCCGACCGGTTGCGGGCCGAGACCGTGGGCGACGCCGTTTCCTACGTCGTCAACTGCAACATCAACTACACCAACATCTGTCAGCATCGTTGCGGCTTCTGCGCCTTCGCGAAGGGGCGCAGCGCCGCCAGCCTGCGCGGTCCGGCCTACAACCTCGGTCCCGAAGAGGTCGCGAATCGCGCCATCGAAGCCTGGCAGCGCGGCGCCACCGAGGTGTGCCTGCAGGGTGGCATCCACCCCGACTACACCGGCCAGACCTATCTGGACATCGTCAAGGCCGTGAAGCGGGCGGTGCCGCGGATGCACGTGCATGCCTTCTCACCGCTCGAGGTCCGCCACGGTGCGCAGTCCCTCGGGCTGTCGTTGCGGGATTACCTGCGCGAACTGCAGGCTGCGGGGCTCGCGACGTTGCCGGGCACGGCTGCCGAGATACTCGACGACGAGGTTCGCGCGGTCATCTGCCCGGACAAGCTCGATACCGCGCAGTGGCTGGAAGTCATCCGCGAGGCACACGAGCTGGGACTCAAGACCACGGCAACGATCATGTTCGGTCACGTCGACCGGCCCGTGCACTGGGCTCGTCACCTGGCCCGCATACGCGAGTTGCAGGTGCAGACCGGCGGTTTCACCGAGTTCGTGCCGTTGCCCTTCGTGCACGTGGAATCGCCGCTGTGGCGTCGTGGACGGGCCCGTTCCGGCCCCACCTTGCGCGAAGCCGTGCTCATGCATGCGGTGTCGCGGCTTGCGCTGCACCCGGTGATCCGCAACATCCAGACGTCGTGGGTCAAGATGGGACCGAGGGGCGCTGCACTGTGCCTGCAGGCCGGGGCGAACGACCTCGGTGGCACGCTGATGTACGAGTCGATCACGCGGGCGGCCGGCGGCGTCAATGGCCAGGAGTTCGACGCGGCCGCGATGGCGACGCTCGCGGCCGGCATCGGTCGCACCGCCCGGCAGCGCACCACGCTCTATGACCGCGTCGCGGCGGAGCCGGCCCTGGCCGGCTGCCGGGCCCTCGGCTGAGAGGCGCGGCGGGACAGGCAACGCGAAATCGGTTTGGCAACGGGTTCGGTGCCGGACGGTCCGGTGACGCACCCCGCAGACCCGCAAGGGGGGAGAGGCCATGACTGTGTCGATCGAGGAACTTGCGCGGCAGGTCCAGGTGCTGCGCGACATCGAGGAGATCAAGCGTCTCAAGCACGCGTACTTCCGCTGCATCGACACGGCCAACCTGGCCGAACTGAGGCAGTTGACGCACCCCGAGGTGACCACCTGTTACGTCGGGGGCAGCTACCGCATCGAACTCGCGAACCAGGACGAGTTCATCGAGATGATCGCGAACTCCTTCAATGCCGAGTGCGTCGGCCGTCACAACGGTCATCACCCGGAGATCGACGTGCTGAGCGAGACGGAAGCCACCGGGACCTGGTACCTGCACGACGATTTCCGCAATTTCCGCATCATGATTCGGACCGAAGGCACCGCGCTCTACCACGACCGCTACGTGAAGGTGGATGGGCGCTGGCTGATCAAGCACCAGAGCTACGAGCGGATCTACGAGCAGATCGAGCGCATCCCGAAGGTGCCGAAGTTGACGGTGCACATGCTGGCGGTCACCGGGCGCAAGCTGCCGCCGGAGACGCCGGATCCGAACGTGCCGAAGGTCGGCTGAGAATCGAGTCATCGCGAATTAAGGAGACTGCATGCAATTCTGGCAATCGTCGTTCCTGTGTGAAGGCGACCAGCTGTACGACGTCGCCAAGGCCAGCGAGAGCGTGGGTTTTCACGGGTTCCTGGTCTCGGATCACCTGGTGCACCCGGAGAAACAGGATTCGAAGTACCTGTACTCGGCGGATCACAAGCCGCCCCAGTTCCGGGAGGACACGCTGTGGCCCGACGCCTGGTCGCTGGTCGGCGCGCTGGCGGCCGTCACCGAGAAGCTGCACTTCTGCACCAACGTCTACATCCTGCCGCTGCGTCATCCGCTCGAGGTCGCGAAGGCGACGGGCAGCCTGGGGTACTTCTCCAGGGGGCGCGTGCACCTCGGTGCCGGCGTCGGCTGGATGAAGGAGGAGTTCGACATGATGGGGGTCGACTTCCACACCCGCGGCAAGCGCATGGACGAGTGCATCGAGGTCATCCGCAAGGTGCAGGCCGGCCAGTTCGTCGAGCACCACGGGCAGTTCTTCGACTTCCCGCGCATCATCATGACCCCGGTGCCGCCGACGCCGGTGCCGATCCTGATCGGCGGCACCAGTGAACCGGCGCTGCGGCGCGCCGCGCGCACGGGAGACGGCTGGGTCGCGCCCGGGCAGACGCTGGCACAGGCGCTCGAGTCGCTGCAGACCCTGGACCGGTTGCGCAAGGAGTACGGCACGCGCAACCGGCCGTTCAACTCGATCGTGGCGATCTGGGACGAAAGACCGATGACGCCCGCCGACGTGCGCCGCCTCGAGGACGCCGGTGCGACCGGCTACACGGTCTTTCCGTTTGCGTTCACGCTCGGCCCGGACACGACCCTGGCCCAGAAGCGCGCGGAACTCGAGCGAGTGGCCGAGGAACTGATCTCCAAGGCCTGACCCGCGCGTGCAGCACCCCAATGCGCACGGCGTCGGCGGATGAGGCGATCGGACTGCGCGAGCTCGGCGAACGCGCCCGCTCGCTCGCAGCCGATGCCATTTCGCCTTTTGACTCGCTGCCCTGCGTGCTGCTGCGACTGGATGAACCTGCCGACCGCATCGGGGCGGCGGAGGAAGCGGCCATCGTGCGCTGGATGCGCCGTCAATCCTGCCCGGTCGTCGCGCTCGCGGCGACTGGATCGCACCCGTCGCTGCAGCGGGCCTGCGACGTCGTCGTCGCCGAGGCGACGGATGCTGCCGCCATCGTGGAAAACGTCCGGCACGCGCCGCTCGCCGCCATGACGCTCGTGCAGGTGCTGCGCGTCACGGAACACCTCGCGATCGAGCAGGCGCTCGTGGTGGAGTCACTGGCCTACGCGACGCTGCAGGGCGGTCCCGAGTTCCGACGCTGGCTCGAGCGGCGAGGGCCGCCGCGCACGCCGCGGCGCAGCGATCCCGGTCCGGCCGTCGTCGTGGAGCGGAACGGCGCGCAGGTCGAAATCCGGCTCAATCGTCCGAGCCGTCGCAACTCCATGTCGGTCGAGATGCGCGACGGCTTGTGCGAGGCGCTCGAGCTCGTGGTGGCCGACCCGTCGATCGCGGGAGCGCGGTTGTCCGGCAATGGTCCGTGCTTCAGCTCGGGCGGCGACCTCGACGAATTCGGTACCGCGCCGGATCCCGCCACGGCCCACGCCGTGCGCAGTCTGCGGTTGCCGGCAACGCTGCTGCTGCAATGCCTCGAACGAGTCGAGTTCCGCCTGCAGGGCGCCTGTGTCGGCGCCGGCGCCGAATTGCCGGCCTTCGGCCGGAGTGTGTCCGCGAGCCGCGACACGTTCTTCGAACTCCCCGAGATCCGCCTCGGCTTGATTCCGGGCGCCGGCGGGTGTGTCAGCATCCCCCGGCGAATCGGCCGCCAGCGAACCGCCTACATGGCCCTTTCGGGCGCGCGGATCGACGTGCAGCAGGCCCTGGCTTGGGGGCTGGTCGACGCGGTCGAGGATTGACCGTTCGTGGCGGCCGGGCACCGATCAGGGAGCCTGCCCGGCGCCTCGCCACACGACGCGACCGCGCAGCACGGTCAGGGTCACTCGCGTCGCGGCGAGATTCCTGCGAGCTTCAGACCAGGGCCGGTCGAGCAGGCACAGGTCCGCGGCCGAGCCGACCGCGATGCGCGTGAGGCCGCCGCCCGGCGCGAGTGGTTCGCCGCTGAAGAGCGCGAGCGCTTCTTCCGGGGTGAGCGACTCAGCCTCACCGAGCAACCGCCCGCGCAGTGTCCGGCGGTCGACGGCGGCCTGCATCGCGAGCCAGGGGTTCGGGTCGCCGAGCGGTGCGTCGGTGCCCGCGGCGAGGCGGATGCCCGCCTCCAGGAAGCCGCGCCCGCGATACAGCCAGGGCCGATCACGAGCGGGGACGTCCTCGAGGTACGCATCGCCGCGTTCGCGGACGAAGTTCGGCTGCGTCACGACCGTGAGCCCGTGCTCGGCGAGCAGCGACACCACGTCGGGTGGTGCGACCGAGGCGTGCTCGATGCGGTCGCCGGGCCGGGGGCCCGCCTCGGCGATGGCGGACACGGCGAGGACGACCTCCGTCTCGGTGACGCAATGCACGGCGACGGTTCGGCCGGCCGCGTGACTGTGCACGATCCAGGCACGGAGATCCTCGCTCGCCGGCAGGTCGGACTCGCGCAGGTAGATCTTGGTCGGACCGCGCCGGACCCCACCGACATCCGGGAGGTCGTCGAGGCTCGCATCGCCCATCACCACGAGCTGCTGCAGCCACTCGCCACGTGCCGCCGCCTCGCGGAAGTGTTCATGGTCGCGATGCGAATTGCGTGCGCTCGCATCCGTCACGCCCGTGACGCCATGGCTCGCGAGCAGTGCGCTCGCGCGACGCAACGACGGCGGGCGCCCGCCGAGTCGTTCGCGCAGCCACGGGTCGGCATCGAGAATGCGGCCTGTCGACAGTCCCGCAGGATCGGGGAGGGGCGTCTTGCCGGGGACGGCTGCGGCCGATGCCAGGCGGGCCAGGCCGCAGGAATTGACGATCCACAGGCGCCCGGAGCGGTGCTGGATGCGCACGGGACGCGCGGGCACCACGCGGTCCAGCCATGCGCGATCGATCTGTCCCGCCACCGACTCGTGATACCCGATGCCGCGGATCCAGTCGTCGTCACCTTCGATCGGGAGTGTGGCGCGTTCGGCGAGCTGGCGCCCGAGTTCCTCCGCCGTCGACACCTGCGGCGGGCCGCAGCGCAGCGACTCGAGCGAGGCCGCAAGGGCCATCAGGTGAACGTGGTGGTCGTGCAGGCCCGGCAACAGGGCGCCGCCGCGAGCATCGAGCACCGACGCACCGGGGTCGGCCGGCAGGTTCGTGCCGACGGCGGTCACGGAGGCGCCATCGATACGAACGTCCGTGACGCCGCCGTCCGGCAGGCCTGCGTTGCGTATCAGCATGGGTCCGCAATCCCGGCGAGCACCGCGTCGGTGTCGGCGCCGAGTTCCCGCGCGCGCTCGGCGGCGCGTCGCGCGACCGGCGGCGTCGTGTCCAGGCCGCGTGTCCTGGCCGCGGCGGTCCAGGCTTCCCAGCGTTCGCGCTCGGCCGCGTGATCCGTGGGCCTCGCAAAGGCGATGCAGTGCCCCACGACGTCGCGCAACGGCAGCGACAGCAGGCAGCCGCCCCCACTCTGGTGGCTGGCCAGTCCCGCCAGCGCCGCGTGCATGCCGGTGAGCGGGTCGGCGATGGCATCACCGCAGATCAGTGGCAACCCGGTCACTGCCTGCAGCAGCGCGGAAAGTCCCGCGGCCACGGCGGCATCGTCGCCGAAGGCCGTCCAGTGGCACTCCGGCTCGCCGCGGCCGTAGCCGTTGATGCTGATCCAGGTGAGGCCGCTGCGACGGGCGATGCAGTCCTCGGCGATGACGCCGAGCTGGCGCAGGCCTCGGGGCCGCGAGCTCTCGATGACCACGTCGGCCCAGTCGATCAGTTCCTGCAGTCTTGCGATACCGGCGTCGTCGAAGACGAGCCCGACACTCTGCTTGCCGCCGTTGAGCAGGTCGTAGAACTCTCGCGGGCCAGCGCGGGCGCCATCGGGACGCCCGAGGCTCTCGACTTTCACGACGCGGGCGCCCAGCTTCTGCAGCAGGTGTGAGCAAAGCGGTCCGGCCCACAGGGAAGACAGGTCCACGACGCGGGGCGGGCCGTCGCGCCCGGACGGGGAAGCCGGCGGGCCATGTCGGGTCGACGTGCACCACGTGCAGCCCTCCGCGGTCGGCAGGGCTGAGATGCACGCGGCCAGTCCGAGCAGTCGCGCGCGCTCGACCAGCCCGGCGACGCCCCGCGATGCCACGGCCGCGGCCACGGTCTCCCAGCTGTCGATGCGTTGGTCCTCGAGCCAGGCGGGCACGTCGGCCCAGTCAGCCTCGCGCGCCAGGCTGATCGCGAACCAGCCGTCCGAGGCACGCAGCAGGCGGCAGCCGCCGCCCGGCGAGACGGCGCCGTTGCGACGCAGCCCCGCGATGGCGGCACGCTCTCCCAGCAGCGGGGATCCGGCCGGCAGCGCACTGGCGCGCGCTGCGGGCGAGATGCAGCGGAGCGCCTGCAGGACGCCATCCGCGCAACTCGCCAGCGGTGCGGGGCACATCTGCGGCGGGCCGTCGGCGAGTCCGGTCAGGGCCATCAGTCCGCTGCGCGCCCACGCCGTCGCCGGGTCCACGTCGTCCGACCCGCTCGAAATGCCGACCGTCGCGCCGAGCGACTCGAGCAGCGTCCGCGCATAATCGGTCGCGACGCCGCGACCCGGCAGCGTCAGTGAGCGCTGCGCGAGCGGGCGCCCGGACAGGCACTGCTGCTGGGAATCCATCGACTGATTATTCGGTCGTGTCCGGGTCCAGGCAATGGCGTTCGGCGGATGGCCGGTAGTCCAGGTGGACGATGATTCGCGACCCGCCGGTCGACAGACTGGCAGCCGCTCCGCAGTGCAGCGGGCCGATGGTTTCGTGGTGTTTCGTCCGGAAAGGTGGCGGGTTTCACGATGAGGTTGCTGAAGGCCGGTACGCGTACCAAGTGCGCCGTGTGTGACACGGAAGTCATGGTCGTCCGCGCGGTTCCCACCGAGGTCCTGCTCACCTGTGGCGGTGTCGAGATGATCGCGATGGACGGCGCGAAGACGCCCGGCTCGCACGTCGCGGCCGCCGGGACCGAGGTCGCGCTGGTGGGCAAACGCTACGTCAACACGGACGGCGCAGTCGAACTGCTGTGTACGAAGGCCGGCAAAGGGCAGCTCGCGATCAACGACGAGTCGCTGTCGGTCAAGCAGACCAAAGCGCTGCCGTCCTCGGACTAGGCCATGAACCTGGTCATGGCGCTCGAGATGGCGGCCGAGTGCCATCCGCAGCGCATCGCCGTCAGCTCGGGCGGCCTGCACCTGTCATACTCCGACCTGCTGACCGCGGCGCGCGCCGGGGCCGACATCATCCGCGAGGCCGGGGTCGGGTACGTCGGCCTGCTCGATGTCAACAGCCTGGCCGTGCCGATTGCACTGTTTGCCGCGGCTTACGCCGGCGTGCCGTACGTGCCGATGAACTATCGGCTCACCAAGGTCGAACTGGAGGCGCTGCTCAGTCGCATCGCGCCCGCATTGCTCATCACCGACGACCCGGTGCTTGCGCCGCTCGACCTGCCGGCCGGCATCAAGGTGATGCTGCGCGGCGAGTTCCAGCGTGTCGCACTGTCATTCACGCCCGAACTCATGGCCGCGCCGGGCGAGCCGGACGACACCGCCATCCAGTTGTTCACCAGCGGGACGACCGGCAAGCCGAAGGCGGCGGTGCTGCGCCACCAGAACCTCATGTCGTACGTGCTCGGCACGGTGGAGTTCGCCTCGGCGTCCGAGGAAGACGCGATCCTGATTTCCGTGCCGCCGTACCACATCGCCGGCATCTCCGCGGTGCTGAGTTCGACCTATGCCGGCCGGCGCATGGTGCAGCTGCCGAACTTCGACGCGGCCACCTGGCTGAAGCTGTGCCGCGACGAGAAGATCACCAACGCGTTCGTGGTGCCGACGATGCTGTCGCGGATCGTCGATCACCTGGAGCAGGAGCGCGGGAGCGGCGGGGTGCCGTCGTTGCGGGCGATCGCCTACGGCGGCGGCAAGATGCCGCTGGCGGTGATCGAGCAGGCGATGCGGCACTTCCCCGGCGTGGACTTCACGAACGCCTACGGACTGACGGAGACGAGTTCGACGATCTGCCTGCTCGGACCGGATGACCATCGCAGCGGCTTCGAGAGCCAGGATCCGCTCGTGCGGCGGCGCCTGGCGTCGGTCGGGAAGCCCGTGCCGACGATCGAACTGCAGGTTCGCGGCGAGGGCGGCGAGGCGCTCGGTCCGGGCCAGTCCGGCGAGATCCACGTGCGTGGCGACCAGGTGGCCGGCGAGTACCTGGAGCAGGGCAGCCTGCTCGATTCGGACGGCTGGTTCCCGACCCGCGACCGCGGGCAGGTGGACGAGTTCGGTTACGTCTACCTCGAGGGCCGTGCCGACGACGTGATCGTCCGCGGCGGCGAGAACATCTCGCCGGGCGAGATCGAGGATGTGCTGCTCGAACATCCCGCGGTGTCCGAGGTGGCGGTGGTCGCCGTGCCCGACCGGCAGTGGGGCGAGGCGGTCGGTGCCGTGATCGTCCTGAAGGAGAACGCCGGGGCGACGGACGCGGAGCTGCAGGAGTGGGTCAGGCATCGACTGCGTTCGTCCCGGGTGCCGACCGCGATCCGCTACGTCGACCAGATGCCGTACAACGAAATGGGCAAGCTGCTGAGGCGCGTCCTCAAGCAGCAGTTCACCGACCTGATGGCCTAGACGCTTTGTTTTTTGAGGGGACCCCGTCATGAAGTTTTCGCTGCTGCTCGGGTTCAGCGATTTCCGCGATTTTCCCGCCCTCGCGCAGGCCGCCGAGGCGGCGGGGTTCAACTCCGTGTGCATGCCGGACAGCCTCTTCTACCCGAAGTCGACGGAGTCGGAGTACCCCTACAACGACACGCAGACGGTCCGCCAGTACATCGGCGCATCCGCGTTCATCGAGCCGTTCATCGCCATGGCGACGATCGCCGCCGCCACCTCGCGGATCCGGTGCTACCCGAGCGTGCTCAAGGTGCCGGTTCGCCAGCCGCTGGTGCTCGCCAAGCTGCTGACCTCGCTCGCGGTGGTCAGCAACGGGCGGGTTGCACTCGGCGCGGGCCTGAGCCCCTGGAAGGAAGACTTCACCTACAACGGCGTGCGCTTCGAGCGTCGCGGCGCCTTGATGGACGAGTGCATCGCGATCATCCGCGGCGTGATGACGGGCGAGTACTTCGAGTACCACAGCGAGAACTACGACTTCGGTCCGCTCAAGATGAAGCCGGTGCCGGAGAAGCCGGTCCCGATCCTGATCGGCGGGCACGCGGCCCCGGCGCTGAAGCGCGCGGCCCGGCTCGGCGACGGCTGGATCTCGGCCAACAGCGACTACGAGTCACTGTCGAAGCTGATCGGGGACCTGAACGGCTACCGCAAGGAATACGGGACCTCGGATCGCAAGGACTTCGAGATCCACGTCATCGATTCCTACGCGCACCGGCTGGCGGACTTCCAGCGCCTCGAGGCGCTCGGGGCGACCGAGGCCGCGCTGATCCCGTGGGCGCCGGAGGTTCGCGACCGGCAGGGACAGCTGGACGGGATCAAGCGTTTTGGCGATGGAGTGATTGCCCGGTTCCGATGACCGGGGCGGCCCCCGCGCGACCGGCGCACCCCGCTGCTGCTTGACCGACTGGGGGCGCACCGTCCCGCGCGCTCGGGGCGATCTGGGACGGGGTGACCTGAGGCTGGCCCTGCCCGGCGTACTGCTCGCTGTCGATGGCGACCAGGTTGGCTTCGACGCGCATCAGCCGGAGGCACCCGCCTGCTCGAGCAGCCTCCAGACGCGCAGAGGCGTCGCCGGTGTCTCGGTGATCTCCACCCCGAGCGGAGCGAGCGCGTCGTTGATCGCGCACATCACTGCCGCGGGCGTGGTGTGCATCGCCCCTTCGCCGCAGCCTTTGGCGCCCAACGGCGTCACCGGCGAGGGCGTCACCAGGAAGTCGCGCACCGTGATCGGCACCTCGTGGATCGAAGGCATGAGGTAGTCGGCAAACGTCGTCACCAGCGGGTTGGCCTGTTCGTCGTAGACGTACTCCTCGAGGAGCGCGGCACCGACGCCTTGCGCGACGGCTCCCTGCAACTGTCCTTCGACATTGGCAGGATTCAGCCGCGTGCCGCAGTCGTCGACGATGAAATACTTGAGGATCTCGGTCCGGCCCGTCTCGCGGTCGACCTCGACCATCACGATGTGAGTGGCGCTGGCCGCCGTCAGGTAGCTGCGGCAGCGTCCCTGGTCGTCGGGCACGTTGCGGCCGGGTGCCGTCCAGACCGAGGTGGCCGTCGGATTGGGCTCCATGCCTGGCGGCAGCAGGTCGCTGCGGCCGAGCATCGTTCCCGCGACTTCCGCCATCGTCATGCCGACGGACGGATTGGCCTTGATGCGGAAGCGTCCATCCATGAGCTCGATCGCATCCGCCGGCAAGCCGCCCATGAGGTGCGCGACGACGCGCTTGAAGTCCGCCTCGAGCTTCTGGCAGGCGCCGAGCACGGCGCCCGTCACGGCGACGCCGAGCCGGCTGCCGCCCTGTCCGAAGTGGGGCGGTGCCGAATCCGTCGGCGCCATCGTCACCTTGATCGCATTCATGTCGACGCCGAAATAGTCGGCGGCGACCTGTGCCGCGACCGTGAACTGCCCCTGGCCCTGCAGGTTGAAGCCGACCACGATGGTGATGTTGCCGAGGATGTCGACCGACACCCTGGCGCCCTCGGGCACGCCGACCCCCTGGACGCCGACCGTGGCGTAGGCGTTCCAGTCGAACACGCCGGGTTCGACCGTGTTGACCACGCTGATCCCGACGAGCCGGCCCTGCGCGCGCGCCGCGGCCTGCTCCCGGCGCAGTGCCGGATAGTCGGCCAGCTCGAGCAGCCGGTCGAGCATCGCTTCGTAGTTGCCGCTGTCGTATTCATTCCCGCTCGGGATCGTGTAGGGAAACTGATCCGGGCGGATGTAGTTGATGCGACGGATTTCCGACGGGTCCAGGCCGAGCTTGCGCGCGGCCATGTCGACCAGGCTCTCGAGCACGAGGAAGTGGGGCGGCGGTCCGTAGCCGCGGTAGGGTGCGGCCGGGGCGCGGTTGGTCACGACCAGGGTCGTGTCGTAGCGGGCGGCCTCGATGCGATAGTTGCCGGTGAAGGCCGCGAGCGGCTTCGCGACCGAAATGGTGCCGTAGGTCTCCGTCGTGGCCCCCTGGTCATCGAGCAGCTTCACTTTCAGGCCGGTGATCGTGCCATCGGCCTTGACGGCGAGCGAGGCCTCGTAGTGGCGGTCCCAGGACTGGCTGGATCCCGCCAGCAGGCATTCCATCCGGTCTTCGATGTACTTGACCGGGAGTCCACCTGCCTTCCGCGAGAGCAGCGCGGCAATGTCGGTGCCGCGCGCGCCGCCCTTGCCGCCGAACGCGCCGCCCTGCGGGTGGCTGACCACCTTGACCTTGTTGGCGGGCAGGTTGAGCGAAAACGACCGGGCCAGGCCCCAGAAGCCCGGCACCTGGTAGGCGCCGTGGCACAGGAGACTGTTGTCCGTGAGGTCCCACTGGCAGACGCAGCCGAAGGTCTCTGTCGGATTCGCACCGCAGCGGTTCCAGCGGAACGAGCTGGTGACGACGTGGTCCGCCTCGGCGAAGACGCGATCGACCTCGCCCCAGTCGTAGGTGCGCTGCTGGATGACGTTCGTGCCGTGCTCCTCCCACAGCACGGGAGCGTCCGGCGCGAGCGCCGCAGCGGCCGTCCCCACGGACGGCAGGATCTCGTACTCGACGTCGATCAACTCGCAGGCATCTTCCGCCACGGCGCGGCTCGTGGCCGCGACGGCCGCGACCGGCTCGCCGACGTAGAGCACCTTGTCGACGGCGACGCAGTGGGTGCCCCAGCCGGGAGGGCTGGTGACGTGCGCGTTGGCCCAGCGCTTGACGTCCTCGGGCGTCAGGACGGCGACCACTCCTTCCAGGGCTTCGGCCGCGCTCGCATCGACCTTGACGATGCGGCCGTGCGCATGCGGACTGCGGAGAATCGCACAGTGCAGCATGTTGGGAAGCGAGAAGTTGTCGATGAATTCGGCCGTGCCCGAAACGAGGGCCGGGTCCTCGACGCGCTTGACGTGTTTGCCCACGTAACGCACCGAGCTGGTCGGCAACTCGTCGGGCAGGCGGGGAAATTCTGTGGCCATGGTGGGATCGCGTCTCTGCTGGGTCCGGTGACGCCTGGAATCAGGCTGCGCTCGACTTCATCCCGAAGTCCGCGCGGCCAGCTGCCCGCCACGCAGCCGTTGCGCGGCCAGCCGCACGGACTTCAGGATGTTCTCGTACCCGGTACAGCGGCAGAGGTTGCCGCCGAGGGCTTCCTTGATCTCCTCGTCGCTGGGGTCCGGATTGTCCCCGAGCAACTCGAGCGTCGTCAGGATGAAGGCGGGCGTGCAGAACCCGCACTGCAGGCCGTGCTCGTCGACGAACGCCTGCTGGATCGGGTGCAGCTGGCCGGTCTCGCGGTTCCTCAGCCCCTCGATGGTCGTCACCTCGGCGCCGTCCGCCTGCACCGCCAGCGTGAGGCACGAGCGTGACGAACGCCCGTCGATGAGTACGGTGCACACGCCGCAGACGCCGTGCTCGCAGCCGACGTGCGTGCCCCCGAGGTGAAGTTCGTGGCGAAGGAAATCAGCGAGCGTGAGCCGCGGCTCGACTTCCCGCTCGTAGACGCGGCCGTTGACCGTGATCGTCGTGCGCTGCTTGCTGGTCATCGTTTCTCGCTCGATCCTCTTTGGCCCGTCGGATGGTCGCGCTCGGGTCAGGTCGCGCGGGCCGCGGCCTCCGCGAGGCAGCGCCGCGTGAATACCTTCACCAGCTGGCGTCGGTAGTCCGGCGTCGCGTGGACGTCCGCGATGGGCTCCTCCAGTGACTCGGCGCCGAGGGCCGCTGCGCGGGCGAAGTTCTCCGCCGTCGGCGCCTGTCCGCGCAGGGCCGCCTCGGCCGCCGCGAGGCGAACCGCCGTCGGGTTCACGCCGAAGGCCGCGATCCGCACGTCATCGCAGAGGCCCCGCGCCTTGCGCAGCGTCACCACGACCCCGGCGAGCGCGAGGTCGCCGTCACGCTTCGTGAACTCCCGGATCGACCAGCCGGTGCCGGGCGGCAATGCCGGCAGGCGGACCTCCGTCAGCACCTCTGTGCTGTCGAGGCAGGTCGTCATGTAGGTGACGAAGAACTCGCGCGCCGTGATCAGGCGCACGCCGTTCGGTCCCTGCGCCTTCATCTGGATGTCCTGCACCAGCGCGACCGCGGGGTACTCGGCGGCCGGATCGGCGTGCGCGAACGAGCCGCCCACCGTGCCGCGATTGCGGATCTGCCGGTGGCCGACCAGGCGGGTCGCCGCCTGGAAGAGCGGCTGCCGCTCCCGGAGGAGCGGCGAATCCTCGGCCGCGCGCTTGCTCGTCATCGCGCCGACGGCGATCGCATCGGCTTCGGCACGGATGTAATCGAGCCCGGCGATCCTGCCGAGGTCGATCAGCACCTGCGGCCGCGCGACGCGCAGGTTGAGCATGGGCATGAGGCTCTGGCCGCCCGCCAGCACCTTGGCGTCGACACCCTCGCTCTCGAATCGCTGCAGGAGCGCGACGGCCGATTCGACCGTCTGCGGGGCGTGGTAATCAAAGGGGGCCGCTTTCAAGTTCGTGTCCCGATCTGTTTCCCGGAGGATGAACGGCGCACCATGGCGCGCATGCGGGTAACCTGCTCGGCGCCGAGAGGAATCGTCACACCCGACCGCAGCCCGGTCAACCGTTGAAACTGCTGTCGGGCGTGGACGCATTTGACCACGCGCGGCGGGCTGGACATCGTCCGATTGGAGGTATCGAGCGCTTCCGCCGGCCGATAGATTCGCTCGCGTGAAATCGGGCCGCGGAAGCTTCTCGCGCCCGTGATTGCGGTTCCAGACCCCGAGTCGCGTTCGTGCGCCGCGGGGCCCGGCAGACGACAGACTCAGCGGGAAGTTGTCCATGAGCGGACCATTGCATACTCCTCTGTGCGACAAGCTCGGCATCGAGTACCCGATCGTCGCGTTCACGCATTGCAAGGACGTCGCGGTTGCGGTGATCAACGCGGGCGGTTTCGCGGTGCTCGGCGAGGCGATGCATGCGCCGGACCACATCGCTGCCGACATCAAGTGGATCCGCGATCGCGTCGCCGGCAAGCCGTTCGGCATCGACCTCGTGCTGCCTGCGTCGGTGCCGGAAGAGCGGACCATCGAGCAGCTGCTCGCGGAGATTCCACAGGAGCACCGCGACTTCGAGCGCAAGATCAAGCAGAAGTACGACGTGCCGGACCCGAAGGAGGCGCCGAACCTGCACATCTGGGGCGGCCTCGACCAGAAGCGGGCGCTGGCGCAGGTCGAAGTCGTGTTCGACGAGCGGGTGCCGGTCTTCGCCTCGGGCCTCGGTTCGCCGACCTTCCTCGTGAAGCGCGCCCATCAGCTCGGCATCCAGGTGTGGGGCCTCGTCGGCAAGCCGCGCCAGGCGAAGAAGCAGATCGCGACCGGCACCGACGTGATCATCGCGCAGGGCTTCGACGCCGCCGGGCACACGGGCAACATCGGCACCTTCTCCATCGTGCCGCAGGTCGTCGACGCCGCGCGCGGCTCGGGCGTGCCGGTGATCGCCGCCGGCGGCGTGACGACCGGTCGGCACCTCGCCGCCGCGCTGGCCCTCGGGGCGGACGGCGTGTGGACGGGCTCGCTGTGGCTCGCCTCGCGCGAATCCGACGTGAACCTTCCGCTCAAGGAGCGCTTGCTCGAGGCCGAGACGGACGACACCGTCTACTCGGACTGCATCTCCGGTTACACGATGCGCACGACTCGCTGCCCGTGGCACGACGAGTGGCTGGGTCCGGACGCGCCGGAGGTGCTCAAGCCGCCGCTGCAGATGCTGCTGTCGGCGAATTACATCCAGGGATCGCTCGACTATCAGCGCAAGGACCTCATGACGGAGGCTGCCGGGCAAGGCATCCATTACGTGACCGAGATGAAGCCGGCGCGTCAGATCCTCTCCGACCTGGTCGACGGAGCGCTCGATGTCTTCGACCGATTCGCCTCGGCCTGAGGAAGCGGCGCCGGACGCCGGCTATCGCGAAGGCTTCGACGCAGCGATGCGCGGCCGCCGCGCCGAGTGCGACGGCGGCAAGGGCATCGAGGGCACGCACTTCGCGGGCCGGCAGGAGTTTGCCGGGACCCTGACCGGCCAGTTCCGCGATTTCGGCGACTATCCCTGGCGCTGGTATCTCATGGCCGAACTGACGCGCAAGCCGCAGGGCTATGCGCACGAGCTCGTGTGGTGCGCCGCCGAGAGTCTCGTGTTCGAAGGCGAGAAAGACTAGGGCGGATTCGCCCGATCCAAACGACAGGCAGAATCCATGCGCATCGTCGTCTGTGTAAAGGAAGTGCTCGACCCGAACGCGGTGAACAACCTGGCGCTCGCGGGCAGGCTCAAGGTCGCTGCGGATGGCCGCGGGCTCGAGGTCGCGGCCGTGCCGCGGCTGATCAACGGCTTCGACGAGCAGGGCATGGAGATCGCGCTGCGCGTGCGTGATGCGGGCGTGACCTGCACGATCGTCGCGGTGTCGATCGGACCCGATCCGCAGGCCGTGCTGCGGCACTGCGCGGCGCTCGGGGCCGACGAGATCGTCGCGATCGACCCTGCCGGTCAGGTCCTCGACGGCGAGGCGGTGGCCAGGCTGCTCGCCGCTTACGTCAAAGGCAGCGGTGGCGCGGACCTCGTGCTGTGCGGGCGGCAGGCCTCCGACGACGACCAGGGCGTCGTGCCCGTGCTGCTGGCCGAGAAGCTGGGCATGCCCGCGGTGCTGTTCGCGCGCGCCGTCGAGGTCTCTGGGCCGTCGGTCCGCGTGACGCGCGTGACGACGGACGGCGACGAGGTCGTGCAGGGTGCGCTGCCGGCGCTCGTGACCGTCAGCAACGAGGTGGGCGTACCGCGCTTCCCGACGGCGAAGGCCAAGATGGCCGCGCGCAAGATGGCGCCGGTGGCGGTCAGTCGCGAGAGCCTGGGTTTGTCCGAGGCGGATCTCGCGCCCGCGGTCGAACTCGTGCGGCAGCAACTGCCCGTCGTCAACGGCAACTGCCAGTTCCTGCAAGGCCCGGCGGCGGAGACGGCCCGCCAGCTCATCGCAATGCTGCGCGCCGATGGCGTCGTCTGACGCGGCGGCGCTGCGCGACCGCGGGCTCTCCTTCACGCAACCGACTCGGTACAGCACATGGCGATAGAACTCCGGCAGACGTTCCAGGTCCGGGCACCGGTCGACACGGTGTGGGCCTTCATGCTGAACCCGGAGAACGTCGTCGCGTGCATGCCCGGGGCGTCGCTGACACAGGTCGTGGACGAGAAGAGTTTCGTCGGTGCCGTGAAGGTCAAGGTCGGTGCGGTCACCGCCCAGTACCAGGGCACGATCACCTACGTCGAGACCGACCGCGTCGCCGGTGTCGTGAAAATGCTGGCCGAGGGCAAGGAGCGTGGTGGCGGCACCGTCCGCGGCACGATCGTGAGCCAGCTCACCACCCTCGAGGGCGGGGCCGTGACGAACGTCGACACCCGTTCCAGCATCGACCTGACCGGCAAGATCGCGCAGGTCGGGCGAGGGATGATCGAAGGCGTCTCCGGGCAGATCATCAAGATGTACGTCGGCAACGTCCGCGCGATGCTCGAGCCCGCGGCCGTGGCTCCGTCGGCCGGGGCTCGGGACGGCACCGAGCTGCCCGCGACGCCGCCGGCCGCTCCGCCCGCCCGGCAGGAGTCGATCAACATCGTTGCGGTCGTCCTGAGGACGCTCTGGGAGCGCCTCGCGCATTTCTTCAAGCGCCTGTTCGGGCGCGCCTAAAGGGGCTGTCATGAGCGTGGTCGTCTGCAGCTGGGGAAGCGCCGTCGAACGAGGTACCGAGGAGGTGCTGACGGCCGCCCGCGCGTACAGCGTCGCCGCAGGACTGCCCCTGCACTGGGCGGTTGCCGGCATGGACCGGGACGCTGCGCTCGCGCTGGCAGCGCGCTACGGCGTCGCGGCGGTCGACGTGATTGCCCATCCGAAGCTGGGCAGCCTCGGCCCGGACGTGCTGGTCGAGGCGCTTGCGCAGTACTGCGCGCGGACCCGGCCCGCGGTCGTGGTCTTCAACCAGACCGCGACGGCGCGCCTGGTGGCTCCGCGCCTGGCGGGCCGGCAGGGCGCGGCCGTGGTCACCAACGCATTTGCGCTGCAGCACGAGGCTGGAGCCCTGCACGTTTCGGCGACGGCGTACGGCGGCGACGTGCACGCCGTCTACCGCATGACATCGCCGGCCAACGTCGTGTGCGTGGTGCCGACGACACTGGCGGCGGAGCCTGCGGCAGCGGCGAGCCAGCCGGTGTGCAACACGGTCGACGTCGACCTGGAGGCGGTCGACGAACGCTTTACGGTCATCGCCGCGCCCAAGGCCGAGGGTCCGCGCCTCGAGGACGCCGAGGTCATCGTGAGCGGCGGCCGTGGCCTCGGCAAAGCGGACAACCTGTCGCTGGTCCGGGATCTCGCGGCCGCGCTCGGTGGAATGTGGGGCGGCTCGCGCCCGATCGTGGACGACGGCTGGATCGATTCCGCGCGGCAAGTGGGCCTCACGGGCAAGATCACCCGGCCGCGGCTGTACGTCGCCGTCGGAATCTCCGGCGCCAGCCAGCACATGGCGGGCTGCTCGGCCGCGAAGACGATCGTGGCGATCAACAAGGATCCGGACGCGGCGATCTTCAAGTACGCCCGCTACGGCATCGTCGGGGACGCCCTCGAATTGATGCCGGAACTGATCAAGGCAGCCCGTGGTGGCTGAGGGAGAGACGACCGTGGTGCAGACTTCCGAACCGTGCGTGCCGGGCTTGTTCGCGAGCGAGGGTGGCGCCAGGGTCCTCGGATCCCGATGCGCGGCCTGCGGCACGCCGTATTTCCCGAGCATGGCGCACTGCCACAACCCCGCTTGCCCGGGTTCCCGCATGGAGCCGTGCGAGTTCGGCGGCCGGGGCAAGGTCTGGAGCTACTCGGTGGCGGATTTTCCGCCGCCGCCCCCGCACAAGTACGACCAGCCGTTCAAGCCGTACGCGATCGCGGTCGTCGACCTCGACAGCGGCCTGCGGCTGGTGGGACAGATGGTCGATCCGCCGGAAGCGATGACCGTCGGTGCAGCCGTGGAACTGGTCGTCGAGACGCTCTATCACGAGCAGGACCGGGCGTTCACGTCCTGGAAATTCAAGCTGGTCTGAGCCGCGAGGAGTAGAGAGATGCAGGAAGTCGCCGTACTGGGCGTGGGGCTCCATCGCTTCGGCAAGACCGGCGACGCGATCGTCGGCAACAAGTCCGTGACCGAGCTGTGCCGGCACGCGGTCGACATGGCCTTGAAGGACGCGGGCGTGTCGTGGCGCCAGATCGAGGCGGTGGCCGCCGCCAGTTCGCGCTTCTCGGGCGGCAAGGGCTGGGGCCTGAACGGCAACGACATCGTCGAGGACCTCGGCTCCACGGGCATCCCCGTCTACAACATGTCCGCGGGCTGCGCCGCCGGCGGCAACGCGTTCAACGTCGGCTACTCGATGGTGGCGGGCGGCGTGTACGACCTGGTCCTCGTCGTCGGTGGCGAGGTGATGCCGAAGGGCATGATCCAGACGTCGGGCGTGGAAGACGTCAACGACCGCGAGTTCCTGCGCCAGCGCTGCATCGGCTTCCCGGGGCCGTCGTTCTGGGCGACGCTCGCCCGCCGGCGCATGTACGACTACGGCACGACCGAAGAACAGTTCGCCCAGGTCACGGTCAAGGCCCGCAAGTGCGCGGTCGGCAATCCCTACGCGCGCTTCCAGAAGGAAGTGACGCTGCAGGAGGTGCTGGCCTCGCCGTACGTCAGCAATCCGCTGCGCCTGTTCGAGATCTGCCCCGTGTCGAACGGCGCGGCCGCGGCCATCATCTGCTCGAAGCAGAAGGCCCGTGAGTTCGCGAGCAAGCCGGTGTGGGTGGCGTCGAGTGCCGTCGCGACGATGACCTTCGAGGACTCGCTGCCGCGCGGCCTCGCCGGCCCGTCGCCGAGTGGCCCGAGCTTCCACACCGAGGCGAAGGCCGCCGTCGCCAGGGCCTTCGAGCGTGCCGGCATCGGGCCGCAGGACGTGAGTTTCACCGAACTGCAGGACAACACCTGCTACTACGAGCTGGCATTTCCCGAGGAGTGGGGCCTGTGCCGGCCGGGCGAGGCGGAGCGGCTGGTCGCGGCCGGCGAGACGGCACCGACCGGTCGGATGCCGATCAACCCGTCGGGCGGCTTCGTCTCCTTCGGCGAGGCGACCACGGCCATGGGCGTGTTCCAGATCGCCGAGATGACCTGGCAGCTGCGGGGCCAGGCGGGTGCGCGGCAGGTCCCGGAGGCCCGGGTCGGTCTCGCGCAGACGCTCGGCCTGGGCGGCAACGCGACGGCTGCTATCCTGAAGCGCTAGGGCCTTCGGCCCGGCCACCGGGGCGCTGCTCGCGGGCGCGGCGAACGATGCACGACATTGGCGCGATCAACTACGTCATCCTGGCGTGCCTGCTGCTCGCGGCAGGCGCGAGCGTCGTGCTCGGCCTGCGCGATACCTGGCGGCGCATGGCCCCCGGTCAGGGGCTGGCTACGCTGAGAGGCCTCCTCGCCCAGGTGAACGGGCGGTCGTTCTGGTTGCGCGGCGTGCTGATCTCGAAAGTGTTCAGGCGGCCGGCCGCGGGCCTCGCGCACGGGCTGCTGTTCTTCGGCGCGTTGTTCGAGATCCTCGGCCACGCCCTCTACGCGCTCAGCTTCGTCGGTGTGCCCGTCTACTCGGGCGTCTTCGGCTTCGTGGTCATGCAGCTCGGCCGCGAGGTCGCCGGCCTCGCCATGCTGCTCGGCGCGCTGTTGCTGCTGCTGCGGCGCGCGCGGCCGCCCGAGCGATTGACGGCCGGCAAGGCGCGGCGCGGTTTCGTGCCGATGGAAATCCTGCTGCTGGCCGTCATCGCGGCCGGCTTCACGGTCGAGGCCGTCCGCCTCGCGCAGCCGGCGGTCACGAGCGGGGGTGAGTTCCTGGGGAGTGCGCTCGCACGCGCGTTGCAC
>CAZRKS010000007.1:0-14197 GCA_964600315.1 uncultured Steroidobacteraceae bacterium | reverse complement strand
CCGGCGGCCCGGACGGGCAAGCCGCTCTCGCCGAAGAAGATCATGCTGACCTGCGCCGAGTACCTCGCGCAGGGCAAGCGCGAGGACGCGTCGCTCGTCGACGACCTCGGCATGGACGCGCTCTTCAGCTGCACGACCTGTGCGGCCTGCGTCGAGGAGTGCCCGGTCACGAACAATCCCGCCGAGGCGATCGTGCACTTCCGGCGGCAACTCGTCATGGGCCGCTCCGAGATGCCGGAGGTCATGGCGACGGCGAACCGCAACCTCGAGTCGCGCAGCCACCCGTTCGTCGGCACCTCCGCCAACCGCGACGACTGGCGCCGCGGACTCGACGTGCCGTTGTTCGAGCCCGGCAAGACCGAGTACCTGCTCTGGATCGGCTGCGCGGTCGCGTTCGAGGAGCGCGCCCAGCAGATCGCCCGCGCCATGGTCAGGATCCTCGATCGTGCCGGCGTGTCGTGGGGAATTCTCGAAGAATCGCGCTGCACCGGCGACCCGGCCAAGATGATGGGCAACGAGCTCCTGTTCGTCGAGCTCGCGCAGGCGAACATCGAGGAGTTCCAGGGGCTCGGCGTCGGCAAGGTCATCACGATGTGCGCGCACTGCTTCAACAGCTTCGACCGGTACTACCCGGAGCTGGGCGCGACCTGGCAGACCATCCCGCACTCCGTGCTGATCGACCGCCTGATCCGCGACGGCAAGCTCGAAGTCAGGCGCGATGCGGCGCAGAAGATCACCTTCCACGATCCTTGCTACCTCGCGCGGCACAACGACATCGTGGATGAGACGCGCAGCGTGGTCGCGGCGGTCGGCGAACTGGTGGAGATGCCGCGCAACCGCAAGGACAGCTTCTGTTGCGGTGCCGGCGGCGGCAACTACTGGTCGCGCGAGGGCGGCACGGCGCGGATCAGCGACGTGCGTGCCGGCGAGGCCCTCGCCACCGGCGCCGACAAGGTCGCGACGTCCTGCCCGTTCTGCCTGCTCATGCTGAGCTCGGGCACCGCGAAGCACACGGAGCAGCGCAAGGTCTTCGACCTGGCGGAGCTCGTGGTCGCGGCGCTTCCCGAAGCGAATGCCAGCACCGAATGACGTTGCAGAGGATCCGCACATGGCACTCAACCTGCCCGAGACGTTCACCTACGAGAAGCGCGGCCACATCGCGCTGATGACCTACAACCGCCCGCAGGCGGGGAACTCCCTGACCCGGGAAATGCTCATCGCACAGGACGCGGCATTCGACGACTTCAACGCCGACCCGACGCTGCACGTCGCGATTCTCACGGGCGCCGGCAACCGGACGTTCTGCACGGGGATGGACCTCAAGGCCGCGCTGCCCGCGATCGCCGCCGGCGACTCGATGGGTTACGAGGATCCGATGAAGCGGCCGTTCCAGTACGTCTTCAAGCCCATCATCGCCGCGATCAACGGCATGTGCATGGCCGGCGGCGTGGAGTTCATGCTGGGCACCGATATCCGGATTGCGGCGGAGAACGCCACTTTCGGACTGAGCGAGGTCAAGTGGGCGGTGATCCCGGTGGGCGGCAGCCACATCCGTCTCCCCCAGCAGATCCCCTGGGCCGTCGCGATGGAGATGCTGATGACGGGCAGCAGCATCGACGCCCGGCGCGCGTACGAGGTGGGGCTGGTCAACCGGATCGTTCCTGCGGATCGCCTGCTCGACGAGGCGCTGGCGCTCGCGGAGAAGATCTGCGAGAACGGGCCGCTCGCGGTGCGCACGGCGAAGGAGATCGCGGTGCGGGCGCTCAACAACGAGCCCAACTTCGTCCTCGAGAAAGCGATCGGCGCGCGCGTCTTCTCCTCCGAGGACGCGAAGGAAGGCCCGCGGGCATTCGCCGAGAAACGCAAGCCGAATTACACCGGGCGCTGAAGGCGCCAGAGCGCCGCGCCCGGTAGTCCGATTGGACGTCGCCCCCCCTCAGGGGTGGGCGGTACGTTGTGATCGCGGCAAGTCTGCGAGTCGTGCGTGCCAGGGGTGGCGTGCGTGGGGCTCGAGACCAGCGTGCACCCTGGATCGACATCCGCCGGTGGCGCGTCGGCCGCGATGGATGCCGCACGGCGGCTCGGCCAGTTTCCGGAGTCAAGGCATGAACTTTGAATTCAGCGAAGAGGAACGCGCCTTCCTGCGCGAGGTCGACCAGTTCCTGAAGGACAACTATGACCCGAAGGTCATGGACGTCAGCCGCGAGAACATGGCGCAGGTGTGCGACACCCCGGAGCGGCGGGCCTTCATGGGCAAGCTCGCGGAGAAAGGCTGGCTCGGCATCACCTGGCCCCGGGAGCTCGGCGGCCAGGACGGCGAGGGCTTCTACGAGTACCTGCTCAACGAGAAGCTCTCGTCGGTCGGTGCGCCGCAGATCGGCAAGGGCATCGGCATCATCGGCAAGACGCTGATCCGCGTCGGTTCCGAAAAGCTCAAGAAGGAGTTTCTGCCGCAGATCCTCGACGCCAAGATCGAGTTCGCCGTCGGCTACTCCGAACCGACCGCCGGTTCCGACTCGGCGGCCATGCGCCTGAAGGCCGAGCGCAAGGGCGACGGATGGGTGCTGAACGGCCAGAAGTCCTTCACGACGTCGGCGCACTTCGCCGACTGGTACTGGGTCGGCGCACGTACCGATCCCGATGCGCCGAAGCACCACGGCATCTCGCTGTTCCTGATCCGCATGGACGACCCGGGCCTGACCATCCTGCCCATGTACACGATGGGCAACGAGCGCACGAATTCGGTTTACTTCGACAACGTGTTCGTGCACGACGATTACCGCGTCGGTGAGCTTGGCAAGGGCTTCCAGTACATCGCGGAGGCCCTGGACATCGAGCGCTTCACGATGTTCACCTTCTCGCCGATCCGGGGGCGGATCGAGTTGCTGTGCGACTTCGTGCGGGACACTGTGCGCGACGGCAAGCCGCTCAAGGACGACCCGGTCATCCGCCAGAGGATTGCCCAGCTGGCCACCGAGTGCGAGGTGGCGCGGCTGCTCGGCGTGCGCTTCGTGGACGCCGCGCTGTACTCGAGCAAGACGCCGACCGTGGAGGCGTCCGAGTACAAACTGTACGCGACCGAGCTGTCGCGACGCGTGGCCGACGCGACGATGGACATCGTCGGGCCGGGGGCCCAGCTCGCGCTCGGCACGGAGGACGCGCCGCTCAAGGGCCGCGCCGAGAGCTGCTACACCTACACGGTGATCGACACGATCGGCGGCGGCTCCTCGGAGATCCAGAGGAACATCATCGCCAAGCGCAAGCTCGACCTGCCGAAGAACTTCTGAAGCCCGCGCCATGTCGCTGCTGCAAGGCTTCACCGCCCTCGATCTCGCCTCCGTGGGGCCTGCTGCGCGGGCTTCGCGGATCCTCGCGGATTACGGCATGCGCGTGATCAAGGTGGCGCCGGTCGTCGGGTCGGGAGTCGACGCGGTCGAGCCCGTGTTCCATGCCTACGGCGGCGGGCGCGGCATGCAGAGGATCCGCGTCGACCTCAAGTCCGCCGCGGGGCGTGACGTGCTCGTCCGCCTCGCGTGCAAAGCGGACGCGCTGATCGAGAGCTACCGCCCCGGCGTGGCGAGCCGCCTCGGCATCGGCTACGAGCACCTCGCGGCGCACAACCCCGGACTCGTCTACTGCTCGACGACCGGCTATGGCCAGCAGGGGCCGTACTCCCAGTGGGCGGGTCACGACATCGATTACCTCGCCGTGGGCGGGTTCCTCGCGTGCAGCGGGCGCGACGCCGAAGGCCGTCCCGCGATTCCCGGCGCCACCGTGGCCGACAGCGCCGGTGGCGGAATGCAGGCCGCCATGGCGATCATGGCCGCGCTGGTGGGCCGCTCGCGCACGGGCGTCGGGACCCACCTCGACGTGTCGGTCGTGGACGGCGTGCTGAACCTGATGTCGCTGTACCTCGACCAGTATCTCGCCACCGGTGAGGAGACGCATCCCGGATCCGCCCTGCTGACCGGAAAGTTCGCCTGCTACGGCGTGTACACGGCCGCTGACGGCAAGCACCTCGCCGTCGGCGCCATCGAGGGAAAGTTCTTCCGCAACCTCTGCAGGCTGCTCGGCCTCGAGCAGCATGCCGACGGCCAGTACGACGCGTCGCGGCAGGACGAGATCCGGCGGGCGATGCAGGAGCGGTTCCTCGCGCGAACCCGTGACGAGTGGACGGCACTGCTGGCCGACGAGGATACGTGCGTGGCGCCGGTGCTCGAGATCTCCGAGGTGGCCGCGGACCCGCACCTGCGCTCGCAGCGGGCCTTCATGATGGCGAACCACCCGCGGCACGGACGCTTCGAACAACTCGCACCGAACCTGGCGGGCGCCGAGCGGGGCCAGCCGACTTTCGAACTGCCGCCGGCCGGCCACCTCGATACCGACACGGTGCTCGGCGAGGCGGGCTTCTCCGCCGAAGAGGTTCGACAGCTGCGCAGCAGCGGGAGCGTGCAGTGACGACCGATGCATCGAGTCCTGCGGCCGCCGCGGCGGACCTGCCACCGGCGGTGCTGGCGCTGATCGGCAGGCCGCAGTACGAGGAACAGTCGGAATTCCCGATCGAGGTCGGGTACGTGTACAACACCTGCGCCGCCTCCCAGAACGGCAATCCGCTCTACTGGGACGAAGACGTGGCGCAGGACCTCACCGGCGGGCGAATCGCCCCGCCGACCATGCTGTCGGTGTGGATGCGGCCGCACTACTGGGCGCCGGGCGCCCGCGGCGAACGCAAGGCGCTTCTGGCGCATTTCGACCTGAAGGAACTGTGCGCTCTGCCGGAGGCCGTCGTGGTCAGCAACGAGGCCATCTTTGGCGAACCGGTGCGCATGGGCGACGTGCTCACGACGCGGCAGATCGTGCGCTCGGTCGGCGAGCTCAAGCAGACGAAGCTCGGCACGGGGCGCTTCTGGGTCATCGACGTGGAGACCCGCAATCAGCGTGGCGAATGGGTCGGCACCGAAACCTACAGCTTCCTCGGCTATCGCCGGCCGGAGGCGAAACCATGAGTGCGGTGCGCAATCTGCTCGCGAGCGAGGTCACGGAAGGGCAGGAGCTGCCAGCGCTCCGTTTCGAAGTGACCGCGACGACGATCGTGCTCGGCGCGCTGGCGAGCCGCGACTGGCGGCCGATGCATCACGACAAGGATTTCGCGGTCGAGCGCAACGGCGTAAAGAACATCTTTTTGAATACGCCCAGTTTCCAGGCCTGGTTCGAGCGCTACCTGACCGACTGGACGGGCCCGAAGGGGCGGCTCGGGCGGATGACGTTCAAGATGAAGAAGTCCGTGTTTCCGGGCGACGAAATGACGTTCTCGGGACGTGTCACCCGCGTCTCGAGCGACGCGAGCGGCTGCCACTGGGTGGACGTCGACGTCGGCGTGTCGGTCGCCGGCACCCTCACCACCGAAGGCCACGCGAAGCTCGCGCTGCCGGCGGACGAAGCCGACAACCCCTGGGCCCGCAGGGGCCCGGACTGGAAACCCTGATCCGGCGCACGGCGCCGATTCGATCGACAGCAATGAGAGCGAGCCCATGGACCTGAAGTTTACCGATGAACAACGCATGCTGCGCGAGACGAGCCGCGACCTGTGCGCGGCCAACTGCGGCGTGGACGTAGTGCGGCAGATGGAGAACGACCCGGTCGGCGTGCCGCAGGCGCTCTGGCAGAACATGCAGGAGATGGGCCTGCTCGGCATCCTGCTGCCCCAGGAATTCGGCGGCATGGGGCTCAACATGCTGGACTGCGCGGTGATCTATGAGGAGTTCGGCCGGGCGCTGGTCCCGGGGCCGCATTTCTCCTCCGCGGTGGTGAGCGTGCTGGCGATCTGCCGGGCGGGCAACGCGGCGCAGCAGAAGCAACTCCTGCCCGCCATCGGCAGCGGCGAGAGCATCGTCGTGCCCGCGTGGCTCGAGCCGGACGGCGGGTACGGCCCGGAGGGCGTGCAACTCGAGGCCACCCGCGTGCCGGGCGGGTACCGCCTGCGGGGCGTGAAGCGCCACGTCTTCCACGCGCAGGCCGCGCACAAGTTGCTCGTGCTGGCGCGCACCGGCGCGGGGGCCGAGGACGTCGACCTGTTCGTGGTCGACGCGAACGCCGGGGGCGTGACCCTCGAGCAGCAGAAGTCGATGGCGTCCGACACGCAGTACAAGGTCTCGTTCGACGAGGCCGTGGTGCCGGAGACGCAGCGCCTCGGTGCAGAGAGGAGCGGCTGGAAGCACTGGTCCGACGCCATGCACGAGGCCATCATCCTGCTCGGTGCGTATGCGGCGGGCGGCGCGGAGCGCGCTCTCGAGATCACCGTGCAGTACTCCAAGGACCGCGAGCAGTTCGGCAAGCCGATCGGCGCGTTCCAGGCGCTGGCGCACGACATGGCCGACGCGGCGCCGGTGGTGGAGGGCGCCAAGACGCTGGTGTACGAGGCGGCGTGGGCGCATTCGACCGGCCGCGACATCCGGCGGCTGGCGCCGATGGCGAAGCTGTTCGCCTGCAAGGCCTTCCGCGACGTCACGCACATGGCCCAGCAGGTCCATGGCGGCATCGGCTTCGCGCTCGACTACGACATCCAGCTGTATTACCGCCGGGCCAAGCAGTTGCAGCTGAACTGGTGGGACTCGCGCTACCTCGAGGGACTCATTGCGGTCGACGTGCTGGACCGCGGGTTGCCGCGGACGATACCTGACCCCTTCACGCCATGATTGCGCCCGCCGCCGGCGCACTGGCCGGCATCAAGGTGCTGGATTTCGGGCAGATGGTGTCCGCGCCCTACTGCGCGAAGCTCTTCAGTGACTATGGCGCCGACGTGATCAAGGTGGAGCCGCCCGCCGGCGATGCGGCCCGTCGGGCCGGACCGTTCCCCGGCGACGTCGTGCACCGGGAGAAGAGCGGGCTCTACTTCATCTCCAACACCAACAAGCGTGGCGTGACCTGCGACGTCTCGGTCCGCGCGGGACGCGACCTGTTCCTCGGCCTGCTGCGCTGGGCGGACGTGCTGATCGAGAACAACCTGCCGCAGCAGATGCGCGAATGGAACCTCGAGTACGCGCAGTTGCAGGCCATCAATCCCGGGCTGGTGATGATCTCGATCACTCCGTTCGGGCAGACCGGGCCCTACAGCGGCTGGAACGGCTACGACCTGAACGCATTCCACCTGTCGGGTGCGAGTTCCCGCTACTGTGGCCGGCCTGCGGAGATGCCGCTCGAGCACGGCACGTTTTCCGCGGACTACTACGGCGCCGTTGCCGGGGCCACCTGGGGCCTGGCGGCGGTGTACGGCCGTGACGTCGTGGGCGGCGGCCAGCAGGTCGACGTCTCCTGCGCCGAGGCGATCGCGGCGTCGTTCGTCGGCGGCCAGAACATCGGCCTGGTCGCGCAGGAGGGCCGTTTCGACCGGCGCACCGGCGTCGGCATGCCGCTCGGCGCCCCGGCGACCATCGTGCCCTGCAAGGATGGCCACGTCTGGATGCTGGCGCTCGAGCGCGGCCAGTGGGAAGGCCTGTGCAGGGTCATGGGCGACCCGGAGTGGGCGAGCCTCGAGATGTTCAACGACATGTACGTGCGTGCCCAGAACGCGGACATCATGTACACGTTCATCGAGGAGTGGACGGCGCAGCACACCAAGCAGGAGATCATGGAGAAGTGCCAGGCCGCCGGGTGTCCGGTCACCGCCGTGTTCACCATTGCGGAAGCCGCCGAGCAGCCGCACCTGAAGGCGCGCGACTATTTCGTCGACGTCGAGCACCCGGATCTCGGACGCGTCCGCAACCTCGGTGCGCCATTCAAGCTGCCGGCGAGTCCCGGCGGTCCCGTTCGTCCCGCGCCCCGTCTAGGTCAGCACAACGTCGAGGTGTACGCCGGGCTGCTCGGGCTGCGCGTCGATGACGTCGCCGTGCTGCAGGCCCAGGGCGTCATCTGACCGGCGCGGCCAGGACCACGGAGGACGAGTCGCCATGGGCAAGTCGAAGCCGCTCGAGGGCATTCGGGTCGTCAACTTCGGTTGGGTCTGGGCGGGACCGGTGGTCGGCCAGACGCTCGCGTTCCTGGGTGCGGAGGTCTTCAAGGTGGAGTCGCGGCAGCGGCTCGACATGACCCGCACACTGCCGCCGTTCGCCGAGGGCAAGCCCGGTCCCGACCGCAGCCTCTCGAACCATGCGTGCTGGGCGGGCAACGGCTCGGTCACCCTGAACCTGAAGGAGCAGGAGGCGCGCAGCCTCGCGCTCGACCTCATCGCTCACTCGGACGTGGTGGTGGAGAACTTCGGTCCCGGCGTGATGGAGCGTCTCGACCTCGGTTACGAGCAGCTGCGCGAGGTGAAGCCCGACATCATCCTGTTCTCGATGCCCGCCGCGGGCCTCTACGGACCGCTCGAGCACGTACGGACCTACGGCTTGAGCCTCACGTCGCTGACGGGTCTCGACAGCCTCGTGGGCTACAAGGGCGGCGGCCCGATCCCGTTCGAGAACGCCTTTTCGGACCCGCTGGCCGGCATCTTCGGCGCGTTTGCCATCGTCGCCGCCCTGAACCACCGCCGCAACAGCGGCCGGGGCCAGCATGTGGACTTCTCGCAGCAGGAAGCCGTGATGCAGTTGGTCGGGCCGGCCTACATGGACTACGTGCTGAACGGCAGAGTCGGCGGGCCGAAGAGCAACGAGCACCCGCTCGGCACGGCGGCGCCGCACTCGGTGTTTCCGTGCCGCGGAGACGACCGCTGGATCAGCATCGCGGTGCAGACCGAGCCGGAGTGGGCCGGGCTGGTGAGCGCGATGGGCGAACCCGACTGGGCCCGGGCCGAGCGGTTCTCCACCCTGCACGCGCGCATCGCCAACATCGACGCGCTTCACGAGCGCCTCGCCGAGTGGACGGCCCGGCACGACGACCGGGCCCTGGCCGAGCTGCTGCAGCGCCACGGCGTCGCGGCGGCGCCGGTCCTCGACGTCGGCGACCTGCTGCACGACCCGCAGTACGCGGCGCGCAACACGTTCGTGGAAGTCGAGCACCCGCTCGGCTTTCGGGAGACGATCTACGGCGCTTACGTCAAGATGAGCCGGACGCCGACCGAGGTACGACCCGGCCCGGTGATCGGCCAGGACAACGATCATGTCTTCCGCGAAGTCCTGGGGCTGAGCGAAGAGCGCTATCGTGACCTCGTGGAGCGCAAGATCATCTACTGAAGCGCGGCAGCCGGCCTCCCGCGCACGCACCGAGAAACCAGCCATGACGGATGAACTCAAGACCCTCCAGTACGTCCTCGACGAGAACGTCGGGATCATCACGCTCAACCGCCCGGAGAAACTGAACGCCGCCAGCTGGCAACTGGTCGAGGAACTGTCCGCGCTGCTGTACCGGCTGCGGTTCGACGACGCGGTCCGCGCCATCGTCCTGACGGGCGCGGGACGCGCCTTCTGCGCGGGCGGCGACGTGGAGTTCATCTCCGGCGAGAGCGAGCACGCGATGCCGGGCACCTCCGATGCTTCGCGCCCGATCCCGCGCTGGCAGCGCAAGACGCCGGGCGGCTATTTCTTCGACGTGGCACGGCAACTGGTCGCCGTCGACAAGCCGGTCATCGCGGCCATCCACGGCCACGCCGTGGGTGCCGGCCTCGCGTATGCGCTGGCCTGCGACCGCCGGTTCGGCGACACGACGACGAAGATGAGCGCCATATTCACCAACATCGGCGTGGCGCCGGACTGCGGGCTGTCGTACTTTCTGCCGCGGGTCGTCGGACTCTCGAACGCACTGATGATCGTCGAGACCGCGAAGATGTTCAAAGCGGAGGAGTGCCTCGAACTGGGACTCATCGACGAACTCGTGCCGGAGGGCGCGAGCCTCGCGGCGGCGCTCGAGTACGCGAAGACGATCGCGCGGAAGGCGAGCACGGCGGTGGAGATGGCGCGCCGGTTGATTCACATGTCCCTGCAGCACAACCTGGAGCAGATGCTCGACTTCGAAGGACATTACGGCGTGGCGGTCGCCTCCACGGCCGATGCCAAGGAGGGGACGATGGCGTTCCTCGAGAAGCGCAAGCCCGTCTTTCGCGGCACCTGAACCGATCGGTCCGGAGCAGCAAAGTGTCTGGAATGAGTCCGCTCGGAAAGCCGCTCGAAGGGGTGCGTGTCCTCGACGTGTCGACGATGCTGGCGGGGCCCTACGGGGCGACGCTGCTCGGCGACCTCGGTGCCGACGTCGTGAAGGTGGAGTCGCACCTCGGCGACGACAGTCGCCGCCTCGGGGCCATGCGGGACGGCGAATGCGGGCCTTTCCTGAGCCTGAACCGCAACAAGCGGGACGTCGTGATCGACATGCAGCAGCCTCAGGGCCAGCAGGTGTTCGCGCGCCTGGCGGCCACCGCCGACGTGCTGATCACCAACGTCCGCGGGCAGGTCCTCGAGAAGCTCGGTCTGAGCTACGAGCAGGTCAAGGCCCACAGGCCGGACATCGTCTGGATCGGCGTCAGCGCGTTCGGCCCCGACGGTCCGTACGCGGGGCGCCCCGGGATCGACTTCCTCACGCAGGGCTACTGCGGGGTGCTCGGCCTGAACGGCGAGCCCGGCGGCGGACCGGTACGCACGGGCTTCCCGGCGGTCGACGTGATCACCTCTCTGCTGGTGAGCAACGCCGCGCTGGCCGCGCTGCGCGTCCGTGACCGCACCGGCCAAGGCCAGCGCATCGAGGTGTCGCTGCTCGATGCACTCATGCACGCGCAGGCCAGTTCCATCGGCAGCTACCTCGCCACCGGCGAGCCGCCGAAGCGCACCGGCAATCGCAGCCAGTATTTCGCGCCGTCCGGCGTCTATCCGACGAAGGACGGCCGGCACGTGATCATCACGACGCCGAGCGAGAAGTTCTTCGTTCACGTCTGCCGCGCCCTGGGCGCGGAGTGGCACCACGACCCGCGCTTCCACAGCATCGCCGCTCGGCTGGCCAACCACGACGAACTGGATCGGGTCATGTCCGAGCGCACGCGCCAGTTCGACCGTGAGGAACTCGTCGAACGCCTGATCGCCGCGGACGTGCTGTGCGCGCCGATCAACGAGCCTGCGGACGTCGTGAAGGATCCGCAGATCCGGCACAACAAGATGATCGTGCGCGTCCAGCACCCGAAGCTGGGCGAGGTCGACATCACCGGCGTGCCGATCCGCTTCTATGGCACCCCGTGCGGCGTCGAGAAGCACCCGCCGATGCTGGGCGAGCACACGCGCGAGCTGCTGTCGGGGTTGGGTTACAGCGACGCCGACATCGACGCGCTGGTCAGCGCGGGAACCGCCGCCGACTGGCCGGAGATCGCGCGCCTGCGGGCCGCGAGGCAGGCTCGCAAGGCGAAGGCCAGGGAAGCCTGAGGAGGCAACGACATGGGTCAGGTCCTTCACGACGTCACCGTTCTCGATCTGACGCGCCAGTTCTGCGCCGCGCTTTCCGCCGCGTTCCTCGGCGACTTCGGCGCCCGTGTGATTCGACTGGACCTCCTGCCCGCGGCGCCGTCGGAACCGACCGGCCGCTGGAACCACGAGGCCGACCTGATCCACCGCAACAAGCTGTCGGTCGCGGTCAATCCGTCCACCCCGCAGGGCCGGGACGTGCTGGCCGGGCTGGTCGCGAAGGCCGACGTGATCGTGACCGACTGGCAGCTCGACGCACTGGCCGCGATCGGCCTCGATTACGTGAGCGCCAGCGCCGCGCGTCCGGACATCATCTTCGCGCGCCTGTCGGGCTTCGGGCCGACCGGACCGGACCGGGACTTGCCGGCGATCGACGAGCTGGCCGCGGCGCGGACCGGGGCCATGCCCATATTGCCGCAACCGGGCCAGCCACCGGTCTACACGGGCGCCGGGGCCATGCATGCCACCGGTCAACTCGCCTTTGGGATCGTGACTGCGCTGCTGCACCGGCTGCAGAGCGGGGAAGGCCAGCAGGTCGACGTGTCGCTGTTCGGCGCGAACATGTACGGCTCGGCCCTCGACATCCAGGCATTCCTGGCGATCGGCCGCGGGGATCGCCTGCTGAACCCGATTTCGAGGCTGGATGTCTCCAATCCGATGTCGGGGTCCGTGTACATGAGCGCCGACGGGCGGTGGGTCACGCTGACCATGCCCGACACCGATCGCTGGTGGCCGGCGTTCAGCGGCATCGTCGGCATCCCTCAGGACGACCCGCGCTTCGATTCGCACGACAAGCGCACGTCCGTCAACCGGATCGAACTGATCCACGAGCTCGAGGATCGCTTCCGTCGCCAGCCGGCGGACCACTGGCGCGCGATGTTCCTCGAGAAGCAACTGTCGGCCGACATCATCGAGCAGTTCGACTTCCCGGCCAACGACCCGGGCGTGTACGCCAACCGCTACATCATCGAGCTCGATCACCCGAGCTTCGGCAAGGTCAGGTCGCTCGGCTTCCCCATCTGGGTCAGTGACAGCCCGGCGCGACTCGACCGGCTCGCGCCCTGCGTCGGCCAGCACACCGACCAGGTTCTGCACGAGTTGCTGGGCTATTCGCGCGAATCGATCCACGAGCTGGCGGACGCCGGCGTGCTGGCTTAGACGTCGCCGCGAGAGGGACACACATGGCGAAGGCACTCGAGGGCGTCCGCATCGTCGACCTCACGGTCTGGTTCCAGGGGCCGGTCTCCGCCCAGTACCTCGCCGATTTCGGGGCCGAGGTGATCAAGGTGGAGCGGCCGCAGGGCGGCGACCAGGGCCGCGGCGTGCGCAGCATCAAGTCGCTGGAGGTGGGTGACTGGAACCAGTACTTCCTGGTCATCAACCGCAACAAGAAGAGCATGGCCATCGACCTGAAGAAGCCGGAGGGGCAGGAGATCCTGTACCGGCTGGTCGAGAAGTCCGACGTGTTCCTGTCCAATCTCGCACCGGACATGCTCGCCGGCTGGAACCTCGGCTACGAGAAGCTTTCGGCCATCAACCCGAAGCTCATCTACGCGACGAACACCGGCTACGGCCGCTTCAGCAAGGTCAGCAAGCCGTCGTTCGACATGACGGTCCAGGCACTGACGGGCGTCATGGCGCGCCTGGGCGAGCCTGGCCAGCCGCCGATCTACCTCGGCATGGGCTCGGGCGATGCCTACGGCGGCATCATGTCTGCGCTGGGGATCGCGCTCGCGCTGTACGAATGTCGTCGCACCGGCAAGGGGCAGAGCATCGACGCGTCCCTGTACGGTGCCCAGCTGTATCTCGCCGCGCAGCACCTGCAGGCCTACCTCGCGGGCCACGCGGACAGTGCCCTGCAGCACTCCCGCCGGCAGGTCGAGAATCCGCTGTGGAACCTGTATCCGACCGCAGGCAAGTGGATCTACCTCTGCGAGCGCAACGAGGACGAGCGCTACACGGCGCTGTGCCGCGCCCTGGGACAGCCGCCGGCGCTCGCCGACCCGCGCTTCGCCGACGCGGCGCAGCGGCGCCGCAACAACGAAGCGCTGATCGCGTCGATCGAGGCTGCGACGCTCGCGCACGGCCACGAGGAGCTCATGGCCGCGTTCCGCGACGCGGGCATCCTCGCGAGCCCGGTGAACAATTTCGCCGACGTCGTGCGCGACGAGCAGGCCTGGCAGAACCGGTACTTCATGAAGGCGTACTGCGAGGAAGTGCAGCGCGAGGTCGACATCCGCGGCCTGCCGGTGACGCTCTCGAAGACGCCGGGCGAGGTGCTGAGCCTCGGTCCGCAGCTCGGCCAGGATACCGAGCTCGTGATGATGGACCTGCTGGGCTACGAGTGGGAGCAGATCGAGGCGCTGAAGGCCAGGGGCGCGATTCCCTGAGCCGGCGCCGCAGGTGGAACCAATGAGTGTCTCGAACTTCAGCGACTGGACCGCCGTCACCGGCGACGGCTTGGACGACTTCAAGGAAATCGTCTACGAGAAGCGGCACCACCGGACGCTCGGCGGCGGCGTCGCGCGCGTCTCGTTGAACAAGCCGGAGAAGATGAACGCGATGACGCTCGCCACGGTGGACGAGATGTTCCGCGCGTTCTACGACGCGAGCCACGACACGTCGATCGGCGTCATCGTGGTGGCGGCGCGCGGCAAGCACTTCGGTGCGGGTGGCGACGTCGTCTGGGAGCGCTGGGGCCTGCGTGAGGCGTTCTACAACCGCTATCCGCACAACCGCCTGATCCGGATGTCGCGCAAGCCGGTGATCGCGCAGGTGCAGGGCTACTGCATCGGCGGCCACAACCACATGGCCTACTGCTGCGA
>CAZRKS010000006.1:0-54979 GCA_964600315.1 uncultured Steroidobacteraceae bacterium | reverse complement strand
CCGTCGGGTACATCCAGCCGTCGCTCACGTTGGCGTTGTGCGAAATGGCGAGCAGTTCGTTGCCGGCCTTGCGCTGGCCGTCCATCCAGGCCCACAGGTCCGTGGGGCGATTGGAATCGAGCGAGCTGAACGGATAGTCCGGAACGTGCTTGCACTCGCGGAAGAAGATGTTGCGGTGCAGGTTGCGCTGGCCGGGCATCGCGGTCCACTCGTACGAGCAGAACGCCGTGAACTTGCCGGGCTTGTTCTGCTCGTCGGCAATCGCGACGTTTTCCTTCCACACCGTGGAGGTGACCTTCGGGTCCATGAACGCCTTGATCGGCGGTCGGGTAGCGAGGCTCAGCAGATACGAGAAGACCGCATTCTGCTCCGCCGCGCTATTCGGATCCTTCATGATCATGGGCTGCGCCTCGGGCAGCTTGCTCACGTAGGACCCGGGCGTGTTGGCCTGCCGGGTCACGCCGACGTATTCCGAGTGGTCGGTCACGCCGATGAAGTCGAGGGGCGTGTCGATCTTGATGTCGAAGCCCAGCGGGTGCTTGATCGTCTGGCCTTGGGCGTATTGCAGCGCCTCCTTCGGACCGGTGATGCGGTTGCCCATGACCCAGGCGTCCACCGACCAGCTCGTGTGCAGGTGCGTCTCACCGAAGTACGCGTTGCGATCGGGGTTCGGTTGCACGCTCGAGTGCGCGGCAGGCGCCGATGGTGCCGACGCCGACGTCGCGGGCTTCCCGGTTCCTTCGCGCGCCTGCTGCCCGCAAGCCGCCAGTGTCGTGGCGACCATGATGGCGACTGCAGCGGCACTGAAACGAGTGATGATCATGGCGTTTCCCCGACTCGAAGTGTCCGCTCGTTGGCCATGCTCTCCCGCTGATGGCTGAGAAATGGCCGTGTCGAAGTCCAGCTGCCCGCGCCGCCGCTTACGGCGCGCCGCCGAGAAGCCGGGACCGCCGCTTCAGCGCCACGAACGCGATCGCAAGCGCAAGGTGAACGGCGGCGATGATCACCGGGACCAGCGGAGGCTGCGGCCGATGCCACGCATAGGCGGCGAACAGCAGGCCGACGCCGCCGTTATAGAGCAGGAAACCGCCTGCGACAACTCGCGCCATGGAGGGCGGTTCCCGTTGGGCGATCCACCACGTCCAGCCGAGAGTGGCCATTGCGATGCCGACCAGGCGTGCGATGACGACCGCATTCGCGTCGAGCGGCGCCGCGAGGAGAAGGCTCGCGACGGCCGACGGAAACAGTACCGCCAGTCCGCCGACGGCCATTTCGCCCAGTGCGGCGAGTTCGACGAGTTGCCGCAAGCGTGGCGGCCACGTCGATGTTCCGGACGCGGATTCCCCGCTCAGCATTCTCAACCGCCCCCCTACGGCAAGAACCCGGGAGCAGCGTAGACCCCCGGACCGGCGCCGACTTAACAATTTGGGCCAGCGATGACCGGGTCGCCGACGCGCGGCCAGCCCATGAAGACTCGCGGGCGACCGCGAGAGTGACGCGCCTACGGCGCCAGCTTGCGCTTGATCGCGCGGCCCAGCGGGACCGGCAGCCCGGACAGCGAACCGAGCACTCGCGGCAGCAGCTTCAGTTTCAGGCCCGAGATGGCGGCCGGCACGACGGCGTCGATCAGGTGCGGGCCGGGAGTCGCAAAGGCGCGCTCGAGGGCGTCGACGAATTCCGCGGTCGTCGTGGCGCGCACCGAGGGCACGCCCATGCTCTGCCCCATCTGCACGAAATCGAGGGCGGGATTGCGGAGGTCGAGCTGGTCCTTCGCCTTCGGCCCGGCCTCGGCGGCGCCGACCCGCTGCAGTTCGACATTGAGAATCGAATAAGAGCGGTTGTTCAGGATGACGGCGACGACGTTGAGCTTCTCCCTGGCCATCGTCCACAGAGCCTGAATGGTGTACATCGCCGAGCCATCGCCGGCCAGCGCCAGGACCGGTCGATCCGGGCACGCAACGGCCGCACCCACGGCGCACGGGAGGCCCTGGCCGATCGCGCCGCCGGTCAGAGCGAGGACGTCGTGACGTGGCGCGCCGGCCGTCATCATCGACAGCCTGACGCCGGAGGTCTGCGCTTCGTCGACGATGATCGCGTTCTCGGGCAGCAGGTGGCCGATGGCCTTGCAGACCTTGTCGGCGGTGAACTTGCCGCGCGGTCGCCCGGGCCGCGCGGGAGCCTGCAGGACGGGCGCGGCCTCGCCCGCGCCGACGCGCCGGACCAGCGTCTCCAGGCTGCCGAGCGCATCCTGCGTCGGGCTCGCGAGGACATGCACGTTGCATCCGGCCGGCACCAGATCGCTCTTCTTGCCCGGGTAGGCGAAGAACGACACCGGCGACTTCGCGTCGACGAGGATCAGGTGGTCCAGTTCCGCGAGCTGCACCGAGGCCAGCTCGGCGAGGTAGGCGATGCGCTCGACCTGCGGCAGTCCGGCGCCGCGCTCGAGGCGCGTGGGAAAGACTTCGGCCAGCAGCCTGACGCCGGTCCGCGCGGCGATGCGCGCGGCCGCCATGAGCGCCGGCTCGCGCAATGCCCGGCCGCCGAGCAGCAGGGCGCTCTTGCCGCCGCCCTGCAGGACCCGCCCGATCGCCGCGATGGCTTCCTCCGTGTTGCACGGCGGCGGCGTGATCGCGGGCGGCGCGGCGGGCACGCCGCCCTCGCTCCATGACACGTCGGCCGGGAGGATCAGCGTGGCGACCTGCCCCGGCGGACCGATGGCCGTCGCGACCGCCTCGGCGGCATCGCGGCACAAGGCCTCGGTGCTCTGCGAGGTGCGCACCCAGGGCGACACGTTGCGCGCGACGGTCTCGATGTCCGACTGCAGCTGGGCGTCGTATTTGACGTGGTGAGTCGCGTGGTCGCCGACGATGTTGACGACGGGCACCTTGCCCTTGCGTGCGTTGTGCAGGTTGGCGAGCCCGTTGCCGAGCCCGCAGCCGAGGTGCAGCAGGGTTGCGGCCGGCCGGCCGGCCATGCGCGCGTACCCGTCGGCCGCGCCGGTGGCCACGCCCTCGAACAGGCACAGCACCGCGCGCATCTCCGGCGCACTGTCGAGCGCGGCGACGAAGTGCATCTCCGACGTGCCGGGATTGGTGAAACAGGCCGTGACCCCGGCATCGACGAGGGTCCGCATCAGGGCCTGGGCGCCGTTCGGCATGGTGTGCTCCCCTGTCGTTCGTGCCGGAGAAGTCGAGCCTCGCATCCTAGCGGAGCCGGGCGGCACGCTTCCACGTCGGCGAGCACGAGGCGCTGCCGAGCGCGGCGCGGGCCCGTATCGACCGCTGCGTCGAGCCGCAGGCTGCGGACAATTGCCCGTGCCCTCGGCCGTCAACTCGATCGCGAGCCTCAGTGGCAGTCCTCCTCGCGCTGGTGACGCGCCGCGAGAATCGACACGCGGCCTGGACCATCGATCTCGAACGGCGCGACGCATCATGCGCTGCCGGACGGAATCAGGATCTCTCGCAGTGGCGGCAGCGTACTGGTCTTCATTACGTGGAGCCCTCGGCAATTGCGATGCATGGCAGCCCGACACTGATATTCGGGCAAGATCGTGGCGCCGCTGACGGCGGGCGTTTCGGGGAATGGACAGCGGCCCCGGCTCCGGATCCCCAAGGGAAACTCTGAAGAACCGTCGATGCGAGTCACGGATGCCGAGTCGACGGCGTGCGGCAAGCGGATTTCGCCGCTGCGGGACGTTTCAGCTTGAACGTCAACTATTTGTGAACACTCTCGCCGCCGAATTTCGGCACTACCCCCGCAGTCTCAACAGTTGTCGCCGCGCCAGGATCAGGTTGGCCAGCGCCGCAGTGACCTCGAGTCGATGCCGCGGCGACGCTCGGCGAGCGAATGGGCTGCGCGCTGCAGGCGCGCATCGAGCTAGCCGAACAGCGCGAATCCCTGGTCGATGCGCGCGAGAATGGCCCATGCGATGAGCAGCAGGACGGGGACGAGCATCAATCCGCCGAGCAGCATGTGGGCTGCAAGTCGGCGCCAGCGACTCCTCAGCCGGGCGCCGGCGTCGTTCGTCATGGATTGGGCGAGGAGACCGATGGCCGGCAGGTGGCGCCCGACACCCAGCAGCGCGAGTCCGATCGCGGCGAGGAACAGCCCGAATCCGATGGTAATGATCCAGAACTGGACGGAATGTGGCGCCCGATTGGGCATGAGCATGCTGACTGCCACCATCGACGCGGCGAACAGACTCAGGGCTGACGCCGAGAAGTACGTGATTCGAAGCAGGGTCAACATGACGTGAGATACTCCATGGCTCGCGCACCCAGCATCCCGAAGGACCCGTTGCGATGAGTTTGAAACGCCTTTCCGCACTCGCCTTTCTCATCACCGCCGGCGGGTCGGCCTCCTGCCTCGCCGACTCGACCGAGGCTCGATGCGACATCTACCCCAGGGGCTCCGATCGCCTGGACAAGATGGTCCGGTGCACCTTCAGCCAGCGACAGGGCTACCTCACGATCGCCCGCGCGGACGGGATTACGTACGAGCTGGCCCCGGTCGGGGACAGGCCGGGTAACTTCCGCGATCAGAACGGCCGGCCGGTCTATCGACAGAGCGGACTGGGGAAGATGGGGCAGATCTACAGGTTCCAGGACATCAGCCTCTTCGTGTATTGGGAGACCTCGAATCACGAGGCTGCTGCGCAGGAGAATTACACCGCGCCCTTTGCCACAAAGTGGGACGGCGGGAACTATGACGCCACCACGCGGTTGCGCTGCAAGGCGGCGGGCGATTCGGAGTTCGGCAGCTGCCCGGCAGGCATCCTCCGCATGGAAGACCACCAGGCGTCGATCGTGATCCAGAGCCAGCTCGGCCAGCAGTTCACGATCAACTTCATGGCTGATCACGTCAACGCCACCGACGGCAAGGTCGACGCGCGGCTCGTGGGCGACACCTGGAGGGTGACCCGTGACAACGGCGAGATCTACGAGGTGCCGCTCGCAGCAGTCGAAGGGGATTGAGGGGCGTTTCGCAACCACATGCGGGGGGTAAGCGCACGTGGCCACGAAACGCCCCGATCACCGTTGGCCAGTTCGCCGTTCGCGTTACTTGCCGCAATCCTTCGCGGGAGCGTTCGTGATCGACTGCACGCGACCATCGTCCACCGCGACCGATACGCAGGACTTCTTCTTGGGGTTCCACCACAGGGCCGCGGAACCCAGGTGACCCTTGAGCTTGTAGCCGCGGGCCTGCAACTCGGACTCGGCCGAAGATCCGCGGGCGCCGATCAGGTCATCCAGACCGCCGCTGCCGCCGCCCGCGCTGTGGGCCTCCGACTTGCCGCAATCACTTGCCGACGCCTGCTGGATCGACTGCACGCGTCCCTGGTCGACCGCGACTGAAACGCAAGCCTTCGTCTTCGCATTCCACCAGAGCGCGGCCGAACCCAGGTTCGTGGCAAATTCGTAGCCACGGGCCTGCATCTCGGACTCCACCGAAGATCCCCGGGCGCCGATCAGGTCACCCATGCCGGGAGCCGTCTGCGCACTGGCCCCGGAAGCAAAGCCAAGAGCCGCAACAACGGCAAGGCCACGAATCGCGATTGCTCTGTTCATCAAGTACCTCTTGTAGGGGAAATTGACTGCTGCACGAAATCAACTCAGGTTCCGCTGTCCGCCAGCACCGGCGATCTGATCAGGCGAAATCTTCGCATGAGCAACTCGGCGAGACCCAAGACGACGAGACTCTGAAGGGCGACGGACACGACGAGTTCCACCGCTGACGAACTGCCATGGGTGGTGAAGAGGGACACCTTCGGGATGCTCTCGGCGGCGTTGCCGACAAACATCGTGATGAACCAGTTGTTGGCCAGGTGCACGCCGGCACCCAACCACAGGCTGCCGCTGCGCCAGGCCAGCAGGCCGTACGTCAGGCCCATGACGACGTAGGGAAGTAGCCCGACGATGCCCGACGAGCCGGCGACGTTGCCGAAATGAGGGAGCGCGAAGATGAACGCCGGAACGCACAGGATCAGAAGCGGACTGCGCGTGAAGGCCGCCACGAACTGAGCGACGTAGCCCCGATACACCATTTCTTCCGTCGAGGCCTGGACGAAGAACGCCACGGCGGCGATGAGCAGCATGGGAATCCAGCTGCCGGGATCGAGGCCCTCGAAATGGTACGCGTCAGGCTCGAGCAGGTAGGTGATGGCATTCAGCGCCACCATGGTCACTATCGCAATGCCGGCGCCCAAGGCGAGGTTGGTGACCTCGAACGTCCTTGCGGGCATCGCGATGCTCCACCACGGCCGCTTGTTGAGCAGCGCCGGAATGAGTGGGATGAGCAGGAATGAAACGATGAAGCCGAAGAAGGTCGTCTTGACGATCGTGGCGGCCACGCTCTGCGAGGCGATCAGGAGCGCACCCACCACGCTGAAGATCTGGCCAAAGAAGAGGCTGATGGCCAGCACCAGCAGCGCACCGGCGAGGTAGCGGAAGAAGCCGGGCTTGCCGCGTCTCGCCCACTGCAGGTAGTGAGACGGCGGGTACGTCGGAAGCGTCATGTTGCCCTGCAACGGAAACTGCTTTGCCCTGCACGGGACAAGTGAGGAAGCCCCGCCGAGCGGGGCTTCCAGTTCAACCACACATTACAGCCGGTCCTGGGCAAAGACGGCGTGATCGGCGCTCCCAACGCGCGTCGACAGCGTGCGTCAGTTCGCCCGACGCCGACGACTCAGGCCGAGACCGGCGAGGCCGAGGCCGAGCAGGGCGAGCGTGCCGGGCTCGGGGACCGCCGCAGAATACCGTAGGTTGTCGAGCGTATACGTCTCGCCGGTTCCCCCAAGATCGTCATTCCGCGCCAGGCGCACGCTAACGATGTCCGTGTCCGACACAAAGCCCCAAAAGCCGGCCCCCAGGGTAGAAACGAGCGGGAACGGGGGTCCGACAAATTGACTCCCGCCGGTCGCGAAATCAACAAAGAACCGGATGCCACCACCAAACCCGTCGGGCGAAACGTCGAAGATGCCGCCAAACGCCCGGATGGGCGATGCAAAATTGAAGGTCGTCGAAGTGACGCCTACTCCGTCGTTCAGCGTATCCGTGAGTTGCCCACCCGAAATGCTGGCACTGCCGCCGACGATGCTTTGCAGGGGCGCCGCGAGGGCCGCATCCGAAAAATCCTCCAGAACGATGGCCCCCGCTGCGGCCGTCCACCCGCCCTCATCAAGGTAGTAGGACGTAACGACAGCCGATACCGCCGGCGTGGCGGCGCATGCCAGGACGAAGCCGGCCATCGCAAGACCGAACGGGTTCATCTTCATCTTGTTGCTCCGGAAAAAGAAGTTGGCGCTCAATGATTCGGGCCTCGACATAGTCAAGGCTTGCGGCAGGCCGACGTTGATGTGACCAAGCGCCCCGATCACCGGGGGCGCCGCACGACACGACACTCAACAAACCTGATACACGTTGACTGCAATCGCCGTGCCAAGTGCTGCGAGTCTCTTGTTTTGTCAGAGGGCCGGGAAACCCGGCGAGCACTCGGTCGACAAGGGTGTAAGGCAGGCCGATATCCGGAATCGGAACTCAGCGGCGCCCGGCCCATGATTCCCAAGGGCCGGGAGGTATCGAGCGCACTGCAACACGGCGAAACCGTCGTAAACTGAGTCGACATCCGAAATCGGAACTCGGCCGGACTGCGCCGCCGGTCGGGATGAGCTTCCACGCGACCCATCGGGCACTTCGACGACACGCATTCACATGACCGAGGAACTGCAGCTCACGCCACTTCGATCGCCACCACCATGGGCTGACCGCTTCCGCTCGGACGACCTCGACGAGGTTCGCGAGTGGGTCACGCATATGAGTGGCGAGCACTCGCGCGTGGCACATGGCGCGGGCCCGCTCGGCTTCGAACTGGCCGTGGTGTCAGGTGCGACGGTAGCCCTTGGCTGGGGCCGCGTCGGCGTCGAGCAGACCGTCCGCGGCGCGAGTTCCAGCGTGCTGCTGCACCTGCCGCTGGTTGCCGGGAGCAGATACCGGTTCGGCCGCGGCGAGCACCGAGGGAGTGCTGACGCGGCAGTGCTCATTGCCCCGGGTCAAGAGTTCACCCGCCGCAGCCCGCCGGGGCAGGTGCTGTCCCTTGCGGCCGACCCCCAGAGGCTCGCTGCGGAAATCGCGGCGCGTGTTGCTGCAGACGGCAGCGAATCGCTCCTGAAGAACAAGCCTATCTCCCTCGACGCGCCCGGCCGCGCGGAGCTCGTGGCCACATTGGGCGAGTTCGTTCAGGCTTCTGCCCCCGGGCGCGATCCTGACTTGCTGCTGCACAGCGAGGCGCAGGTGGTCGCCACCGTTGCTCACCTGCTGGTGCGGCAGGACGCCGTCGTTCGCTCGAGGCCCGTCACAGGCAGGCGCATCGGCGACCTGGAAGACTGGATCGAAGCGCACCTGGATGAGCCGATCACCCTCGGCAGGCTGTGCGGGGTGGCGGGCGTCGGCGAGCGGGCGCTGGCGAAGATCTTCGAATCGCGCCGCGGCATGTCACCGATGCGCTTCGTGACGGAGCGCCGGCTCGCCGCGGTTCACGCTCGCTTGCTGAGGGCAGGTGCCGCGGACGAGGTGACGAGAATCGCGGGCGACCTGGGATTCACCCACCCCAGCAGGTTCGCGATCGCTTATCGGGAAATCTTCGGCGAGTCTCCCTCGCAGACCTTGCGGCGCAGCCACCGGGCGCGCCACGCAGCTACGCGCGCTTGATGAGACGCACGATGACGAGCAGCACGACCGCGCCGATCGTTGCCACGACGATGCTGCCCAGGAGCCCACCACCCGCAGACGCACCCATGGTGCTGAACAGCCACCCGCCCAGGACGGCGCCAATTATCCCGACGACGATATCGCCGACGACCCCGAAGCCCCCGCCCTTGACCACGACCCCTGCCAGCCAGCCGGCCACCAGGCCCACGATGAGAAACCACAGCAAGTTCATTTCATTCTCCCTTTTTCGTTAGCACCACGACGCTCAGCGCCCGGCCGCTGCGGCCGCAGGCACACAGACCCGTGTCCCTATGACGTCCATGGCTCACGGGCGAAAACCTGCTTCTCTGCCTCGCTGCCGGGCTCGAAGAACGAATGGATCGAATCGTCCTGGTAGTAGCGCCAGAACGCTGCCGCCATCGCCGGGTCGTCGATACTGAAGTCGCCCGCCGCCTGCCGTTCCTCGAGGAACTTTCGATAGGCATCGAGCGGCTCGGCTCCACCCTGCTGGTCGATGATTCGCCCGCCGTACTGCCGGTAGAGGGCGCGGTTGACTTTCCACTGGAGGATGAATGCCTCTGCAATCTCCAGCCGGGCTGCCTGGTCCTCGGCGGACTCTTCGCCCAGCGTGGCCGCCACGGCGGGATCCTGGCTCAACGCCTCGCGCATGTGCGCAACGTGAGCCTGCTTCTCGGCCTGCGTCACGGCGATCCCGTGGGACGCGGCATAGCGGTCCGTCAGCGCTTGCAGCACGACGTAACGCAGTTCCTCGGCATCCTGCGTGTGGATCGGCGCGCCGAAGACGTGTCCCGCAATCGGCAGACCAGGATCACCGTAAGCGACGGCTGGCGTGGGCGACGCCGCGACCGTGGGGGCCGCCGGGGCCAGAGCGGCGGGCGGCGGGGTCCTGGCTCCGCAGCCCGCCACAAACAGGAATGCAAGCAGGAGAAGGAAACGCGGGGCGCCCGTCATCAGCCTGCTCCGGCCGCGGTCAGTTGCGGAAGTTCTGAAACTCCGACTGGGCGCGACCCTTGTCCGAGAAGTAGTAGTAGGTCTTGCCTTCGAAGACCCAGTTCGTTTCACCCTCGGAGGTCGAATAGCGCGCCTCCTTTGGCACCATGCCCTCGAACTGCAGACCGACGCGATTGCCCGACTGCCAGGTCAGCTGAATGGTCTGGTCCGGATAGCGCAACTCGGTCCGCACCTTCCGGCCGCCGGAATAGAAGTCCGTTGCACCACAGCGGTAACCGTGGTCCTCGCCATTGACCATCACGCCGCAGACGGTGTCGAACGGATCCTGGCGCTCGGCGGTGCTGCCGCCGCCGGAAGTCGCCCCTTGCTGGCAGCTCGTTTCCATCCCGTACGCAATCGACGCGTACCGTCCATTGGACGTCCGCACCACCACGCATTGGCCATTCGCGTTCTTGCGCCAGTACGCGTAGGAGTCACCGCCGCTCTGTTCCGCCCGGATCCACGTGTAGCCTCGGTCGCGCAGGGCCGATTCGCCACTGCTGGCGCGGGCACCGACGAGATCCTGAAGGCCGGGCACAGACCCGGTGTCGCTGCCGCCCGCGGGCGCCGACCCGCCGGAACCGGCGCCGCCGTTGAAGGTCAGCAGGATCTTCGTGCCACCTTCCCACCGGAATTCCTCGCTGTTGCCACCCGTCAGCGTGCGCAACACCATTCTGCCCTTCTGGTCTCGATACTGACCTTGCTTGCCGGTGGGCGTCAGGCTGTAACTGTCGCCGTTCCGGAGATCGAGGTTGATGTAGCCCTGGCGCTGCGAGAACGTGCAAGGACCGGACGGTCCCTGCTTGGTGTCCCCGTCCTTGCGTACCTGGCAAATTGCCCCGGCCGAATCGGCCCGCGCGACCGACACGCCGCCCAGCAGCGCGACGGCAGTCAAGGCTGCCAGTGAAACCAGTCCCGTATTCATGACACCTCCACGTGCACAGGGATCACGCCAGTCGGCCTGCGGCGGGATGCAGCAGCCGCAATGCCTGTCGCTCGCTGCGTGAGTTCGCGCTCAACATAGCTTTGACGACTCGACCTGCGCTATCCGAAAACCGCACTCGGCGCGGTCACGGCGCACGGGACTTCCGCACCGCGGCAGATCTGCGATAGCCTCCGCGCCGGGTTGCAGGCCTTGTGCGGACACACCCAGCACACCGGAGATTCCGATGAAGTCGATGCGGAGCATTGCAATCGCCGTCCTCGTGCTCGGCAGCGCCACGTGGACCAGCCACGCCTACGCCGACTCGACCGACGCAAAGTGCGAGGTCCGCAAGGACGGCGAGACCAAGAGCGGCACCAAGGGCCCCTGCACGTTTTCGCAACGCCAGGGCTACATCGACATCGACCTCAGGAACGGTAATACGGTGAGCCTTTCGCCGGGCAAGAATGCTGGCGTGTATCGCGATAGCAAGGGGAACAAGGTCGTGCGCAGCAAGGCGGACGGCAGTACCGACGTTTTCAAGTGGGAGAACGGCCGAAAGCTGATCGTCAGGTTTGTCCCGAGCAGCCACTCCCAAGGCCACGCCTCGTACCAGGCCGGCGCGCCGGCGCCGGATCTCGCCGACCTCGTCGGCGCGAAGGGCGGGCAGGCTGAAGGCCAGCTCGAGGCACGCGGCTACGTCTATGCGAGCGGCTCCGAGTCCGGCGGCGCCAAGTACAGCAACTGGTACAACCAGTCCATGGGCCGGTGCGTCACCATTCGTACCGAGGGCGGTCGCTACCAGTCGATCGTCCAGGCGCCGCCGTTCGACTGCGGACGCTGAAGCAGGTGTCGGCGGCCCGCACGCTGTCCGCGGCGCTGGTCGCCCTCGCCCTTGCGGCCTGCGCGACGGCGACGAGCCGTTTCGCACCGGAGTCCCTCGCCGCACCGCAGGAACTGCGCGACGTGCAGTCGAAGACCGTCGATCAGGTGACGGTCTCGGTGTCGATCCTCACCGACGACCAGGCGAAACGGCACTTCGGCGTCGACCTCGGTGCCCGGAAGGTGCAGGTACTGTGGATGAGCGTGGCCAACGGTTCGGACCGTCGCTTGTGGTTCATCCGCACGATCCTCGACCAGGACTTCTATTCGGAGGAAGAAGCGGCGCTGCTCGTCGAGAACGACGTGCCGGCAGACCAGAGGCCGGCCCTCCACCAGTATTTCCGTGACGAGTCCATTCGGGCGCTGCTCGCTCCACGGACCGTCACCGACGGCTTCGTGTTCCTGCCCAGGGTCGAGGGCGGCCGCTACGTGGACATTCGCCTGCAGGGCGATGCCTACGACGAGGACAACGCCGGTGGCAGTACCGCAGCCGCACGTCCGCCACGGGAGCTGCGCTTCGACTTCGCCATGGCGCTGCCGGACGGCGACTTCGACTATGAGCGCATGGACCCTGCCAAGGTGTACGGTGGCCGGGCACTCCCGGACCTCACCCGGGACCAGCTGCGCTCGACCCTCGAGCAGCTGCCCTGCTGCGTGACGGACGCATCCGGCGAACACGACGGCGATCCGCTCAACATCGTCCTCATCGGCGGGCCCTCCGCGGTCCTGAATGCCCTGTCGCGCAGCGGCTGGTCGTTCACGCACCGCATCACCTTGCGGTCGGTCACGCGCGAGATCGGTGCCGCGTTGAGCGGCGAGTCATATCCCGTTGCCCCGGTCAGCAGTCTCTACGTGTTTGGCCGTCCGCAGGACGTCGCCCTGCAGAGGGCACGTCAGTCGATCGCACAACGCAATCACATGCGCCTCTGGCTCGCGCCCTACACCTTCGGGCAGCGCTCCCTCTGGCTCGGCCAGGTGAGCCGCGACATCGGCGTCAAGATCACGACGAAGTCACCGACCCTCACCACGCACGTAATCGATCCGCAGGTCGACACGACGCGCGAATACTTGCTTCACAGCCTGATCGCGCAGGGATTCGTCGGCGAGTTCGGGTTCGTCAAGGGCAGCGCGTACGCGACGCCGGCCGAGCCCAGGCACAACCTGACCGACGACCCGTATTTCAGCGACGGCATGCGACTCGTGGTGGTGCTCGCGACCGACCCCGTCCCCCCCGACGAGATCCGCAGCATGCGGTGGGAGCAGTCCGCGGCGCCTGTGGCCGAAGGCCAGAGTGAGGCCGCTCAGCGCCACGTGCGCCCCATGAGTTCACCGGGCGCGCCGGTAGCGCCGCGATAGTGCCGGCGGGCGGGCCGCGTGACAGCGACGATGATTTTCATGACAGGCCCACGAGGGACGTTGCCTGCGCGCGCCGCAGCGCTGATCCTGCTCGGCACGGGCGCGCTGGCAGGCTGCGCGAGCCTGCCGCAGCGCCAGAATTTCGTGAGCACCGGCGGCGCGTACCCGGCAGGAACGCTTGCGCCAGCGTTCGACGGGCGGGCGAGGTTCCGCGAGATCTTCTGCCGCCTGGCCGAGTACGACAACGTGACGGGAGAGAATCCGGCACCCTGCGACGGACTGCTTTGGCGACTGGCGGACGAGCGACGCCCCGAGGGCGCGCCCGCCACGCTCCCGACATTGCCCGGGGATCTGCGGGTCTTCGTCGTCAGCGGCGCCTTCGGGGACTGCCGCAAACTCGATACGGTTCCGTTCGGCGACGAGATCACGCGCCTGTCGGCCGAGGGCGTCAGGATCCAGGCGGTGATGGTGAGCGGCCGTTCGAGCGCCTCGCACAACTCGCGCCAGATCGCGGAGGCCATCGAGTCGGCGGGCGTCGCAGCGAGCGAGCGCATCGTCCTCGTCGGATATTCCAAGGGCGCCGTGGACGCACTGCAGTTGCTGGTGGACTATCCCGACATCGCGCGGCAGGTCGCCGTCGTCGTCAGCGTCGCGGGACCGATCCTCGGGACGCCGCTCGCGGACGGCGCCGACTGGTGGTATCGGACCTTCCTGACGAAGGCCTTCGTGGGAGTGTGCGATCCGGGAGACGGTGGCGTAATCGCCGACCTGCGGTCCGACGTGCGGCGCGAGTGGTTCGGGAAGAACGCCCTGCCCCGTCACGTCCAGTATCTCTCGCTCGCGGCATTCACGACCGAGAGCCACCTGGCGCGTGGATTGCGGCTACCCTGGCGACTGCTCGCGGAGAAGGACCGACGCAACGACGGACAAGTGCTGATCGAGGACGCGGTGATTCCGCAGTCGACGCTGCTCGGTTACGCGAACGCCGACCACTGGGACGTCGCGATTGCGGTTGAGCGGCAGATGCCGTACCTGTCCGGTCGCGAGAGTCCGCGCCTCTTTCCCCGCGGCTGGCTGCTGGACGCGATACTGCTGTACGCAACGGAGCGCGCCGGCCACGCCGCGTTGGCGCAGCACTGAGTGGAGACAGGGGGGCATCTGATCATGCGACGCTCGCTGCCGAAAGTTGCGATTCTGCTTGCGACAGCCGCCCAGGTCGCCGGCTGCGCCAGCACCCCGGCGCCCCCGGCCGCCATGACGGGTGCCGCACTCGATGAGTTCGTGGCGGAAACCAGCAGCACGTCCGTCCTGGGCAATGAAGCGCACTTCGTGGGCAGTCCCTACCCAGACGTCGGCCTGAGCGGACTGTTCCCGGTGCACGGTCCCGACGGCTGCCAGATCGGCGTCCTGGAGAACGGCGAAGACTCGTTCGCGGTTCGGCTGCACGCGCTCAAGGGCGCCCAGACTTCCATCCGCATCCAGGCGCTGGTGTTCAAGGGGGACGAATCGGGACTGCGCATCGCCGAGATCCTCAAGCAGAAGAAGGCGGCCGGGGTCGATGTCAAGGTGATCGTCGATGCCTTCTCCAACCCGTGGATCCAGACGCAATGGATGTTCTTCGACCTGAAGCAGAACGGCATCGAGGTCGAGGGCTACGAGGCGATGGCGCTGCAGTGGCTCAACGAAGTCCCGATTCCGCGGCTGACGCCCCACACGGACCCCGACCAGCTCGACAAGCGGTTCCACGAGAAGATGTGGATCATCGACGGCGAGACGGACCACGGCGTGGCGATCACCGGCGGACTCAACATCGGCAACGAGTACTTCCGCGCCAACCCCGACGACCCCGATTCGACGTGGCGCGACCAGGACGTGGTAGTGCACGGGGCGATCATCCGGGACCTGGTCACGGCCTTCGACCGGAACTTCGATTACTTCGTTTCGGTCAAGAAGAGCCGCGGGGTGTTCGATACAAATCTCTACTGGGACGCGACGCGCAAGCTCCTGGACAAGACCGGCAAGGTGCCGATCCGCTACACGACCGACCCGAAGGTCGTTCAGAACGTGGCCCGGCTCGAGGCCCGCACGCCCTCGGTGGACTTCCACGGCGCCACGTGTCGCTTCCTGCAGAACCGGCCGCGTCTCAAGGAGACCTACATCCAGCAGGCGTACATCAAGCTGATCGAACGTGCCGAGCACGAAGTGCTCGTCGCAAACGCATACTTCGTGCCCACACCGTCCTTGTCCAAGGCGCTGACGGACGCCGCGAAGCGCTGTGTGTCCGTGAGGCTCATCTCGAACAGCCCGGAGACCAACGACCTTCCGGAGATCACGCTGGTCGGTCGCGGCCACTACAAACCGCTGCTGGCGGTGAATGAATCGCCGGAAGTCGCTGCGTGCCCGAACGAGGACGCCGGGCTCCGCATCTGGGAGTGGGTCGGCCAGGGGCCGAACGAGGCGGCACGCAGCCAGGGCACGATGCACTCGAAATTCGCGGTGGTCGACGGGGAGCGCAGCCTCGTCGGCTCCTACAACCTCGATCCGCGCAGCGAGAAGCTGAACAGCGAAACCGCGATCGTGTTCCTGCAGCCGCAACTTTCCGGCGAGCTGCGCGAGAGGTTCGAGGGCAACGACCTCAAGTACAGCCGGCAGGTGACACCCGAGATGGCCGAACAATTCGAAGCCCCGGAAAGCGTCGTCGAACGCTTCCGCAAGTCGCTCGGCGAGGCATTCGAGCAGCACCTGTGACGCGTGCCGGCGCGCCGACGCTGGTGGCGACCGGGTACCGGGCGGACCGATGGACCTGCCGGCGATACTCCGCGAACACGGCGTGCACGTGGTGTGGGGCTTCTATCACAACCTTCGCGAGTTCCTCGGTCACTGCCGCGCACCACCTGGGTACCGCACTACGACAAGCTGCAACTGATCCGCAAGCTGCTGTCGTTCGATTACACCGAACCGCAGCAGCGCACCTACCTCGACAGCATGACGGTCGAGCAGTGCTGCCAGCAACTGGAGTTCTCCGATGCACTCGCCTACGAGCTGTGCCAGTGCTTCCTCGAGATGGCCTGCTTCGACACCGTCGCGCACTGAACGGGCCGCCGGCGCAGCCGCTCGTCTCCAGCAACGGCTGCCTGTTCGCCGGGCAGGAGTACTGCGACAACATCCTCGAGCTGAATGCACGGTCGCCGCAAGTCCGCTTCGGCGCCGATCCCCGCGCCCGCTATGCCAGCGCCGCGTGCACCGCAACTCGTCTCAGCCGCGGCAGCCGGAGGTCCAGAAAGCCCTGCCCGCCGATCGATTGAACCCACGCGCGCGCCTCGTCGGCGGCCGCTGGCGGCATTTCTTCGAGCGCTTCGCGTATGCGCTGCGCCATCCACAGCGTGTACGGTAGACCGAGGCGCGTGAGCGCCGCATCTGCGTACGGCACCGTCACTGGCCCGATTGTTCGCGGAAGGTGCCCCGCGCGCCCGTTGGTCATGCCGCGGACGAGTGACGCGGTGGCGTCGAGATATGGCGTCATTTCGCCCATCGCCGTCGTCAGCAGCGGCCGCAGCGTCTCAGGAATCGCGTCATCCGCCAGCCAGGGTCCGGACGCTTCGGGGACGCCCGACCACATGCGCTCGCTCCAGTCGTAGAGATGCGGCCTCGGCCGCATCCATCGCTCGCTCGAGGCAAGGTCGTAGCGCAGGTGACCGCACAGGGGGCCCGCCAGCGCGAAATCGGCCAGCGACGGGCGTCGCCCGAGGATCCATGGATGCACGGCGAAGTGGCGCTCCAGCGCGTCAAGTTGTCGATCCATCCAGCGCTCGATCAGCGGACGCTGATCCGGCGTTGCGCCGACCTGGATGTTCACGCGTTGCATGAACCACTTCAGCGACAGCGGGAATAGCCGATTCAGCGGCGCCGGCCATCCCGGCGCGAAGGCCGTCGAGAGTTCTTCACGCCACTTCGGGTAGTTCTGTGGAAAACTCCACCGGGCGTGTACACCGGCCGGCAGCCAGAACTCGTCCGCCCAGAGCTCGAGCAAGTACGACGCCAGGCGTTGCCGCGGCGTGCCCGGCAGCACCGGATCGCCTGGAAACAGGGTGTCGAGCCGCTCGATGATGATGCTCGAGTCCTGAAGCCACTCGCCCTCCGGCGTGATGACCACCGGCACCACGGCATGCCCGACGCGGCGCCGGATCTCGCCACGGTACTCCCGCAGCGTGGGCGTACGCTCGTCGAAGGGCAGTCGGCGATACCGAAGGTATGGCCGCACCTTGGCCGAATACCAGGAGAGCTGCATCGAGTAGAGGACGAATCTTCCCGGGTTCATGAGTTCCTGCCTGCTGAACGAGGCGGCCTGCGTCCGTAAGAAGGTAGCATCGCGCGCTCGACCCGACTTCACATTTCCGGCGGAACGGGGTTAGCCTGAGCACGTGAGTGGACGACGACCGCAGAGTTACCGATCCGCCGTGCGGGCGATCGCCCGGCGCGCGTTGCATGCCGGCGAGGACATGTCCGCGGCGCCGTTCGCACACCTGCCGAGCCTGCTTCGCGAGTTTGGCGTGGACTGCGGCGAGGCCCTGCAGCGCGCCGGCGTCGGGGACGTGCCACTCGGCGACCCGTGCGCGCGCCTGACGATCGACCAGGTCGGACGGCTCATCGTCACTTGCGAAGAGATGACCGGGTGCGCGCACATCGGGCTGCTGCTCGGACGCCGCGCCGGAGTCACAGCGACGGGCATGGCTGGAGAATTTCTGCGCCACGCCGGGACGGTGGAAGAGGCTCTGCGAATGTTCGTGGCCCACATGCACATCCACGACCGTGGCGCAGTCGCTGCGTTGTGGCTCATGTCGCAGCGGAGAGCCCGCCTCGCCTACGTGATCTATCACCCAGGGACACCCGGTGCGGCCCACATCACGGACGCGAGCCTGACGATCCTGGTCGCGATCATGCGGCAGTTGTGCGGACCCTCCTGGTTGCCGACGACGGTGCTGCTGCCGAGGGCCCGGCCCGCGAGCCTCGCGCCGTACCGCGCAGCATTTCGGGCCCCGCTTCGTTTTGACGCACCCGTCGCGGCAATTGAATTCCCCGCCACCGACCTCGACCGGCAGGTGGTGGGATCGAGCGCGGACGAGCTGGTCCGACGGCTCGCCCGGCCATCCTCGAGCGGCGCCGCCAGCGCGACCGACGCAGTCCTGCGCACACTCGCACGCCTCGTGCCGGCGAGTCGCCCGTCAGTGGAACGCGTCGCGACGGCAGTGGGGGTGTCGCAGCGTCGACTGCACGAGCGGCTGGCGGCCGAGGGTACCCGCTATTCGGACCTGCTTGCCGACGTGCGCTGCGAAATCGCACGCCAGCTGCTCGAGGACACGCATTTGCCGGCGGGCGACATCGCAGCGACGCTGCACTACTCTTCGCCGGGAGCGTTCAGTCGCGCGTTCAAGGAATGGACCGGCGAGACGCCGCGTTCCGTCCGCGCGATCGCACGGCGCCCGGCCGTCGCCACATCAGTCTTTGCTCGTCTCGAGGAAGATGGAGCGGGTGATCGGAGTCGAACCCATGTGAGTCGCGCTGCCCCGCTCGCCCGATCAGTCACTCACTGGCGTTCGCGGGTCCGCGTGTGATTCACGAGTAACCGAGCGCCTCGTCGGCCGCCGCTCAAGCCGCGGCCGGCGAGATCTCCCGGGCAATGCGCTTGCCACTGGTGATTTCCGCTACCCGCAGATCGTAAGCTGCCTGGAGGTTGAGCCACGACCTCGCATCGCCCCCGAAGTAGCGAGCCAGCCGCATCGCCGTGTCCGCCGAGACGCCACGCCGCCCGCGCACGACGTCGTTGATGCGCGGCGCCGGGACGTTCAACGCCTTCGCCAGAGCGTTTGCGCTGAGGCCCAGCGGCAGCATGAATTCCTCGCGAAGCACCTCACCCGGATGAACGGGCCGCATACCGTTCTTCGACACCTTGCTCACCTCAATGGTAGTCCACGATCTCCACGTCCGCCGGCCCGTCCTCGGTCCACCGGAAGCAGATCCTGAATTGGTCGTTGATACGAACGCTGTATTGACCTCTGCGATCGCCTCGAAGTGCCTCCAGTCGGTTTCCCGGCGGAGACCGCAGAAACTCGAGGGTCTGTGCCGCATCGAGCATCGTGAGCTTTCGCGCCGCGTATCCGCGCAACGGAAGCTCTTGATCACGTATGGATCGTATAACGTTTATCGTTAACCATCAAATGCGCTGACCGGTGGTCGAAGCGCACACCGGACGAGCGACAGGCAGCAGATGCTGCCCCATCGACGACCCACGAGCGACGAAGGGCTGCTCGGGGCCCTTCTCAGTCCATGAATTTCGTTGGAGCGGTTGATGGAAATCGAACCTGGGTGACTCGTCCTGCCCCACACGTCAGATCAATCACTCATAAACGACGGTGCCACTGCGTTTGATTCACGTGTGAGCGGGCGCTTTCGAGCCGACCCAGCTGCAGGTTGACGATCGCGGTAGACGCGTTCCCGGCCAGACGGCTTCCTACTCGAGGCCCAGCCGCTCGCCGATCTGCCTCGTCGTCTCATGGATATCAGTCTGAAGCGCCAGCCAGTCCGCATGAACGTCAATGGCTTCGAAGACCTTGTTCTTCAAGCTGCGATCGGCGGCGAGCGCTGCAAAGTCATATCGGACCGCCATGCCCTCTTCGTTCATCTGGTCTGTGGCGTAGAAGTACTCGACGTGCTGTTCCAGTGCGTTCTGGGGACCTTGAATGAGATCCCGCCAGTAGCCCACGACGGCCTGCGCGGCATCGTACTGGGCCCGCTGATTGCCCAGCAGATCCACGAGCGCGGGATCCTCCAGCTGGCGCAGGCGGCCCGTGGCGACAAGTTCTTCGTAGGCAGCGAACACCAGTGGATAGCTGGGCACCACGTCTATGCGGGTCATGGCCGATTCGATCTGCGCCCGGTCTTCGCCTTCTGTCTTTCCGGCTCGAAGTGCCCGGTAGAGCGCCTTGATGTCGCGCAGGCCGGATTGCATCGCGGGCAATTCTCGCTCGAACATCGCGAGATTGCGCGCGGTGTCAGACTTCAGCCGCGCCACGATTCGGGCAGTCTCGATGGCATCCAGACGATCTTGATTCCAACGATCCGCAGCGAGCGCCAACAGGATGCCCAGGACCAGGACGATGACTTCCAGAAGCAGCGCGCCGTAGTCCGCGTTGCGAATCGAAGTCGTGATACGACGAATGACCATGAGTTGTCACAGCTCCCCTGGACTGCTGGTGGAGTCTAGCTGAGCACAGGTTCGGCGTATCGGAGCCAGATCCCGCCGCCGGCAGCCGGCGTTGGCGTTGACGATTGCTCGCCACGCCGACTCAGCCACCGATTCCGGCTCGCCACACGATCTCGCGGGTGTTGCCTGAGCCTCGCCGGGCCTGGCGGGAACTGGAGCGGGCGATGGGAATCGAACCCACGTGAGGAGCCCTGCTCCGCTCGTCCGATCAATCACTTGCCGGCGATCGCGAGTCCACGTGTGACTGACGTGTGGCCGTGCGTCGCACCGTCACTCCCGCGAGGATCGCGCCCCAATAGCGGACGCCGTAAGCCCGAGATCGACCCAAAGCGGCCTTTCGCCATCAATGCCTCAATACCGCGCTTGCCGCATCAAGCACGGCCCGATTTAAGTTCGCCAGCGTCTCCGAGAGTACCGCCGACGATTGCCAGTACAGCGAGACGTCGAGCCAGTGCTGCGGGTCGATGATCGTCACACGTCCTGTCTCGACCGCACGGGTGATCAGGATTTCGGGCGCCATGCACCAACCGAGCCCCAGTGCCGCGGCATCGACGAAGCCGGTCGACGTCGGCAAGTAATGGACAGGCGGCGAGACCTTCGCTCGTGTGCGCTGCCGGATGAACCGCCATTGCAACTCGTCCTTCCGGTTGAACACGATCAACGGCGCCTTGTTCACGGCCTCTGCGCGAATGCCACCACGGAAGTGCCGTTCAGCAAAGCCCGGGGAAGCGATCGCGTGGTAACGCATCACGCCGAGTCGATGCACGTTGCAGCCTTGTACCGCCTTGCCCTCGCTCGTGACCGCGCCCAGCACCGAGCCGTCGCGAAGCATCTCGTGCGTGTGATCCTGGTCTTCGACCCGGACGTCGAACACATAGCCGTGTCGCTCGTGGAGGCGCGCCAGGCCATCAAGAAACCAGGTCTGGAGCGAATCGTCGTTGACGGCTAGGGGGATAGTACGGGGCGCCGCTTCGACTGCAGGCAGGAAGTCGGCGACGGCCTCCGCCTGTAACGCCTGCATCGGACGGACCCGACGTAGTAGACGCTCGCCTGACGGGGTCGGCCTGCACGGGATTTGGCGCACGACGAGCACCTGACCCAGCCGGTCCTCGAGCGCCTTTATGCGCTGCGACACGGCAGAGGGCGTTATGGACAAGCGGCGCGCCGCCGCATCGAAACTGCCCTCCTCAATCACAGCGGTGAATGCCGTCAGTTGTGGATGCAGCAGATACATGGCCGTCTCTCGATTAGAACCGCTAAACAGTCTACAGAATTATGAGTTTTACTAAACACTCGGTTGACGGCATCCTGCCACCGTTCTCCACGAAAGGACCGTGTCATGTACCTCGCCGCGACAGGGGCTGGCTTCGCTGCCAGCGCGGGCCTGATCATCGCGATCGGTTCGCAGAACGCATTCGTCCTGCGCCAGGGACTTCTGCGGCGTAACGTTGGACTCGTCGTCGTGACGTGCGCGATGAGCGACGTCGCGCTGATCATTTGCGGCGTCGCGGGCGTCGGCGCAGTGGTCCGGGAATGGCCCGCGCTGTTCGAGGCGCTGCGCTTCGGCGGTGCTGCATTCCTTGCGCTCTATGGCGCGATGGCGGCGCGGCGCGCCTGGCGCGGTTCGGCCAGTATGCGTGTCGGATCCGACGGGCCAACCAGCAGCTCGCGGGTTCTTGTAACGTGCCTCGCGTTCACGTTTCTGAATCCGCACGTCTATCTGGACACAATGATTCTCCTGGGTGGACTATCGACGCAGTACGCCGGCCCGACCCAACTGGCATTTGCGACCGGCGCGTGCCTCGCGAGCATCATGTGGTTCTTCGCACTGGGTTATGGTTCGCGGCTACTGCTGCCGGCTTTCCGTAACCCGATCGCCTGGCAGGTGCTCGACGCTTCGGTCGCCTGCATCATGCTGTCACTTGCATTGCTTCTACTGCTGCGGCCGCTAACCTGATCCGAACTCGCCCGACGGAGTCCGACATGTACGTTCCCGACCATTTCGCCGAGTCTCGACCGGAGGAAATGCATCGCCTGATCCGTGAGCACCCCTTGGGCGCTCTGGTCACGTACAGCGAATCCGGGCTGGACGCAAATCATGTTCCGTTCATGCTCGATCCGAACCGCGGACCACGTGGCACATTGATCGCGCATGTGGCGCGAGCCAATGCGGTATGGACGGCGGGCGCCGAAGGCAGCCCGGTGCTGGTGATCTTTCGCGGGGCGCAGGGCTACATTTCGCCCAACTGGTACGTGAGCAAGCACGAGACACATCGGCACGTGCCCACATGGAACTACGAGGTCGTGCATGTGCATGGACGATTGCGCGTACATGACGAACCGACGGTCGTAGGCGGCGTGGTTGCGCGACTGACGCGCCAGCAAGAAGCTGCGCAACCGCACCCATGGAAGATGAGCGACGCCCCGACCGAGTATCTGACGGAGCAAATTCGTCAGATCGTTGGTATCGAGGTCGAAATCACCCGGATCGAGGGCAAACGAAAGTTGAGCCAGAATCGCGAGTACAGGGACTTCGAAAGTACGGTTGATGCATTAGACGAGCGGGGGCACTCGGAGTTGGCAGAAGCGATGAAACGCGCCCGGACTAACGAGAGCAAAGCGTAAGGTGACGAAGCAAGGAGAAGCGACGGGCTTCTGCGATCACGCGCTCTGACCAAACGGTTGCCTGCCGCCGACAATCATTCCCGCTGTCCGCTCCTCGAATTTCGCAGGCGGCTGTGTCCGCTTTTGGCCGATAGTACCCGGTCGCGAACGTCCGCTTCCATCGTGAAGGCGAGCCGACTGGAGTCGTGTGCGGCCGCGCCTGCGTGAGATTACTGCGCCAGCATCAGCCAGCGCCGGCCGGCATCAGGCCCGACAACCGGGGTGCGACATTTTGAAGCTACTCTGGCTGGATCTCGCCGGGGTTGTCCCAGCCTGGCGGGAAAGTGGAGCGGGTGATGGAAATCGAACACATGTGAGTCGCCCCGTCCTGGACGCAGAATCAATCACTTAGAAAAGACCGCGACTCCGCGTGTGATTGACGTGTGACCGCGCGCCAGCAGTCACACGCGCGACGCTAACGCCCTTGCTACACCTGCGGTTCCAAGTCGCCCGGTTGCCACGTTCGATCGAGCACTGCGAATTACGGCCGACCGCGTGCCTTCCTCACTGGACCTCGGAGGCGAGGATGCGTTGGCTGCGCTGCCGGCGGGTGCACTGGGCGGCGCTCATCGCCGGCACCACGCGAATTGCGCGATGCCGGCGATGTTGACTATGGTCAGTCGCGAGCCATGGCTCGCTTGGCCTCCTGCTCGAGGTCGCCATAAGCGGCCTTCTCGACGGACACGGCCACGCCTTGGATCTCGCCGCCATGGAACTCGCCGGGCGTCTTGTACTCACCGCTCACGGCATCGCCGCTGTCATAGCCGATGCACAGTCCGTCGCCAGACAACGTGAACTTGCCGGGTTGCGTCCGCATCGGGCCCGAGGCCACCACGCGGTCGTTGATGTACAGCTTCATCTGGCCGAGTGATTCGCCGTTCTTTCCTGAGCTTTCGCGGATGAACTCCATGCCGAGCGTGTACTTGCCCGGCTTCAGCTCCTCCGTAGAGGCGAAGTTCTGTTCGGGCTTGATGCCGAGGAAGTTGTAGACGTAGTGCAACCTGTGGTCCTTGATGAACAGCGCGTGCCCACCGAACCGGGAACCGTGCGCGAAAATTACGCCCGAAGCATTCGGGTCGGTGATCTCCACGTTCGCAAGGATCTTGTAGGAGCGGTTTCGCACATTGACGGCGACACCCTCCGGCACCGGTGCGGTACCTGGGTAATAGACGTAACGGTCGCGCGCGGCCTCCTCGGAGGGACGCTCCGTGCCCAGCACTTCCACGGCGCTGCGATCGTCGAGCGGCAGAACCAGGTTGATACGGGCTTCCTCATTCCAGGCCGCGATCATTGCCTTGAGCCGATCCGGATACTTCTTTGAAAGATCCACAGCCTCCGCACGGTCGACTTCGACGTGGTACAGCTGCCATTGATCCTGATCAAAGTGACCCTTGCCTGTAAGCGGGGCGTGCACCGAGGTTGCCAGCCAGCCATCCTCCCAGATGCCGCGCGTGCCGAGCATCGCGTAGTACTGACGCTTCTTCTGGGTCGGCGCGTCGGGTGTGGCATCGAACGTGTATTTCATCGACACGCCCGAGAGCGGGAACTGCTCCACACCGCGATACACCTTCGGCATCTCGATGCCGACGATATCGAGCACCGTCGGAACGAAGTCCGTCGAATGGTGGTACTGGTTGCGGATCTCGCCGCGCGCCTTGATGCCCCTCGGCCAGGAGATGACCAGCGGGTCGTCGGTGCCGCCCGAATACTGCGAGTATCGCTTGAACATCTGGAAAGGCGTCGAGAACGCCACGGCCCAGCCGGTCGGGAAGTGCTCGTAGGTATTCGGCCCGCCGAGCTCATCGATCAGCTTCATGTTCTCGGACACTTCATCCGGATAGCCATTGAAGAATTTGTTCTCGTTGACCGATCCGTTCGGGGTGCCTTCGCCGGACGCCCCGTTGTCCGCGCCGTAGAACACGACCGTGTTCTCCAATTGGCCGGTCTGCTCGAGGTAGTCGATGATGCGGCCGACCTGTACGTCGGTGTATTCCGAGAACGCCGCGTAGACCTCGGCGAGACGCGAGAAGAGCTTTTTCTCGTCGGGAGTGAGCGACTCCCAGGGACGGACGTAGTCACCCGGGTTCGCCACCGACTCTGGCAGCGGATTGAGCGGCGTCAGCTTCGTGCCCTTCGGCACGGCCCCCTTCTCGATCATGCGAGCGAGCACCCAGGTGCGATACGCCTCGTAGCCGTCGTCGAACTTGCCCTTGTACTTGTCGATGTATTCCTGCGGCGCGTGGTGCGGTGCATGGTTGGCGCCGGGGTTGTACCACATGAACCACGGCTTCGACGGGTTGCTCGCCTTCTGGTCGCGGATCATGGAGATCGCCTGGTCGGCGAGATCCTTCGAGAGGTGGTAGCCCTGCTCGGGGCCGTAGGGCTGCTCGACGAACTTGTTGTCTTCAACGAGGTCCGGATACCACTGGTTGGTTTCGCCACCCAGGAAACCGTAGTAGCGGTCGAAGCCCATCGCGAGCGGCCACTGCTTGCGGCTCGCTCCCGAGGCGACGTCCTGCTCCGGCACGTTGTGATTCTTGCCGAGCCAGAACGTGCTGTAGCCGTTGTCTTGCAGGATCTGCGCCACGGTCGCCGCCTGTGCCGGGATGCGCCCATGCGCACCTGGGTAGCCATCGGCCGCCTCGGTGATGGCTGCCATGCCATTGAGGTGGTGATTGCGACCGGTGAGGATTGTCGAGCGCGTCGGCGAGCAGAGGGCGGTGGTGTGCCACTGCGTGTAGCGCAAGCCCTGGTCGGCAAGACGCTGCAGCGTCGGCATGTTGATCCGACCGCCGTAGGGTGACCACGCCGCGAGTCCCGTGTCGTCATAAAGGACGAACAGGATGTTCGGCGCGCCTTCCGGAGCTTTCTTCGGCGTGAAGGGTCCCCAGTCCGCCTTCGAGTCGCGGATGTCGAGATTGATCGTGCCTTTGAAGTCCGTGTACGGCCCTACGGCCTGCGTCTCCTGGGCCATCGCCTTCAAGGCGAAGATCGATGCAAGAGCGAGTCCCGCCAGAGCCCAGGTCCCAGACGAGCGCTTTCTGATGATGTCCATTTCAGCTCCCGGATTTCCTCAAATGCGTGCGGCACCGCAGGGCGCCTGAGATAGTCGACGCACCGTGACGAACGGCCCGCGGGGGGTGGGAATGCAGAACCCTCCGTCACGGGCATCGAAATCGGCCGGATGGCGACTGTGCGCCGCAGACGGATTCGATGACTTTGTCCGAGTTTGCGCAGGATGTTTAGTCTGAGTCCAATGCATTTGATTCTTGCGTTTGATAGATTCGATTCATGGACTTGGAGTTGCGCCACCTTCGGCACGTGCTGGCACTCGACACGCATCGCAACTTTGCGCGTGCAGCCGAGACGCTCGGGCTGACGCAACCGGCGCTCTCGCACAGTCTCGGTGCGCTCGAGAAGAAGCTGGGCGCGCGTCTGTTCGATCGCGACCGTTCGAGGGTCGCCCCGACATCGGTGGGGCAGCGCCTGATCGATCACGCGCGACTGTTGATCGCCCAGGTCGATGCTGCCACGCGCGACGTGCAGATGATGGTGGGACTCGACGCCGGCGAATTGAAGATTGGATCCGCGCCTTACCCTACCGAGATTTCGGTCGGCACGGCAGTCGGGCGGCTGATGCGTCGACACCCCGCATTGACTACCGAACTGTCGCTGCACGACTGGCCCGCCCTGATGCGCATGGTCCTGACTGGCGAACTCGACATCGCAATCTGCGAGTCGACCTTAGCTGCGGACGGTCCGCGTTTCGAAGTCGAGCCGCTGCCGCAACATCGCGGAGTGTTTTTCTTCCGGCCGGCACACCCATTGGCCTCGAAGCAGGGCGTCACCCTCAAGGATCTTCACGAATTCCCCCTGGTAATGAATACCCTGCCGACGCGGTTGATGGAGTTGATGAGAACGCGCTCACCGGACACCCGATTCGATCCTCTCGAAAGTGAGATGAAGCCCGAGATACGGGTAGCCACGCTGCACCTCGCGCGACTTATCGCCGTGGAGAGCGATGCAGTCGGCGTAGCGCTGCCGATCCAGATCGCTCAGGACGTGGCAAGTGGGTCGCTTGCTTTCGTCGATCTCCAGTTGCCATGGATGACTACGAACTACGGAATCATCCAGCTGGCCGACCGCACGCCGCCGCCTGCCGCAGAGGTGTTCATCGAGATCCTGCGCGAGGTAGAGGCCGAGATATGCGCACGGGAGACCGCGCCATTGCGGTCATCAGCGGGACATTTGCCGCAATCTAGTGGTCGGGAACGGGTGCGAAAGAAGGGCCGCAGACCCGGCGCATGATGATTGGAGCGGGTGATGGGAATCGAACCCACGTGAGTAGCTTGGGAACCGCGACCGTCTGCTTGTGGCCGATAGTACCCGGTCGCGAACGTCCTCATCCATGGCGAAGTCGGGCTGGTCGGAGTCCTAGTCAATCGCTACGGCGCGTGATGGCCACGCCAACATCAGCCAGCGCCGGCCAGCACCACGCCCGGCGACCGCCGCGCGACACTCTGAAGTTACTCTGGCTGGAGTTGGCTGACGTTGTCGCAGCCCGGCGGGAGGGTGGAGCGGGTGATGCGAATCGAACCCACGTGACCTGCCCCGCCCCGCCCGGCAGGTCAATCACTTGACGGCGGCAATGATCGCGCGTGTGATCAACGCGTGACGGGCGGACGACTCGAACGTATCAGGGCACCGGCTCTGCGACCAACCTCACTCCGAGAGCAGCGCAGACTCGAGACACCGTATCGAACCGCGGCTGCGCACCCGGTCGTAGCGCCTTGTAGAGGGCTTCGCGCGCGAGTCCCGTCGACTTCGCGATTTCGCTCATGCCCCTCGCTCTCGCGATGTCGCCGAGTGCCGCCGCCAGAAGGGCCGGGTCATTCTCAGCCAGGACGGCCGTGAGGTACTCGGCGACCGCCTCTTCGCTATCCAGGTATTCCGCCGGATCGAACTCGGGCAGATCACTGGCCTTGATCTTCTTTCGTTTCACCGTCGGTCCTCCTCGATCATCGCGGCTCGTCGCTGCGCAACCGCGATGTCCGTCCGCTGCGAAGACTTCGCTCCGCCGCCGAGCATCACGACCAACTGGTCGCCCCTCAGCGTGCAATACATGCGCCAACCGGGACCGAAATGCTCTCGCATTTCGACGACACCCTTGCCGACAGGCTTCACGTCACCCAAGTTACCGAGCGAGGCCTTGCGAAGTCGCGCGACGAGGCGACGCTGCGCCGTCTTGTCGCTCAGGGCCTTAAGCCAGGCGTCGAACTCGGGCAGGGTTTTTATGACGTACACACACATAAATTGTAATCGTTCGATTACACCCAGGCAAGATACCTAAGAACGACCAGGGGCCCCGAGGGACCCCTCCAAGTTTTTGAATCTGGATGGAGCGGGTGATGGGAATCGAACCCACGTGAGTTGTCCGACTCCACTTTCTCGATCAATCAGTTACCGACGGTGACGGTCTCGCGTGTGATTGACGTGTGAGAGGCCGAGCGTCATCGCATCAAGCGGCCGTCAGTCGCGCCCTGGCGACGCGGCTCAAGTCCACCTGCTGCCGTGCCCGCCAGAGATCGTGGCCGTACTGCATCGCCAGCCAGCTCTCCGGCGAACGGCCCAGGCACTTCGAAAGCCGCAACGCCATCTCAGGGCTCACGCCGCTTGCTCCGGTCAGCACCCGATTCAGGGTGGAGGGGGCCACGCCCAGCTTCGTCGCCAGCTCACGACCACTCAGCCCATTGGGCTCGAGGTAGACAGCAGAGATGAACTCACCGGGATGCGGGGGATTGTGCATAGCCATCAGTGATAGTCCTCGTAGTCGAGCACGTACGCCTGTCCGTCGCGAAACTCGAAGGTCAGCCGCCAGTTGCCGTTCACCCAGATCGACCACCGACCGCGGTCGGCACCCTTCAGCGGATGCAGACGGAATCCAGCGATATCCATGTCCTCGACGACCTGGGCCGATTCGAGGGCCGCCAGCTGCATCCTCAGCCGTTTCGCGTGCTGCGACTGGATTCCGGCCAGGGACCCCGATCCGTAGAACCGCCGCAGTCCCTTGTGCCGGAAAGACTGGATCATGGTATCAGTGTATCGTGTTGCGCGTCACGCAACAACGTGACTTCTCCCGCCCGCGCGACCGTCTCCGTGCTGATTGACACGCAAGATCGCCGAACGGAGCACCCTCCCGGTGCTTTCACCAGGAGCGGGCATGATCCTTCGTCGTATTGCACACCATCTGGAGCAACAGCAATGGACCGCTGTCCTGATCGAAATCGCCGAGGACTTGCGTGCGGACAAAGCAGTGTTCAATCAGATTCGGACGTCTGCCGAGATGCGGATCGGCGGCATGCAGAAGATTCGGGACCGGCGGATCAGTCGCCAGCTGCAGGCGTGCTACCCGCAGTTCGACGAATTGGATGAGCTGACGAATTTCCCCAAGCAGGTCCGGGCTGCGGGCGTGACCCAGGGCTACCCGCTCGGATTGTCTGCGTTCGGGGCAATGGATCCAGACCAACTGATCGCCATCGTGCGCGGCAGTCCCGCGTATTCCGCTTACCTGCGCGCGAACCGCGAATGGGCCGCCATCTACCTGGGCGCCGTCGATCAACAGCAGCAACGCGCGCTTCGGCTGCACAAGGATATCGACCAGTATCCGGGCAAGGGTGACCAGTAGTCGACAAGACGATGAGCCGGGAAGACCGCGCGATCAGGACGCGGCTCGCGGGAGACATTCCGGGTGGAACTGGCTGACGCTGCCTCAGCCTGGCGGGAAAGTGGAGCGGGCGATGGGAATCGAACCCACGTGAGGAGCCCTGCTCCGCTCGTCGGATCAGTCACTTGCCGATGGCGATGATCTCGCGTGTGATTGGCGCGTGATCGTGCGGCGCGCCGTCAGACATTGCGAAAATGCACCCTGATGGCAGACGGCGCAACGTGCCTATGGCACGAAGCCGATTTCCCTTTGGTGCCGGATCGCGAGCACCCTCACCTCATCCTGGGGGACGACGAAACGGTACAGCGCGATGTACCCGGTCTGGCCGAAGGAAATCACGAGTTCTCGAATGTCGCCGTGCACTCGTCGCCCGAGCAACGGGTGCGCGGCCAGGTTCTCGACGGCCGAGCGGATGGCACGAGCCGCCGCGACGGCCGCGCCCGGGTTTTCGCTTGCCAGGAATCCAAATGCACGCTCGAGGTGGGCCAGTGCCCGAGCCGAATAGACTAGCGTCGCCACGGCTTTGGCCGCGCAGCGTCCTGACCGCCGGCGAGGCGTTCGACCCAGGCATGCACGTCATCCGCTCGATACACCTCGCCGGTCCGCTCGATCTCCTCGTCGGCCGCCAATGCCTCCTTGACGAGGCTGCGCATCTGCTCCTCGTAGTCGGCATGCCGCTCCACCGCCTCGAGGATGAAGCTGTGGGCCGAGCGTCCGGATTGCTTCGCGAGCGCGTGGATGCGCGCGCGCAGTTTGGGCGGCAGGCGAATCGTGGTCGTCTCAGCCATGAGCCGGCTCCTGCATTGCATACGACGTATTACTTTTGTAGCACTCATGGGCAGCGCGCGCAAGCCGCGGACGTGACATCGCTCGCGCGAGACACGCTGACTGAAGTTTGCTGACGCCGGCTCAGCCTGGCGAGGGAAATGGAGCGGGTGATGGGAATCGAACGCACGTGAGTCGCCTGGCCCTGCGCGCCGGATCAATCACTTACCGTCAGCGATGATCGCCCGTGTGATTCACGTGTGAACACGATCCCAGCCGGGCAGATTCTCCGACTGCACGCATGATGGGCAATCTATGCGATATCTTGCATAGTCCGGCCTGCGCAGCTATGCTCTGGTCATGAAGCCCGTCGTCTGGCTTGGAAGCTCGAAGGTCGACCTCAAGGCCTTCCCGGCGACCGCGATGGATGACATGGGCCACCAGCTCTTCCGGGTTCAGCGCGGACTCGACCCGGATGATTGGAAGCCGATGCCGTCGATCGGAACGGGCGTCCGCGAAATCCGGGTACGAGATGCATCCGGCGCATTCAGGACCATCTACCTGGCGACGCGGCCAGAAGCGATCTAAGTCTTGCATTGCTTCAGGAAGAAGTCGCCGAAGACTGCCCGTGAAGACATCGAAGTGGCGCGACAACGGTTCGCCCGAGTCCCCAGGAGGGCACCACATGGCTAAGAAAAAGGCTCAAAGCGTCTTTCGCGATCTCTATCCCGATGATCAGGCCGCGGAAATGGAGATGCGCTCGCTCTTGCTCCAGGGTCTCGGCAACTGGTTGGCGGACTCCGGCATGACCCAGACGGAAGCGGCGAAGATCCTGGCGGTCACCCAGGCCAGGGTGTCGGACATCAAGCGTGGAAAGATCAGTTCCTTCAGCCTTGACCTACTTGTCCGGCTCGCAGCAAGGGCGGGTCTGAATCCGAAGCTGAAGCTCGTCGCATAGCGAGTGCGCCGCGCGCACCCTGGGGCGTCAGCCCTATGCCGCCCGGAAGCCAAGGTGCTCGCCGGATCAATCACTTGCTGACGATGATGATCTCGCGCTTGGTTGACGTGTGAGTGCGCGCCGCACCGACGCCCACCGCGGGCTGCTTTCCTGACATAACGACTTTCGCATGCTGGAGGCTCACGCCATGAGCCCGCCGGTACGCGAGCAGATCTCCAATCTCCTGAGGTCGCGGAGAATCTCTTTATCAATCAAGTTCAAGTTGGCCCGCGGCCGCGCGCTGGGACAACAGTGGGACAAGTGCTTCCGGTCGACCGGCATATATGTGACTTGGGTTCGCAGTCCGCCCGTTCGCTGCTACGTGATCCGAAGGGGCGCGAGATCAGGGACGGGGGACCGAGGACAAAGAGCGCGTCGCGACTACGCACCTGGCGCCGCACGCGTACCCGCGCCACTCTTGACGGCGTCCAGTCGAGCCCTCAGGTCATCCGGAACAATGAATATGAAAGTCCGGCCGACCTTGGACTTCTCCAGCAGTCCCATTTCTACGAGGTCGAGCAAGTCGGTTCTGGCGGTCTGATAGGTCACGTGGTGTGAAGATTGATGGCGATCGATCTTGTAAACGGATTTTGGATGCTTCAGTGCGTGATCGAGCAGCCCAAGCTGCCGATGATTGAGCCGCTCATGCAGGGCAGGCGATCGTTCAATCAACTGCTGGGCGTCCCGCAGCTCCTCGATCTTCTTGTGCAGGTAGTCATGCAGTTCCGCGATAGCCTTCTGCAATGTCCGTAGCTGGTGAAGCAGGAAGTACGTGGCGTCACTGCCGTCCGTCTCGGAATGAAGGTAAGCACGAACGTACTGCGCAGGCGAGCATTTGATGACGCTGGAGATTGAAACGAACTCAATCAGCCAGTACTCCCGCTGAGCCATACACCAGTAGAAAAGGGCGCGCGCGGTTCGGCCATTACCGTCAGCGAACGGGTGGTCATATCCGAGCATGAAGTGCAGGAGGATCGAGCGCAGCACCGGGTGCACGAACGGCTCGACGGACCTGTCGTTTGCGAACCGGCACAACAGATCCATCCGGGCCGGAATCTCCTGCGCCGGTGGCGGAATGTGGAGTGTCTCGTTGTCCCGGTTGTCGACGACCGTTACGTCCTCGTCGGGCCGGCGCCAGCGACCAGCGGCAGTGCCGTCCTCAAGAGTGTCGGTGGTCAGGATTCGCTGAAGCTCGACAATGATCGCGGGGGTCAGAGGCTGTTTGTAGTTCTCACGAATGAACTGCATCGCGAGGTAGTTGTTCATGATCATCTGCTCGCCCTTGTCGCGCGGCTTGCGCTGGCGCTGCAGCATGTCCTTGGCAACCTTATGCGTCGTCGCGGCGCCCTCGAGTTGGCTCGAAGTGATGGCCTCCTCCATGAGGGATCGAACGATGTAGCGGTCTCGATTCTGGGCCGTGGTCACGAGCTCCGGGATCTGGATCTGCCCAGCCGCATTGCGATCGACTTCGTGCAAGAGCGACTGGACGACGTCGGGAGTGCAGTACGTGAAGTGGCGCCCCGCCTTGTCTCGGAAAGGCAGTTCTCGAGATGCCTGCTGTCGAGCGAGCTTCGTCGCCAGCCACCACTCCTGGTTTGTAAACCCCTCGGGTGGCGGCCTGTGGCGAAGTTCGTCCCAATGCAGATAGTCGCCTGCGGGCAGCGCGCCGATATTCGATTGGAGGACTTCGAAAAGCCTATTCGGCTGACCCTTGAGACTGGTCACCAGTTCGGGAACTGACGGTGGAGTTGCTGGGATGTGCACGAGCCGCCCAAATACTAATTCAGTAGTAATTAGTAGATAATCTAGGCTGCTTGTGTCCGGGAGGCAATGAATTTATTGCTAATTCACCAGAAGTTAGTACTTAGTTAGTAAGTAGCGCGTGGCAGCAGAGCGCGCCCATTCGGCTTCTCGGCCCGTGTTCCTTGAACCCGTACACGCCACATGGCTTCGAGGTTCTCGCCAGCAGCGGACCAAGGAACCAAAGATCTACTAATTCACTTAACTTTAGTAGTTAATTGACAGTTCAGGCGCCAGCCTGTCAATCGACCTCCTTTCCCTCGCCGGCGATGTGGCCAGGGAATAAATGAAGGACCTCGGGCTCACAGTCGATAACAGGCTCGCGCAGCGTGCAGTCGACAAGATCCCGAGGCGGGCGCTCGTGGGGATCAACAAGCGCATCGGAGCGCGACCCCACAACAAGGTCGGACAGCGAGCGCCCCCCCTCTCCTCAGGCGACCCTGATTCGAGGATTGAGTGAGCAATAAGCGTGTGGCACGCAGGAGCCGCAGGCTCCAGAAGCGGCCTGATTCAGGCGGCGGCGGCGTCAATTCACTGTCCCACCCGTGTCCCACGAACGACGAAGGGCCCCGGAGGGCCCTTCTAAGTCTTTGAATCTAGATGGAGCGGGTGATGGGAATCGAACCCACGTTAGTAGCTTGGGAAGCTACAGTTCTACCATTGAACTACACCCGCCGGCCGGTGCGGATTCTAGGCAGGTTCCGGAGAGTCGGCAAATTGCCAGCCCGGACTCACCGGTGGAACAGCGGTTGCGCGCCGGGCGAGATTGGCTCACCGCGCCACCGGTGCCGCCTCCGATGCCGGCGTCGTCTCCGGCGGCGGCGCCACCTCCTCCTCGTGACACCGATCGCAGTTCATGCGCGCCGCGAAGGCCCGCTCTCCGTCGTGGCAGGTGAAGCAGAACAGCTTTCGCCGGTGGTCCGCGCGCGTGATCTGCGAGTTGCGGCTCACGTAGAAGATGTCCATGTGGCAGTTGGAACAGTGCATGCCAGGCCCGGTGTGCTTGGCGCCCGTGAAGATCACCCGGCCTTCGCCGTTTCCGTCGAACTCCAGCGTGAAGCCCGGCGGCACGGCCCAGCCGCGGCCGGCCCAACCGGCGATCAGCACCGTGACTGCCAGCGCAAGACCCGCGCGCATCACGCCCCGCCCTCCCCACGCCTGCGACGCGCATCGCTGCGCGCGGTGGCAATCGCGAGCGCCGGCATCGCCAGGATCACCAGCGCCAGCACGCACAGCACCCAGGTCGGTATGTAGTGGGTCTTGTAAACATCCCAGCCGAGCAGGCGCACGATTTCGCTCAGGTAGGCAGGCGCCCCGTGCAGGTGACCGCCGAGCGTCCCGGTCGCGGCGAGCAGCGTCGCCCCGAGCAGGCCCAGCGCGAGCATGGCCGCCCGGCTGGCGCGGCTCGCCCAGACTGCCTCACCGGCCCGCCAGCGCAGGTAGAGCACGACCGCCCAGCAGGACAGTGACCAGGTCGCCGCCATCATGTGGTTGCGGCCGAGCGGCGTGGACTGCAGCGTCTCGGGCGGCCAGACGAGCTGGCCCAGCACGTAGGCCCCGAGCCCGGTCACCACGCCGAGCACCAACAGTGGAATGAGCACTCGATCGAACGCACGCGCCAGCTCGCCGTCCGACAGCGCGCGGAAGATCACGATGGCCGACGCCACGGTCCACAGCGCGACCGGGAAGTGCACCATGATCGCGTGATACGGTCCCATGCCTCAGTCCTCCCGCAGCCGGGTGACCCGGCTGACCGACCACGCAAAGCTCACGAGCAGCAGCACGCCCGCGACGATGTTCAGCCACCACTGCAGGCGGATTTCCCTGTCGAACTCGAGCTCGATGCCGTACTCGGCGAGCTGCCGCTCCTTGTGCCGGAACTTCACCGGGACGCCCTTCGCGATATACGGGGAGCCGGCATGCAGGCCGCTCGGCAGGCGCTGCCAGCTCACCTGTCCCGGGTAGAACAGTGTCAGCTCGCGCTTCTCGATGCTGCCCCAGTCCGGCGCGTTCCCCTTGATGCGGGTCGCCACCAGGTCCGCTCCGCGGCCGAGTCCCACCTGCAGCGGCAGCGACACGTAGTGCCAGCGGCTGGCCCGCGCATCGCGGTGCACCGCGAGCGCGATGCTGTAGACACCTTCGTCACGGAGAATCTTGTCCTCGAGCGGATGGCCGGTGTCGAGTGCGCGCACGAGCGTCACGTCCCAGTGACCGTCGGCCCAGCGACCCTGGCCGAGCACGCGGATGTCGGCCCGCGATCCGGTGGGCTCGCGCAGCACCTGGCCGGGAATCACGTCCCCTTCGCGCCAGGCGTGTTCCGGGTCGAACGGCACGGCGTTCTCCGCCGACAGGTACCGGCCCTTGCCGGCGTCGCCGCGCCCGTCCGCGATGTCCTCAGCGCGCAGCGCCTGCGCGCCGCCTCCCTGCGGGTCGAACATCCAGCGCGGCTGGCCGCGCTCCCCATCCCAGTTGCTGAAGAACATCGGCTCGCCCGAGTCGTACAGGCGGTACCACGCGATGTGCTGGTCGTCGGCATAACCGAGCGGATTGGACAGGTGCGCCCGCCAGTTCCAGAGATCCAGGAAGTAGCCCGCGCGGCGTTGTGCTGCGAGGGTGGCCTGGTCGACGATCGAGTACCAGTCGCCGGGGTCACGCCGCGTGGCCGGCAGGTACTTGCGCCGGTGCGCCGCCTCCGCGCCGGACCCGGTGAAGTCCCGCGGATTCGCCCCGACGGTGATGTACCCGCCGTAGCGCTGGAACTCGGGCACGCCGCCATCGTCCAGCATCATGGCCAGGCGATCCTCGGCCATGCCGTCCGCCGCCGAACCGATCGGGGTACGTGCCTGCTTCTGCCACTTGCCGCCGGTGTAACGCAGCATGTCCGTGTACACGTGCGGCTGCGCCGCGGGCCAGCGGTAGTGGAAGAAGACCTGCGTGTCGTTGTAGGCGACCTGCAGCTCGAGCGGCAGGGTCAGCTCGGAAGGAATCCAGATGTTCCGGGCCGGGTCGTTGCGCACCACGCCCGTGCCATGCGTCAGGATCGACAGCAACAGTGCCGTCACGAACAGCGCCGTCAGGAGCCACAGTGCCGTAGTGCGACGAAGCATCGCTCCACCCCCTTGCCGGGACCCGACGAGTCCGAGGCCCGGACGACCCACCCTGGCCGCAGGCGCCGCTGCTGCGCGCGCCGGCGGGCACGGACAGATTGACCGATCGTGCACGAACCCTAGGACCGCCCGCCACGCGCTGCATTGATGCGGGTCAAGCCGCTGCTATCATCCGGCCAGCCGCCGCCACAGCGCGGCGAGCCCCATAACCATCACCAGGGGAACACACATGCGCTACGCCGATCCGGGTACCGCCGGCTCCAAGGTCACCTTCAAGGCGCGTTACGAGAACTTCATCGGCGGCAGGTGGGTCGCCCCGGTGAAGGGCCAGTACTTCGACAATCCGTCGCCGGTGAATGGCAGGACCTTCTGCCAGATTCCGCGCTCGACGGAAGAGGACATCAACCTCGCGCTCGATGCCGCCCATGCGGCTGCCGAAGCATGGGGCCGCACGCCGGTCGCGCAGCGCGCGGGGATCCTGAACAGAATCGCCGACCGCATCGAGGCGAACCTCGAGATGCTGGCCGTCGCCGAGACCTGGGACAACGGCAAGCCCGTGCGCGAGACGCTGGCCGCCGACATGCCGCTTGCCGCCGATCACTTCCGCTATTTCGCCGCGTGCGTGCGCGCGCAGGAAGGGTCGCTCGCCGAGATCGACGAGGGGACGGTCGCCTACCATTTCCACGAACCGCTCGGCGTGGTCGGGCAGATCATCCCGTGGAACTTCCCCGTCCTGATGGCGGCGTGGAAGCTCGCGCCCGCGCTCGCCGCCGGCAACTGTGTCGTGCTGAAGCCGGCCGAGCAGACGCCGGTCGGCATCCTGCTGGTGGCGGAACTGATCGCGGACCTGCTGCCGCCCGGCGTGCTGAACATCGTCAACGGCTTCGGACTCGAGGCAGGCAAGCCGCTCGCGTCGTCGAACCGGATCGCGAAAATCGCGTTCACCGGCGAGACCACGACCGGCCGGCTGATCATGCAGTACGCGAGCCAGAACCTGATCCCGGTGACGCTGGAACTCGGCGGCAAGAGCCCGAACGTGTTCTTCGCGGACGTCATGGACCAGGACGACGACTTCTTCGACAAGGCGCTCGAGGGATTCACGCTGTTCGCGCTGAATCAGGGCGAGGTCTGCACCTGCCCGAGCCGCGCGCTGGTGCAGGAGAGCATCGCCGACCAGTTCATGGAGCGCGTCATCGCGCGCGTGGCCGGCATCAAGCAGGGCCACCCGCTCGACACCGACACCATGATCGGCGCGCAGGCCTCGACCGAGCAGATGGAGAAGATCCTCGCCTACCTCGACATCGGCCGGCAGGAAGGTGCCAAGGTGCTCACGGGCGGCGGCAAGGCCGCGGTGGGCAGCGACATCGCTGGCGGCTACTACATCCAGCCGACGGTTTTCCGCGGCCACAACCGCATGCGCATCTTCCAGGAGGAGATTTTCGGCCCGGTCGTGTCGATGACGACCTTCAAGGACGAGGCGGACGCGCTGCGACTCGCGAACGAGACGCTGTACGGCCTCGGCGCCGGCGTGTGGACGCGCGACGGCAGCCGCGCCTATCGCATGGGCCGCGGCATCAAGGCTGGTCGCGTGTGGACCAACTGCTACCACCTGTATCCGGCGCACGCGGCGTTCGGCGGCTACAAGCAGTCGGGCATCGGCCGCGAGACGCACCGCATGATGCTCGACCACTACCAGCAGACCAAGAACCTGCTGGTGAGCTACAGCCCGAAGGCGCTCGGGTTCTTCTGATGGTCGAGCGCGTCTGCGCGACGCCGGCGGCGCTCGAGCTGATCGCCGAATTGCGCGATCGGCACGGCGAGCTGCTGTTCCACCAGTCGGGGGGCTGCTGCGACGGCAGCTCCCCGATGTGCTACCCGCGCAACGAGTTCCTGATCGGCGACGCGGACGTGAAGCTCGGCGAGATCGGCGGCTGCCCGTTCTACATGAGCCGCGCGCAGTTCGAGTACTGGCAGCACACGCACCTCACGATCGACGTGGTGCCGGGCCGCGGCGGCATGTTCTCGCTCGAGGGCCCGACCGGCCGCCGGTTTCTCACCCGGTCGCGATTGTTCACCGACGCCGAGGCCGCCGCGGTCTGACAGGAAGCGGCGGCGGCGGCGGGCCGGCTCGGAGCCCGGTCAATCGACCAGTGAAATCGGCGGCAGCCCGGCAATGTGCATCGTCTCGCCATCGATGGTGACATGCTCCTCGCTGCGGACCTCGTGATCGAAGCGATACACGATCTTCGCCGTGCCCTCCGTCAGCGCCCTGTCCCACTTGCCGGCTCTTTCGACGACCGACTCGTTGTGCCTCTGCCAGCCGGCGAGCGCGGCGCTCCCGTGGCGCGGCTCCAGCCACTTCATCACGACGTGCGGCGCAGCGATGGTCGCCGTGGCGTTGTTGCCACCGAAGCCCTTCGAGTTCAGGAACGACACGTCCCAGTCTGCGGGCGTGCGCTGCAGCGGCTGAGGCGAGAGGCGCAGGTGATCGCGCTCGACGTCGGCCGCGACCTCCTCGATCGTAGCGATCCCGGGCAGCACGCCGTGCACGAACACGCCGAGCGATGATGCGAGCTGGTCGCCACCGGCCGCCGCCATCGTGTGGCCAACGAAGCACTTGATCGCCGCGACCGGCCAGTCCTCGATGCCGGACGCCCTCGCGACTCCGTTCAGGATGCGGGACTCCGTCGTGCGATTGTGCGGCGTGCCCGTCCCGTGCGCCTGCACGAAGCTGCGGCGCCGGATCGAATTCTCGCCGAAGACGCGCCTCGCCCGCGCGACAGCCTTGGCGACCGTGATGTAGTTGCCGACGCCCGGGGACGAGATCGATTTCTTGTATCCGTCGGCGTGCACCAGGACGTCCGTCACCGCGCCGTGAATCGTGGCGCCGAGTTCGACGGCGAGGGCGTCGTCCATCAGCACGGCGAACTGGGATCCTTCGGCGATGGTGAATCCGCAGTTCTCGGCAAACGGCCGGCAGGCACGCCGCAGGTCCGGCTCGGTGCGGCCCGTGCGGCGGTCGAGTTCGAGCAGCCCTTCGTCGGTGCCGAGTGCACCCATGGTGGAGAGACCCTCGATCACGTCGGGGCTGAGCGGCGCCTCGGCGCCACCGACCAGCGCGACGCGCGACCGGCCGGACTCGATGTCGAACACGCCGTGCCGCAGGTTGTAGAGGAAGGTCGCGCAGGCTCCCATGTTGTGACCCGTCTGACCGACGCTGCCGAGCACGTACGCGTTGACGAAGTCCGCCGGCATTTCGGCCAGGCCCATCGGGACGTGCTTCGAGGTGGGCCGCATCCCGCGATAGCGCGATCCGAGCAGTCCGCCGGTCCCTTCCTGGTCGAGTTGCCCCAGGGCGCTGCCCGCATAGACGCTGACCCGGTCGGGAGGGACGTGCTGCATCAGCTTGTGCCAGGTCAGCCCCAGGGACCCGAGCGCATCGTTCGCCGCAAACAGGGCGAGTTGCACGGCGCGCGGATGGCCACGGCCGGGGTACAAGGCCTTCGGGTCGAAGCCGCTCGGCACCTGGCCGGCCGCGCTGACGTCGAGCGCTCGGGTCACCGGGAGCAGGACTTCGGCTCCTTCCGGGATCGTGACCCGAACCCGGCCGCCTGCCGCGTGCGCCGTCGTCCAGCCCTCGGGCAGAGGTTGCGGCAGATCGCGCTGGGCGATCTCGATCACGATCGCGCCTCGCCCCGCACACACCCGGGCCCTGCAGTTCCACGCGACCCTGGCGACGTCGATCGACGACGGTTCGAGACCGCGGATCAGCGTGTGCTCCAGTATGTGGGCCCGCCTGGCGGAATCGATCTCGCCAGTGAGCCCCATGAGGCCCGCCAGCGCGCGGATCGTCTCGTCCGCGGCCGGCCCGGGCAGCACGTCCAGGATCGTGCGCCGATAGCCGTGGTGACCGGAGGAACGGCCTGCGGCATTGATGCCGCCAAATCCGGCGATCACGGCGATCGGTTTCATCATCGACACCTCGGCTGCACCCGCCATGACTGATACTACAGACGGCCGCGGGCCACCAGCCCGGCCCGCAGCGTTTACTTCGACCACCGGCACGCACAGACTACGGCGGGCCGGCGCGGGGCCGGCCGTCGTCGGAGAGCAGCGCGCGATGAATCTCACCGCGAAGCAACCCTTTCCCGAGTGGCGGTTCCTGCAGCTCACGCTCGTGATCGTCGCCTGGATGCTCGTCTCGCCGAGCATCGGCACGCGCTTCGGCGGGCACATCGCGATTCACGTCCTGCTGCTCGACCTCATCCTGGTCACGATCTGGGCGAGCCCGCAGTGGCGCGCCGCGGGCCGGGTGATCGTCGCCCTGTGGCTCGTGTCGCTGCTCGCCTCCACTTTCTCCGTCCTCGAGCTGACGCCACGGTGGGGCCGCCTCGAGCGCACGCTCGATCTCGCGCTCATGGCCCCGGTCACCGTGGCCTGCGCGGTCGGCGTGGTCGCGTTCGCTTTCCGTGCCGAGCGACCCACGATCGACGGCATCTTCGCGATGATCGTGGTCTACCTGCTGATCGCGATCGTCTTTGCGGAAATCTACTACGGGCTCCTCATCTGGGACCCGGCCGCGTTGAAGCTGGGGCACGACGTCGACCAGCTGTCGGCCCGGCAGCTGCGCGGCGACCTCATGTACTTCAGCCTCGTGACCATCGCGACCGTCGGCTACGGGGACATCCTCGCGGTGTCGCCAGCGGCGCGCACCGTCGCGACGCTCGAGGCCGTGGTCGGGCAGTTCTACGTGGCGGTGGTCGTGGCGACGTTCGTGTCCATGTACACGATGCACGCGCTCGCTGCGCGCGCGGCGGCGCACGATCGCAAGCCGCCTGCACCGGAGTGACCCGAGCGCAGCACGCGACCGCGCGCCGATTCTCAGGACCGCGGTCCGGCGAGATCCTTCAGCAACACGTACCAGTGCTCGAGCCCGGCGTAGAACGACGAGACCTGGATGCGCTCGTCGAGCCCGTGCGAGAACTGGTCGCTGCCCTTGATGAACAGGCTGCACACGCCGTAAGTCGGGATCCCCGCCGCGCGGTAGATCGAGCCTTCGGTCGCGTAGGGCACCATTTCCGGAACGATCGGCACGCCGGGGTAGCTCGCGTGCACGGCCCGCGTGACCGCCGCGACCACGTCGGACCGCAACGGCGACGGGTCACTCGGGTGCGGCTCGCCGAGGACCTTCACCTCGACCTTGCCGCCGACGAGGCGCTGCAGCGTTCCCTGGACCTCGGCCGGCGACATCCCCGGGAACACTCGGCAATTGACGGTTGCGGTGGCCGACTGGGGCAGCGCGTTCTCGGCGTGACCGCCGCGCAGCATCGTGGCGACGCAGGTCGTTCTGATCTTGCCCACCAGCAAGGGATCCGCGGAGAGCACTTCCGCCGCGGCGCCGTCCTGCGGGTTCGCCGCGAACTGCGCCATCGCCCTGCCGGTGGGGCCCTCGGTCACCGCGGCGGCCGCCTTGAAACTGCCGAGCGTCCAGTCGTTCCACATGACGGGGAACTGGAAACGGCGCAGCGCCTCGAGCGCGTCGGCCAGTTCGTAGATCGCGTTGTCGGCCCGCGGCCGCGAACTGTGGCCGCCCGGGTTGTGCGTCGTGAGTTCGAAGCTGAGGTAATACTTCTCGGCGCCCTGCAGGTAATAGACGGCGGGCTTGCCGGTCCGGCTGTCGAGCACGCCCTCGCCGCCATCGCCGTTCAGTGCGAACTCCGCTCCCTGCAGGCGCGCGGCGAGGTCGCCCGCCGTCTTCATCGTCTCCTCCTCGTCGCCTGAGAAGGCGATGACGAGGTCGCGCGCGGGCACGAAATGCTCGCGCTTGAGGCGCAGGAAGGTCGCCGTCAGGAGCGCGACCTCCTCCTTGATGTCGGCCGTACCGCGGCCATAGAAGTAACCGTTCTCCTCGACCAGCGTGAACGGGTCACGCTCCCAGTCCTCGGCCCGCGCCTCGACGACGTCCATGTGGGCGAGCAGCAATATGGGCTTCGCGGCCCGGTCCTTGCCGCGATAACGCACGATGAGCGAAGCGGTCTCGCCCTGCGGCAGGATCTCGATGTCCGCTGCGTCGAAGCCGCCGGCCCTGAATCTGTCGGCCAGGTACTTCGCCATCACCGGGACCTGGCCGCGGCCTGCCACGGTCGGGAACGCGACGATGGTCGCGAAGATGTCGCGAGCCTCGGCTCGCGTGGCCTGCGGCGTGGCTGACTGAGGGGCCGTCGTCCCGGCGAACGCCGGTGCGCCGGCCAGCGCCACGAGCATGCACGCCGCGAGCCGGTTCATCGCCCTCGTCCGCCGCCCCTTCGGTGTGCCCCACCCTGCCATCGGCCCGCCGGCCGGTGCTGCGGCGGACGGCTGGGCTGGTGCGCGCGGTCGGCGTGCTGAGGCCGCGCGTCCTGCCGCGGCGGTTCGCGGCCGAAGTCGATGCCCGAGCGGTCGAGCGCCTGCACGCCGATCTTGCGGCCGAGCACGTGCTCGATCGCCCGCAGGCGATCACGCTCGTCGCTCGACACCAGCGACAGCGCCTGGCCCGCGCTGCCGGCGCGGCCCGTGCGGCCGATGCGGTGCACGTAGTCCTCGGGAACGTGCGGCAACTCGTAGTTCACGACCTGCGGCAGCTCGCTGATGTCGAGGCCGCGTGCGGCGATGTCGGTCGCGACCAGCACCTGGACCTTGAAGTCCTTGAAGTCGGCCAGCGCCTTGGTGCGCGCGTTCTGCGACTTGTTGCCGTGGATCGCCGCGCAGCTGATGCCGTCGCGCTCGAGCTGCTCGGCGAGGCGGTTCGCACCGTGCTTGGTGCGGGTGAAGACGAGGGTCTGCGGCGTCGCTCCCTCGCGCAGCAGGTGGCTCAGCACGGCGCGCTTCTCGCCCTGCTCGACCATGTGCACTCGATGCTCGACGAGCTCGGCCGGCGCGTTGCGCGGCGCGACCTCGACCGTGAGCGGGTCGTGCAGCAAGCCCTTGGCGAGCGCCCGGATCTCGTCGGAGAAGGTCGCCGAGAAGAGCAGGTTCTGGCGTTGCTTCGGCAGCGCGGCCAGCACGCGGCGGATGTCGCGGATGAAACCCATGTCGAGCATGCGGTCCGCCTCGTCGAGCACGAGGCGGCGGACTTGCGACACGTCGATTGCGCGCTCGTTGATGTGGTCGAGCAGGCGGCCGGGCGTCGCGACGACGATGTCGACGCCCTGGCGCAGCGCTTCGATCTGCGGGCGCGGACTCACGCCGCCGAAGATGAGCAGCGTGCGCTGGCGCAGGTGCCGGCCGAAATCGTCGAACGACTGACCGACCTGCGCGGCGAGTTCACGCGTCGGCACGAGCACCAGCAGTCGCGGCGCGCGCGGACCGCGCGGGCTCGGCTGTTCCTCGTCGAGGCGCTGCAGCAGCGGCAGGGCGAACGCCGCGGTCTTGCCGGTACCCGTCTGAGCGGCGGCGAGCAGGTCGCGGCCGGCGTGGACCGCCGGAATCGCCTGCGTCTGAATCGGAGTGGGCACGGAGTACCCAATTTCCTGCACGGCGCGCAGGAGGGCGGCCGGGAGGCCGAGTGGTTCAAAGGACATGATGATTCAGTGCCATTCACCGGTTTCTGACCGGTGCAGGCAGGCCTGTGCGGCGACGGATGGGGCGCGCATTCTACACAATGGCCTCGAGGGCCGGCCGCGAATCCCGCAATCTCTTTCTAATACAACAACTTAGCGAGCCGCTGCCCCGCCCGCGAGCGAGCGCAGCGTGCCGTAAAGGCCGTCGGCACTCAACCCGGCCTCCACGACCAGCCACAGCAGCGACCCGATGTAGACGGTCGACACCAGCGCGACCGCATAGCCGGCGAGCAGCAGCGCCCCGTCGCGCTCGGCGATGCCGAGGCACAGCAGGATGATGGCGACGGCCGGCAGCGTGTTCGCGAACGGCACGAAGGGCAGCGGCGCCATGAGCAGCAGCACGGCGACCACGAGCGTGACCCCGTGCAGCGAGTTCACGAGCGTCGAGCCCGTCAACGGCAGCCAGCGGGGCCGCACGAGGTGCTCGAACCGTCCTGCGATCCGCTCGGCACGCCGCAGCACGTGCTGCACCGTGTCCGACGGCAGCGCGTGATCGAGCAGCCGGTTCGGCAACCACGGCAGGCGTCCGGCGATCACGGCGATGCCGATCAGCAGCATCGGCAACCCGAGCGCCGTGCTCATGAACGGCAGCGAGACCGGGATCAGGAACGGCATGGCGACGATCGCGCAGAAGACCAGCAGCCCCTGCTCGCCGACGTGGCCGAGGAGTTCGCGCAGCGTCACCACGTGGCCGCGCACGGCGGATGCCGTCGCCGCCAGCGCCACGGAAAGACGAACGTCCGGATTGCGAAACTGGACGGCGGTCATGGGAGTCTCGCGCCATCATTCGGCGCTGCAGCCCGCGCGTCAATGCAGTCGTGGCGGTATCCTGCCGCACGGCACACCTGCGAGGGCCCTCCCATGCTGCGTTACCAGGCCGACGTCATCGTGATCGGCGCCGGCATCGCCGGCGTCGCGGCGGCCATCGAGTTGCTGGAACGGGGGCGGCGCGTGCTGCTCCTCGACCGCGACGTCGAGGAGAACATGGGCGGCCTCGCCAAGGAGAGCTTCGGCGGCATCTGGTTCGCCGGCACGCCGCTGCAGCGCCGCTACGGCATCCGCGACGGCGCGGAACTCGGCCTGCGCGACTGGCTCGCCTTCGCCGAGTTCGATCCCGCCGACCGCTGGCCGCGCGCCTGGGCCGAAGCCTACGTGCAGCGCGCCAACGAGGAAGTATTCGACTGGCTGAAACGCATCGGCGTCGAATTCATGCCCATGCCGCTCTGGGTCGAGCGCGGCCTGCACACGCCCGGCAATTCCGTCCCGCGCTGGCACATCGTCTGGGGAACCGGGCACGAGCTCGCAATCGTGCTGAACCGTCACCTGCTCGCGCACCCGCGCCACGGCCTGCTCGAGCGCCGCTACAGCCACCGCGTCGAATCGCTGGTGAGCTCCGGCGGGAAGGTGATCGGTTGCCGCGGCACGCTCGAAGGCAGCGGCGCCGAGTTCGAGGCCACGGCCGAATCGGTCGTCATCGCCTCGGGCGGCATCAACGGCAGTCTCGAACGGGTGAAGCGCCACTGGCACGTCGACTGGGGACGTCCGCCCGCGACGCTCCTCAATGGTTCTCACAAGTATGCAGATGGCCTGTTGCACGACGCGGCGGCCGTGCTCGGCGCGAACATCACGCACCTCGACTGGCAGTGGAACTACGCCGCGGGCGTGCACCACTGGCAGCCGCGCAAGCCCTCGCACGGCCTGTCGCTGGTGCCGCCCAAGTCGGCGCTGTGGCTCAACTGGCGCGGCGAGCGCATCGGGCCGATGCCGCTGGTGACCGGCTTCGACACGCACGACCTCGTCGCGCAGATCTGCCGCCAGGAGCGCGCCTACTCGTGGCAGCTCCTGAATCGTCGCATCGCGCTCAAGGAACTCGCGATCTCGGGCGGCGAATTCAATCCGGCCTTCCGCGACAAGAAGCGCCTGCTCGTCGCCCGCGACATGCTGCGCGGCAACCGCTGGCTCTACGCAGAGGTGACGAGGAACTGCCCGGACTTCGTCGTGGCCGACACGCTGCCCGAGCTCGTCGAGAAGATGAATGCGCTGAACGGCGACGATTCCGTGGACCTCGCGACCGTTCAGGAAGCCGCGTCGACCTACGACGCGCGCATCGACGCCGGCCCCCGCTTCCACGACGACGAGCAGCTGCGGCGCATCGAGTTCGCGCGCCGCTGGATCGGCGACCGCCTGCGCACCTGTCGGTTCCAGAAGATCCTCGACCCGAAGGCGGGACCGCTCATGGCCATCCGCGAGTTCATCATCAGCCGCAAGAGCATGGGCGGGCTGCAGACCGATCTCTCCTGCGGCGTGCTCGACGGCGCGGGACGACCGATCCCGGGACTCTACGCCGCAGGAGAGTCCGCCGGCTTCGGCGGCGGCGGCATGAACGGCAAGCGCGGCCTCGAGGGCACGTTCCTCGGCGGCTGCCTGCTCGGCGGCCGCATCGCGGGCCGCGTCGCCTGACTCAGTGCAGCGCGGACATCCGGTCGCCGAGCTGCTCGGGCAGGTTGCGCACGCGGAAGGCGAAGAAGATCTTGAACGCGCCGACGACGAGCGCCCAGCTCGCGATCAGGTAGACGATCGAGAGGCTGCCCGCCAGCGGATTGACGATCACCAGCACGCCGAAGAGGATCGAGAGCGCGCCCGTGACGTAGAGAATCCACTCTCGCGTGGTCGCCTGCCGCACCTTGTAGCCGAGCATGGCGAGGAACACGCCGAGCGCGATCGCCTGGAAGGCGACGAGATAGACGAACGCCGCCATGCCGACCGGCGGGTTCATGAGCGCGTAGCCGCCCACGACGAGGCCGAGGATGCCGATCAGGAGCATCACCCACCAGCCGTCCTTCTCGCGGTGCTGCACCGCTCCGATCGCGTTGAACACACCGTCCACGAGAATCGACGCGGCGAAGAACATCGCGAGCACGAACAGAGCGATGCCGGGACTTGCGAGCGCCAGGACGCCGAAGATCACCGAGGCGATGCCGCCGACGAGAAACACCCACCACGTGCGCCGGCACAGCACGTGAGCGCTGGCGCCGAGATTCGCGAGCAGTCCCGAGTTGCTGGCCATGTCGTTCTCCCCGGCGCAGCCGCGCGCCGTATCATGCATTCTGCGGCCCCCGACCGGTGACTTTATCGGCATGGATCCCTCGACACCAGACGAATCTTCACCTGCCGCGCCATCCGGGAAGGATGTGGCGCACCGGCGGGCGGTGCGTAGTTTCGTGGCTCGCGCGGGCCGCATGACGGTCGCGCAGGAACGCGCGTGGCGCGAACTCTGGCCGCGTTACGGCATCCCGGACGAAGGCCACACGCTCGACCTCGAGCACCTCTTCGGCCGCGAGGCGCCGTGCACGCTCGAGATCGGCTTCGGCAACGGCGAGGCGCTGGTCGAGCTGGCCGCAGCGCAGCCGCAGCGCAATTTCCTCGGCATCGAAGTGCACCGTCCCGGCGTGGGCCACCTGATGCTGCGGGCGGAGGCGCTCGGAGTCGCGAACCTGCGCATCGCGTGCCGCGACGCCGTCGAGGTGCTCGCCCAGCGGCTCGCCGACGGCTCACTCGACGAGGTGCTGCTCTACTTCCCCGATCCCTGGCCGAAGAAGCGGCACCACAAGCGTCGTCTCGTGCAGCCGCCCTTCGTCGAACTCGTGGCACGAAAATTGACGAGCGGCGGACGCTTCCGGCTCGCCACGGACTGGGAACACTACGCGGAGCAGATGCGGGACGTGGTCGGCGCCTGCACGGCGTTCGAGAATGAATTCGCCCCGGGTTTTGCGCCGCGGCCGCAGAGCCGGCCGCTCACGAGATTCGAGCGGCGGGGGCAGCGGCTCGGGCACGAAGTGTGGGACCTCGCTTTCCGCAAGCGCTAGCGACCCCGGGGCCAAAGGAGAATTTCACCGCTTCGCGCAACATTGGCAGTTCGCAGATTCCGCGACTTGAACTCGGGTTCCCGCAGGTCTACAAGGGAGGAAGAGACAGCAGAGGACATCGACGCAGCGCTCCGCAGAGGTTGAGATCATGGCCAAGCCCGCACCTGTCATCGGCGAGTGGTACCGGCATCCCGGCGGCGAGTCCTTCGAAGTCGTGGCCATCGATCCCGACGATCGCACCATCGAGATCCAGTATTTCGACGGCACCGTCGAGGAACTCGAGCTCGAGGAGTGGCTCGAGGACGAGATCGAGTCCTGCGAGGCCCCGGAGGACTGGACGGGCTCGCTCGACGTCGAGCCCGAGGACACCGAGAACGAATACGAGGCGGAGCCCACCAACGCGCAACCCTGGGCGGATCCGCTGCAGTTCGTCGACCGCCGCGAAGCGAGCGGCTATTCCGAGATCGACCTGCCCGAGGCCGACGAGGCCGACCGCCTCTGATTCATCGGCCGAGGTCCGCCGGCTCCTCCAGCGGCACGTCCGCCCCCAGCATCACGTAGCCCCGCACGACGCGGACGGGCAGTTCGCGCAGCCTCAGGCCGGGACACGGACCCGAGACACACCGCCCGTTCTCGATCTCGAACAGCGCGCCGTGCTGCGCGCAGCGGATCAGCGGCACGTGCGGGGCGAGGAACGCATCGGGCCGCCCGTCGAGCGGGAAGCCCGCGTGCGGGCAGTGATTCACGTAGCCGCGCACCGCGTCGCCGCGCCGCACGACGAAGCCGCGCAGCGGCCAGTCGCCCCCGCCCATCGTGAATCCCTTTGCGCCGGGGTCGGCGAGTTCGTGCAGCGGGCAGATCACCCGCGCGAGGTCGAGTTCGTCCATCAGTCGCGCGCCGCCGCCTGCGGCCCGGCCATCCCCGTGCGGCGCGTGAGCAGGAAGAGCAGCACCAGCGCCGGCAACCCGAGCAACGAGGTGTAGGCGAAGAACCACGGGTAGCCGATCGCGTCGACGACGAATCCCGAGGTGCCCATGAGCAGCTTGCCGGGCAGCGCGTACATCGAGGAGAAGAGCGCGTATTGCGTCGCCGTGTAGGTGGCGCTCGTGAGGCTCGAGAGATACGCGATCAGCGCCGTGCCCGCGATGCCCATCGCGACGTTGTCGGCGCTGATCACGACCGCGAGGCCGGCGAGACTCGGCTGGTCGAGCCAGGCGAACACGGCGAACATGAGATTCGCCACGATGATGCCGGAGCAGCCGAGCACCAGCGTGCGCACGAGCCCGAGGCGCGCCACGGCGACGCCGCCGACCAGCGTGCCGAGAATCGACATGAAGACGCCGAAGCCTTTGGCCACCGCGGCGATCTCCTTCAGCGAGAACCCGAGGTCGAGGTAGAACGGGTTGGTCATCACGCCCATCGTGAAGTCGGCCAGCCGGTAGCTCGCGATGAAGGCCAGCATCAGCAGTGCGAGGCGGGTGCCGTAGCGCGCGAAGAAATCGAGGAACGGGCAGACCACGGCGCCGATGAACCACGCGCCGGCCTGCTGCAGCGATGGCGGCCAGTGGGCCTTGCGCTCGAGCCACGCGACGACGCGCGCCTCCTGCTCGAGCGTGGCGCGCGCCACTCGCGGCGCCGGCTCCGGGATGACCAGCGTGGTCGCGATGCCCACGCCGACCAGGAGCGCCATGGTCGTGTAGGCCGCGGTCCAGCCGCGATCCGCGGCGATCCACAGCGCGCCGGCGCTCGCCACCATGAGCGCGATGCGGTAACCGAGCTGGTAAGCCGCGGCCATCGCGCCCTGCATCAGCGGCGGCGCCGCTTCGATGCGCCACGCGTCGACGGCGATGTCCTGCGTGGCGGAACTGAACGCCACGAGCAGCGCGAGCGACGCGACGGTCGCGAGGTGACCGACCGGGCTCATGTGCGCCATGTGGGCGAGGCCGATCGCGATGCCGACCTGCCCCAGCAGCATCCAGCTGCGCCGCCGGCCGAGCAGCCGTCCGAGCACCGGCAGGCGCAGGCGGTCCACGACGGGGGCCCAGAAGAACTTCACCGAGTAGATGATGCCGACCCACGACAGCATGCCGATCGTGGCGCGTTCGATGCCGGCCGCGCGCAGCCAGGCCGAGAGCGTCGAGAACACCAGCATGAACGGCAGCCCGGCCGAGAAGCCGAGGAACAGCATCGCGAGCACGCGCGGATTGCGGTACGCACGGATGGCGTCGAGCCAGCCGCGCCACCAGGGCCTGCGCGGCGCGGCGGCGTCCGCCGGCTTGTCGCGCGCGGTGCTCAAAGGTCGAGGTCGATCGTGAGCGGCGCGTGGTCCGAAAACCGTTGCGCCTTGTGGATCGCGGCACCGGTCACGCTGCCGCGCAGGCCCGGGCTCAGCACCTCGTAATCGATGCGCCAGCCCACGTTCTTCGCCCAGGCCTGGCCGCGGTTCGACCACCACGTGTACTGCTCGGGCCGCGGATCCACCTCGCGAAAGGCGTCCACGTAGCGCACGTCGCCGAACAGCTCGTCGAGCCACGCGCGCTCCTCGGGCAGGAAACCCGAGTTCTTCTGGTTCGAGCGCCAGTTCCTGAGATCGATCTCCTTGTGCGCGATGTTCCAGTCGCCGCACAGCACGTAGTCACGCCGACGGCGCTTCAACGCCTTCAGGTGCGGCATGAAGACGTCGAGGAAGCGGAACTTGGCCTGCTGCCGCGCTTCGCTCGACGAGCCCGACGGCAGGTACACGGAGACGACGCTCAGGCCCGGGTAGCGAGCCTCGACGTAGCGGCCCTCGGCATCGAACTCGCGCGAGCCGAAGCCCGCCACCACCTCCTGCGGTTTCGCGCGCGAGTAGATCGCCACGCCGCTGTAGCCCTTCTTCTCGGCGTCGACGTAGTAGCAGTGATAGCCGCGCGGATGAAAGACCGGATCGGCGAGCTGCTCGACCTGCGCCTTCGTCTCCTGCACGCAGACCACGTCGGCGTCCGCAGCCTCGAGCCAGTCGAAGAACCCCTTGCGCCGGGCGGAGCGGATGCCGTTCGCGTTCAGCGTGACGATGCGCATGGCGGCGCAGTATAAAGTACGGCCATGCACCAGCCCGATTTCATCGAGCTCTGCCTCGAGCTCGGCGTCCTGCGCTTCGGCGAGTTCAAGCTCAAGTCCGGAAGGCTGAGCCCGTACTTCTTCAATGCGGGGCTCTTCAACACCGGCCGGGCGATCGCCGGCCTCGGCCGCTGCTACGCGCGCGCGGCCGCGCTGTCCGGCATCGAGTTCGACATGCTGTTCGGCCCGGCCTACAAGGGCATCCCGCTCGTGACCGCGACCGCCGCGGCGCTCGCCGAGCACGAGCACCTGAATCTGCCCTTTGCGTTCAATCGCAAGGAGACGAAGGCGCACGGCGAGGGCGGCGTGATCGTCGGGGCGCCGCTCGCGGGGCGCGTGCTGATCGTCGACGACGTGATCACGGCGGGCACGGCGATTCGCGAGTCGGTCGAGATCCTCCGTGCGCACGGGGCCACGCCCGCCGGCGTGCTGATCGCACTCGACCGCGAGGAGCGGGGCCAGGGCGAGCGCTCGGCGGTGCAGGAGGTGCAGGATGCCTTCGGCCTGCCCGTCGTGAGCGTGCTGCGGCTGCGCGACCTCATGTCGCACCTCGAGACGGCCGGCGATGCGGCGACCCTCGCGTCCATCCGCGGCTACCGTGACCGCTACGGAGTGTGACGGGGGTCGCGGTTGGACATGGTTCACAAACCTTGCGTCCGGTGTTAGGCGAGGCGGCGCCGCGAGGCGCAGAATCCGGACCCATGCGGACCTTCGCGAATCGTGCGCAGCGGCTGGCGGGAGCCGTCGTCGTCCTGGGCGCCGTCCTGAGCGCGGCCCCGGCCGACGCCGCGACCGGCAAGAGGCCGGGGGCCCGCCGGGCGCCGGACGAGGTCGTCTATCGCTGCCGCGACGCGAAGGGCCAGGCCTACTACGGGCAGAACATCCCCGCCGAGTGCATGGAGGCCGACGTCGAAGTGCTCGACGAGAGCGGCCGCGTGGTGCGCATCGTGGCGGGTCGCCGCACGCTCGAGGAAGCCGCGGCGCTCAAGAACGCCGAGGAACAGCAGAAGGTCGACGCCCAGCGCGACCGCACGCTGCTCGCGACCTATCTTTCGGTCGCCGACATCGAACGTCTCCGCGACCAGCGCCTCGAGATTCTCGAGCAGCAGGCGCACGTGACCCAGCAGTACATCGCCAACCTGAAGGAACGCGAGGCGCGGCTCGCCATGGACGTGCAGCGCTTCAAGCCCTACAACGCGTCGCCCAAGGCGCCCGTCGTCCCCGACCACGTGGCCGAGGACATCGTCAATGCCGTGAACGGCCGGCAGGTCTACGAGCAGGAACTCGTCAAGAACACGGCCGAGCAGCAGCGGCTGCGCGGCGAGTTCGACGCCGACATTGCGCGCTTCAAGGAACTGAAGGGCTTCAAGTAGTGCCCGAGCTGCCGAAGCCACCCGCGCCGCGGCGGCTCTCGGTGAAGCTCTCGACGACCTCGAGTTCCACCTGCACCACCGGCACGACGACCATCTGCGCGATGCGCTCGCCCGGCTGGATGGTGAAGGCCGTCTGGCCGCGGTTCCAGCACGACACCATGACCTGCCCCTGGTAGTCGGAGTCGATCAGCCCGACGAGATTGCCGAGCACGATGCCGTGCTTGTGGCCGAGCCCCGAGCGCGGCAGCAGCACGGCCGCGAGCCCGGGATCGTCGAGATGAATCGCGAGGCCGGTGGGGATGAGTTCCGTCTGACCGGGCTCGAGCGTCAGCGGGGCGTCGAGGCAGGCGCGCAGGTCGAGGCCGGCCGAGCCCGAGGTCGCGTAGTGAGGCAGCGGCAGATCGCGTCCGACCCGTGGGTCGAGCACCCGCACCTGCAGGGATCGCGGACGGCGGACGCCGCTCATCCAGCCGCCGCACTGCCGGACTTGGCGCCGGCAACCGTGGGATCGCGGCCCTGCCCGCTCATTGCGTAGCGCTCGACGATCACCGCGAGCAGTTGTCCGGCGAGCTGCGCCTTGCCGACTCGCGCCAGCTCGCGCCTGCCGCCCGGCCAGTAGACGGTGAGGGCGTTGTCGTCGCAGTCGAAGGCGAGCCCGTCGCCGACCTGGTTCGCGGCGATCATGTCGAGCCGCTTGCCTTCGAGCTTCGCGAGCGCATTGCGCTCCACGTTCTGCGTCTCGGCCGCAAACCCGACCACGAACGGACGCGACTCACCCGCCGCCACGGTCGCCAGGATGTCCGGCGTGCGCGACAGCGCGAGCAGCAAAGAGTCGCTGGTCTTCTTGATCTTCTCTGACGACACCTGCACCGGCCGGTAATCGGACACCGCCGCGGCGGCGATGAAGATGTCCGTGCCGCGCAAGTCCGCATTCACGGCCGCGAGCATCTGCTCGGCGGTTTCGACGCTCACGCGCCGCACGCCCGGCGGCGCGGGCAAGTTGACCGGTCCGCTCACCAGCACGACCTCGGCGCCCGCGTCGCGCGCGGCCTCGGCCACGGCGTAACCCATCTTGCCCGAGCTGCGGTTGGTGATGAAGCGCACCGGGTCGATGCGTTCGCGCGTCGGTCCGGCGGTGACGAGCACCTTGCGTCCCGCGAGTGCGCCCGCCGCGACGGGCGTTGCCGCAACCGGGGCCGCGAGCAGGGACTCCACGAGTTCGACCGGCTCGAGCATGCGGCCCGGGCCGGTCTCGCCACAGGCCTGCTCGCCGACGCCGGGCCCGAGGATCCGCACGCCGCGTGACTGCAGCAGGTCGACGTTGGCCTGCGTCGCCGGGTTCGCCCACATGAGGCGGTTCATCGCCGGGGCGATGTTCACCGGCGCATCGGTCGCGAGGCAGAGCGTGCAGAGCAGGTCGTCGGCGAGGCCGTGCGCGAGACGTCCGATGAAGTCGGCCGTCGCCGGCGCGACGAGGACGTGGTCGGCCCAGCGCGCGAGCTCGATGTGGCCCATCGCCGCCTCGGCCGCCTCGTCCCAGAGGTCGGTCCGCACGGGCCGTCCCGAGAGCGCCTGGAAGGTGAGCGGCGTGACGAACTGCCGCGCGCCCGCCGTCATGACGACCTGCACTTCCGCCCCGCGCTCGCGCAGCCGGCGCACGATGTCGGCGCTCTTGTACGCCGCGATGCCGCCCGTGACGCCGAGCAGGACGCGCACCGGAACTGACGACTTCATGCGCGCATTATGGGGGGACCCCATTCGGCCCGGCAAAGGGGTGTTCCGCAATCCGGCGCCGAGGTCTCAGGCCATAACCGGCCGTTAGCTCTGGCAGGTCGGGCAGTAGTACGTCGAGCGCTGACCCTGCGTGACCTGGCGGATCGGCGTGCCGCAGCGACGGCAGGGCTCACCCGAGCGCTCATAGACGTCGAGCTGCTGGCGGAAATAGCCCGGCGTGCCGTCCGCGTTCACGTAGTCGCGCAACGTCGTGCCGCCCTGACGGATCGCCTCGCCGAGCACGTCCCTCACGGCCTGGACCAGACGCTCGAACTGCCCGCGGCGCAGGCGCCCGGCGGCGCGACCCGGACGGACACCGGCGCGGAACAGCGCCTCGCTCGCGTAGATGTTGCCGACGCCGACCACGATGCGCTGGTCCATCAGGAAAGGCTTGATCGCGACGCGACGGCGGCGGGCCTTCGCCGCGAGGTAGTCGGCGTCGAACCCGGCTGCCAGGGGCTCCGGGCCGAGTCGGGCCAGCAGCGGGTGACCCGCCGGATCGCCCGTCACCCAGACCAGGCAGCCGAAGCGCCGGGGATCGTTGAAGCGCAGGCAGCGGCCGGAATCGAGCACGAGGTCATAGTGGTCGTGCGCGAGCAAGGGGGCACCGGCGCGCAGCACCCGCAGGCTGCCCGACATGCCGAGGTGGGCGATCAGCGTGCCGCGCTCGAGTTCGATCAGCAGGTACTTGGCGCGGCGGCGTACGTCCAGCACACGCTGGCCCGGCAGGTCCCGCACCAGCGCCCGATCGACCGGCCAACGTAACCGAGGCTCGCGCAGCACGACGCCGGCGACGGTGCGGCCGCGGAGGGCCGGCCGGATGCCGCGGCGCGTGGTTTCGACTTCGGGGAGTTCGGGCACGAGGGAGGCTGTGGGCTGAAGGCTGTGGGCTGTGGCTCGGAGGGCGGAAGGCTATGGGCTATGGGCTGTGGGCTGTGGGCTGTAGGTCGGAAGGGCAGCAACAGTTCAACGGACGTCACTGCGCGGAGAGGGCACGGCCGTCAAGTCAGTGCCTCCTGCTTCCGAGCCACAGCCCACAGCCCACAGCCTTCCGCCCTCCGAGCCACAGCCCACAG
>CAZRKS010000005.1:0-59497 GCA_964600315.1 uncultured Steroidobacteraceae bacterium | reverse complement strand
CTCGCCACCGTTGACCTTGTCGCGAACACTGGCGATGTTGGGCCAGTAGTCGCCGACCGACAATATGGTCGTGAATCCGTGACTGAGGTAATCCAGCAGCAGAGCCTGCAACTGCGTATCGGCCCACTTCCAGTACGTCGCGTCGTCATCGAATGATTGCAGCGCGAGGTGCGTATGAACATCGATCAAGCCCGGCATGACGTACCGGTGCCTGGCGTCGATGGTCCTGGCCGACTCGAATTTCACAGGAGGCCCGACGTAGTTGATGCGGCCGTCCCTGATCAGGATCGTCTGACCTGACACGGGTTCATGCGGCGGCGAGATCACAATGGCATTGATGATCGCGAGGTCCGCGCTCGAGGGCTTGGTCCAACCGCTGATGCTGAACAGGCACGCAGCGACCGCGAACGCTGTCCAAACGGTCTGGCGGCGGCCGGCGCCTGGATACGTAGGCATGCTATTCAATCGGTCATGTATTTACAATAAACGACACTATTGTATCATTAACACTCGACCCTGAGAGACCCCGGCCCGAAGCCGGTGACGTCGGGCGGTGCCTAGAACGGCGCCGCCTATCCGGACAACGAACGTAAGGAAGCACGGCCGTGAAGATACTGATGCTCGGCTGCGGAAGCGTGGGTGGGGAAGCTGCGGTGCAACTGGCGGCGAGACATCCTGATCTCCGTCTCATCCTCGGAGATCACGATCTCGCTGCCGCGGAGGCGCTTGCAGCGCGCATTGGCGCAGCGGCGCAGCCGCTGCGCGTGGATGTGACCAGCCCTGAGAGCCTGCGGATGGCACTGACAGGTGCCGACTTGGTTTTCAACGCCGTCGGGCCATTTTACAAGCGGGCGCTGCCGATCATCGATGCGGCCATCGCCGCTCGGGTCGACTACGTCGATGTCAATGACGACCACGACGTCGCGGCCCGCTTGTTCCTCGACTCCACCTACGACGCGCGCGCCAGGCAGGCGGGCATCAAGGTCCTGATCGGGTGCGGCAGCACGCCCGGCCTGAGCAACATGTTGGCGCGGCTCGCCGCCGACCAACTGGACCGAGTGCGCAGCATCCGCCTGTGCTGGGTCGTGCCATTCCTGGGCTGCTTTTTCACGCCGTCCGTTTGGGACCACCTGTTCCACATGGTGGACGGCGAGGTTACGCAATTCCTGGACGGCCGCTACCAGAAGGTGGCGCCTTTCAGTGGACGCCGCGACGTGACATTTCTGCCGCCTTTCGGGACCTACCCGGCCTACTACAGCGGCCACGGGGAGCCCGTGACGCTTCCCCGCTTCATCTCCGGGGTCGAGGAGGTCACGATTCGCTCCTGCTTCTTCCCGCAGGCTGGTGACGACTTCATGCGACAACTCGTTCGGATGGGATTCGGGAGTCAGCAGCAGGTGCCGGGCGCCGGGATGTCGCCTTTCGACTTTCTGATGCATTACAACAGCACCGACGCAGGACGCGCGGCGCTCACCGTGCCGCCGGACCCGGAGCCCTTCGGCTTCGCATCGCAAGTCGAGGTCGAGGGCGAGCGCGGAGGTGACCGGGTGCGCATCGTCTTCGAGCAACACGGACTCACGGAGCAGGCCACCGATCCGACGTCGACATGCGCGCGTGTCGTGCTCGAGGAGGTCATCGGCGGCAAGGTGAAAGGCGTGGGTCTGCTCGCCCCGGAAGGATGTATCGACCCCGAGCCCTACGTCAGCCAGGTCGTCCGCGAGACCGGCGTGACCCTGCACAAGCGCGAGGAAGTCATTCGCACGGCGTGCTACGCGATCCAAAGTTGAACGCGAAGCCGCACGAAGTCCGTGGCCATGCCACAGCACCATGACCTCGCCCGGTTTCGCCAAGGCAGGCTGCGCTGCATAGGGGGATTCGATGAACACTCGATGAGCGACCGTGGGGTCGCTGTGGCTTTCGTTCGTGGCATTCGGGGCGGCGGGAGAGGCCACGGGACCGGTTGACCCGCAGCAGGTCTACGCCGCGCGGTGCTCGACGTGTCACGACCATCCGGTGGGCCTGATACCGCAAGGCGCGACGCGGCGAGTTGAAGAACTTTACCGGCATCGACTCGCCCTACGACCGGTCAGGGTTCGACGTAACGCAGGCCGTCGACGGTCTCCCCTGCGCGGAGGCGAGCCTTGACGTTCTCCAGGTCCTCGGCGAACCACGGCTCATATTCGACGAATTCGAGCATGAACCCGAGGTCGTCGTACGTGTCGAACTGCGCCTGCTTTTCGCCGCGATAACCGATGCGCGAAACTTCCCGCAGGCCGCAACGCTTTGCGTGGGCGCAGGCTGTCTCGATGTCCTCCACTCGGAACGAAACGATCGAGACGCCCTGGCCGTGCGCGGCCATGTGTCTTGCGATCGGGCTGGAATCGTCTGCCGGCTGGAAGACGTCCATGAACGGTTGCCCCGTGGCCCCAGGCAGGGTCACGCACGCGTTGTACATCGCAAGCGTCTCGATCTGCGCGATCGGTGTGATCTCGGGCCCAAACAACTGCTCCATGATTTCCAGGAAGCGCTTGAGGCGGTGCACGTTAAAGTGGATGTGATCGATCCCCAGTGCCTTGATGGTCATGGTGCGCCTCGCGCCGGCTGGCGGACGAATGCCGTGAACATGGTCACACGTGGCGCCACGTCGGAACGACACTGCGCGGTACGTGCGCGTGCACTTCGGACTCCCACAGTTCCAGCATCTTCCAGGCGCGCTTCGGGTCGATGCCGCCCAACAGGGGTGTCAGGTACAGCGAACTGTTGTCACCGAGGTCTTCGATGAGCTCCAGCGTCTGTCGGGGCGTGAGCACCCTGTAGGTGCCGCTTTCGCGGATGGTCTCGACGGTGACTGCCGAGCTGTAGGCCCCCGTGGCGACGCCATAGGCCGCCCTGGTCCAGGCCGCATACGACTCGAGCACGTGCACGATGTGCGGCGTCAACCATTGCCAGTCGCGTTCCGGGTCCTCGGACACCCACAGGAACGCGGGTCCTTGGTTCGGATAGTCGCCCGGGTCGCGCTTGCCGAGTCGCGCGCACTCGGCCCTGTATGGTTCCCAGACACGTTCATTCATCAGTGGTACGAGGAATCCGTCGGCAATCGCAGCTGCCTTGCGGGCGACTGCGGGGGCTTGACCGCCCAGCAGCACCGGGACCGGTGTCTCCGGGACCGGCTGTACGTGGCAAGGTCGACCGTCGTACTCGAACGGGCTGCCTGTCCAGGCCTGCTTGAGCACCTCGGCAACCATGCAGGTGTGGGCAAAACGATCCTCGACGCGGCGACCGTACATCTCGAACTCGCACTGCCGGTAGCCGAACCCCAGGCCCAGTTCGAGTCGTCCGCCGCTCAGGATCTGGAGCACGGCAGTATCTTCCGCCAGGCGAATCGGGTCGTAGCAGGACGCGAGCAGGACGGCGGTACGCAAGCGAATGCGCCGGCTCCGTGCGGCGAAAGCGCTGCCCAGGATCAGCGGGGATGGGTTGTACCCATCCTCCGAACCGTGGTGCTCGCCGAGGCCGAGAACGTCGAACCCGACGCGGTCCGCCCACTCTGCCATGTCCAGGGCCGCCGAGAAGAGGGCCGATCGCGGTGCGCCCAGGGCCGGCGCCCGCAGGTCGAAGATCATTACGAGTTCCATGCGGCTACTACCAGCTAGAGGTCCAGCAGCAACCGCCCGCTCTTCGCCCGGGCACAACAAACCATGACTTCATCGTTCCTCAGCCGAGCCTCCGGGTTCAGGAACCGGTCGCGGTGCTCGGGTTCACCCTCGAGCAGACCGGTCGCACAGGACCCGCAGACACCCTGCCCGCAGGAGACCTGAACCTCGAAGCCGTGCTGCACCAACAGGTCGGCGATGCTGCGCCCCGCCGGTACGTTGATGGTTTCCCCGGTGCTGGCAATCTCGACGTCGAATGCGGCATCGCCCGAGGTGTCGGTCGGCGCGGCACCGAAGTGCTCGCAGTGCAGGTTGTCCGGCTGCCAGCCGATGTCCGCGGCCGCAGCCAGGATGGCGTCGTTGAAGGCCGAGGGTCCGCAGACATAGACGTGGGTGCTGTCGTCGGCGTCTGGCAGCAGCCCGTAGGGGTCCAGGAAGTCTGGTGTCGCACCCGGCGCCAGGTTCACGTGCGAGTGATGGAAGTGGACCCGCGAGGCGAACGCAGAATCCGTGATCATTGCCCGGAATGCCGTGCGTTCCGGTGTCCGTGTCGAGTAGTGAAACTCGAAGTCGGCATGCTCCCGCGCCAGTTGCTGCGCCATGCACAGCAGTGGCGTGACGCCGATGCCGCCACCGAACAGCAGGACGCGGCGTGCGCGCACCAGTGGGAACAGGTTGCGCGGCGCGCTGACCGACAGCAGGTCTCCTTCTCGCAGTTCGTCGTGGATGGCGACCGAACCGCCCCGGGAGGCCGGGTCGCGCGCGACGGCAATCAGGTAGCGATGCCGCTCGACCGGGTCGTTGTAGAGCGAGTACTGACGGACCAGCCCGGGCCGGACGTGCACGTCGATGTGCGCCCCGGCCGTGAAGGCGGGCAGTTCGCCGCCGTCGTCGCGCGCCAGTTCGAGGCCGACGATCTCCTCGGCCTCCAGCCACTTGCGCCGCACGCGCGCAGTGATCGTCTTCATCTGTCCGCCAGCACTGTCGGTGCGAGCGAGGCCAGGTATTCCGCGAGCCGATCGATTTCGTCATCGGTCAGCGCAGCGGCAACGTCGCGCATCATCCGATTCGGGTCGTTGGTACGGTCGCCGCGCCGGAAGTTGCGCAATTGCGTGCGAGTGTAGTCTGCGTGCTGACCGGCGAGCCGCGGGAACTGGGCGGGCAGGCCGGCGCCGTCCGGCCCGTGGCAGCCGGCACAGGCGGCGAGTGACCGACGACCGTCACCGCGCAGGTAAAGCAGTCGCGCGGCGTGGCGCGCTGCATCGGTCATGTTGCCGTCCTGATGCCGAAGGTCCTGCTCGTAGAAGTAGACCGCGAGCCGCTTCATGTCCCCGTCAGTGAGGCCCGCCACCATGCCGTTCATCGCCAGGAACCAGACCGGATTCATGCGTTCGGGCAGGAAACCGTCTGGCGACACGACGTACACGAGATCGGATGGCGTCGGGTAGAGCGGATTCTCCGGGCCTGCTGGCTTGCCGTCGGCGGCCTTGAAGTTCCGCAACTGCTTGTAAAGGTAATCGGCGTGTTGACCGGCAAGGCTGGGGATCGTGCCCTTGGGGCTGTTGCCATCCTGGCCATGGCAGTCGGCGCAGCGAGCCTTGACCAGTTGCTCCAGCGTAAGCGGCGGGGCGACCTGGGCGCCCGGCGCGGCCCCGCTCGCCGGTGTCGCGAGGCAAAGTTCGATACCGATGAGCAGCAGTCCAAGCAAGCCTCTCATGGCGTCACTCACTCGTCCTCACGTGTCGAGTTCCAGTTCGGTCCAGTCGACGGAAAACGCCTTGATCCCGGCGCGCTCGTCGTTGGCACCTCGCCAGACGGCAAAGCCGATGCCGGTACGGCCACCGGCCTTCAGCGGTGCGGCGTTCTTCACGGCGCCGAGCGTTCGGGCGATGACGACTTGCCACGTGGCGCCATTGGCAACCGCCTGCGCCGTCTGCTTGACGTCGGGGCCGGGTGCCGAGTTGCCGATGCCCCCGGCCAGGACGGAGCGAACTGCCTTGCTGCGCGAGTCCCATCTCAGGTACTGGATCTGGGCCTCCTGGCTGCCCATCAGCGCGAAGACAGCTTCCCGGACGACCGGCAGCGCGACGGCCACGGCGTCAGGAAATTCCGCGCCGGCCCGGGCCTGCGGCGCGCTCCAGCCGACATGCACGGCCCAGGTCTCGCCATCGTGGACGCTCGCCGCGTCGACCGCGGGGGTCTCGCCGTACTTGCGATCGGCCCAGCTGTTGCGCACGTAAGCAGTCGGCTGCATCGCGAGAGGGGTCGCTACCAGTGCGATCCGCGTCGGCTTGATGCGCGACCAGTACTCGGACGCAGGCGAGAGGTAGCGCGTGATCGTGTCGACTCGATAGCTTCTCATGGGTCACTCCGGCGGCCGCACGGCCCGTCGCGGGCGGCGCGGCGGCGGCTTCAAGGCGAACGCGAAGAATACGAGCACGGCCATGACGCCCATCACGACGAGGCCGACGTGGCGGCGGATCGGTGCCGCCGGTTCGCTGGCGTATTCGAGAAAGGCAACGAGGTCCGCGACCAGCGCGTCGTACTGCGCTGGATTCAGGGAACCCGGGTGCGCAAGGGTCAGCCGACGATCGGGCCCGAGCGTCTGAGTCCCCTGCAGGCCATACAGTGCGTGGTGCATGGCGACGTTCGGGAAGACCACGTTGTTCCAGCCGCTCGGCCGGGTGGTGTCGCGGTAGAAGCCGCGGAGGTAGGTGTAGACCCAATCCCGCCCGGGCTCGGAGGTCGAGGTTCGGGCCCGAACCTCCAGGCTGAGGTCCGGCGGCGTGACACCGAACCAACGCTTGGCATCGGATCGGCGCATCGCCACGGTCATCGGATCGCCGATGCGCTGCCCCTCGGGAAGCAGTTCCTCCCGGATCTGCCGCTCGGTGAAGCCGAGGTCGGCCAACCGGTTGTACCTGACCAGCGAGGCCGGGTGGCACGTCAGGCAGTAGTGAACGAACGTGCGGGCGCCGCGCTGCAGTGCGGCTGGATCATCGCGCAGGACCGGGGAGCGGTCGAGCGGCGGGTTGGCTTCCGCGTTGACGCCATTGGCGACCGCCAGCAGTAGTGCGGCTGCGAAGGGCAGCAAGGCCATCCGCGTCCAGCTCACGGAGCCTCCCCGCTGCGCTGCCCCGAGCGTCGGGCATCGAGCCGGCTGTAGATTGGCATCAGCAGGAAGAACGCGAAGTAGACCGCCGTGCAGACCTGCGCGAGGAGGAGTCGTCCGCCAGTCACTGGCACCGTGCCCAGATAGCCCAGGGTGACGAACGCCAGGACGAACGCCGCAAGGGCGGCCTTGAAGACGGGACCCTTGCGTCGCACGGTGCTGCCCTCGCTGCGGTCGAGCCACGGCAGCGCCGCGAAGATCACCATCGCGAGCGACATGCCGAGCACGCCCCAGAACTTGGCATCGATGCCGAACAGGGGATACGTGATGGCACGCAGGATCGAGTAGTAGGCGGTGAAGTACCAAAGGGGCCCGATGTGAGTCGGGGTGACGAGCGGATTCGCCGGCGTGAAGTTGTTGTACTCGAGGAAGTAGCCGCCGAATTCCGGGGCGAAGAAGACCACGGCATTGCAGGCCAGGAAGAAGATCGCGAAGAACCGCAGGTCCTTCAGCGTATAAGGGACGTGCTTGACCAGGAGGTAGAGCAGGATGGCCGGGAAGCCGATCACGTGGAACGCGAAGAACCGTGTCAGCGTAGGATCGCTCACGACGTAGTCGCCGCGCAGCCAGAGCGTGAACTGCTCACCGATGACCGGAACCTGCGAGAAGGCGTTGATGATGACCTGCGCGGCCCAATAGGAGAGCTGGCCCCACGGCAGCAGGTACCCGACGAAAGTCTGGGCCATCATGCCCAGAAGCAGCAGCATGCCCAGCTGCCAGGTGAGTTCGCGCGGCTTGCGGTAGGAACTGAAGAGCACTGCCCGGAACATGTGGAGGTAGATGAGGACCAGCAGCACCGAGGCCCCCGTCGAGTGCGCGTATCGGATCAGCCAGCCCCAGGGCACGTCGCGCATGATGTATTCGACGCTCGCGAACGCGCGCGGAAGGCCGGCCTCGTCGAGCGAAGCGTCGGGCTTGTAGTGCATCGTCAGGAAGATGCCGGTCACGAGCTGGCCTGCCAGCACCACGATCGCCAGCGTGCCCAGCAACGACCAGACGCGGGTGTTCTGCGGCGCGTAGTAGGTTCCGAGTCGAGTGTGCTTCTTCCACGTGGCGCTCAGGGGGGTACGGGCGTCGACCCATGCGACGAACCGTGCGAACCGGGTGGGCGCGTCGCTCATGGCTCAGGCGCTCGCCGCGTCCTCACCGATCAACAGGCGTCCGTCCGCAAGGAAGCGATGCGGCGGGATCTCGAGGTTGCTGGGCGCGAGCTTGTCCTTGAAGACGCGGCCTGCCACATCGAACGTGGAGCCGTGGCACGGGCAATGGAAGCCGCCGGGCCATTCCGCATCGATGCCCGATGCCGGGCCGGTCCTGAAGTGGGGCGCGGGCGTGCAGCCGAGATGCGTGCAAACGCCGAGCGCGACCATCGTGCCGGGCCGGACCGATCGAGTCGCGTTGCGGCACGAACTCGGCTGCGAGGATCTTTCCGAATTCGGATCGGCCAGCAGGCCGTCATGAGCGCCGAGCGATGCCAGCATTTCCGGCGTCCGGGCCAGGATCCAAACCGGCTTGCCGCGCCACTCAACGGTCATCAGCTGGCCTGGCTTCAGCGCGCGTATATCCACCTCGACCGGGGCGCCGGCGGCCTTTGCGCGCTCGGAAGGAGCCATGCTGGACACGAATGGCACCACGGCGGAAGTCGCGGCCGCAACGCCCACGGCGCCGGCGGTGATCTTCAACAGGCGGCGTCGATCCGCGTCGACGCCGTCGTGGTCATTGCTGCTCACGATCCGATTCCCCCTTCGGGGCAGGCCCGGCAGGCGCCAACCCGTCCGTAGTCGTCAGGTTGGCGATGCCGCATTTAATACAACAACAGTTGTAGTTATGCAAGTGGGGTGGTTACACTGAGGCCATACTCCATGGCTGGCGGTGTCGCGCGACCATGCTGGTTGAGCTCCATGGCGGGAATCTGGGCGAGTTGCGAAATCCCGCATTCCGGGACTACGCCTCCGTCTACGCACGCATTGCGGACGACTTCCTGGCACAGGTTCGCCGGCTGGGACTGGAGATCGACCCGGTCGACTACACGGCCCAGGTCGCTGCGGCGACCGAGCGTCTCCGGGGCAGGGCGGCCGTCGTGCGCAACGACCGCAAGAGCGTCTATGTCAATCGCTTCTCGCCGGCCTGCGACGCTTGTCGCACCGGCGATCGCAGTGCCTCGTTTTTCGTTTCACTGCAATGCCATCGCGACTGCTTCTACTGCTTCAACCCGAATCAGGTGGAGTACCGGCAGTTCGCGGCGCGCGCCCGTGACGTGGTCGCCGAACTTCGGGACTCCAGCGCGCGGCAAGTGCCACTGACCCACATCGCCCTGACCGGCGGCGAGCCGCTGCTTTTCAAGCGTCAAGCGGTCGAGTTCTTCCGCGTCGCGACCGAACTCTACCCGGGCGCCTACAAGCGGCTGTATACCTGCGGCGACCAGTTCGACGCCGCAGTTGCGAGCTCACTGCGGGACGCCGGGCTGCACGAAGTCCGCTTCAGCATCCGGATGTTCGACACGGAACGCGCGCGACGCCGGACCCTCGATGCGATCGAGTTGGCGAGGCGGCACATCACGAACGTGATGGTCGAAATGCCGGTTCTCCCCGGGACGGCGGAGCAGATGCAGGCGTTGTTGCGGGATCTCGACTCCGTCGGCGTCGCAAGCATCAACCTGCTCGAATTGTGCTTCCCCGCCGCCAATGCCCAGGCCTTCCGGGATCGCGGCTACTTGATCAAGAATCGACCGCTGCGGGTCCTGTACAACTACCAGTACGCAGGGGGCCTGCCTGTTTCGCGCAGTGAGCTCGAGTGCCTGTCATTGCTGGAGTTCGCGTTGGCCGAGCGCCTGAAAATCGGCGTGCATTACTGCTCGCTCGAGAACAAGCACACGAGCCAGGTGTTCCGGCAAAACTGCCGAGGTGGCGTTCCGGCGATCGGAACCGTCTCAGCACGAGACTTCTTCATCAAAACGGCGAAGGTTTTTGGTCGTGACAGGGCGCCCGTCAAGACCGTGCTGGAGCGTAACGGATACTGGGGAGCGCGCGGCAGCACCGAGCATGACTTCCTGGAATTCCACGTGGACCGGATCCCATTGCTGCGCGGCCTGGACGTGGAGATCGGCATTTCCTGGAATGTGATTGAGGAGCGTGGGGGGATGAGCAGCCTGCGAGAATTGCGCGTCGACCGGACCTCCCCGGAGCTGTTCGACCTGGCGGCGGATATCTAGTCTGGACGGCTCGCGAGCGCGGGGAGAGCGATTGACGTAGCGGGTGGCCGCCGATTTTGCGGCGTTCGGATGTCGCGAAACGTCGTACATGGTCAAGCGAGGCGGACGGACCGCCGAGGAGAATCAGTTGCCTTACATCGATCGCCCCGGGACGAAGCTCTTCTTCGACGATACCGGTTCCGGCCAGCCCATCATCACGATGCACGGCTTTCACGAGAACGGCGCCTATTGGGGATTGCCCGGCGTTTCCGGTTCGCTCGCTGCAGCCGGATACAGGGTCGTGGACCTGGACATGCGTGGCCACGGGCGCAGTGCGGCGGACGGGCCCGATACGGCCTACGACGTCGACACCGTTGCATCCGACATTGGTGCGTTGGCCGATGCGCTGGGTTTCGAGCGGTTCCACCTTCTGACACACGCCACCGGTGGCATTGCGGGCCTGCGCTACGCGATGCACCACAGCGAGCGGCTGTTGTCGATCGTCTCCACCGACACCGGCTCTGCGACGATCCCGTGGCCGGAGTACTGCGACGCGTCGTGGGACGACAAGCCGATCCCATCCGTCGAGACGGTCGACGTAGGAAAGCTGAACTCCGAGTTCGTGCTGGGAGTCCGCAATTTCCGCAAGACGCTCGAGGACTTGCGCCGCGATCCCACCAGTCACCCGCTCGCGCCGTTCCTTAACCGGTTCGGCTTCAACCCGGACCCGGAGCGGTGCTGGCGCATCGCCGAGAACGTCTTCGCGGTCGGAAATCTCAACAGTTGCGCGGACTTCGCGCGCGGCTTCTTCAGAGACCCGGACCCGAAGGTCGGTCTGCTGCGCGGCATCCGGTGCCCGAGCCTCGTGATCGTGGGCGAGTACGATTACTACCTGATCAAGCCCTGCGAGTGCATCGCGCGCAACGTAGCCGGCTCCGAATACATCGTCATGGAGGGGCTTGGTCACATGACCGCGATCGAGGACCCTCAACGCCTGACGAGGCATCTCCTCGACTTCCTGGGCAGGCTCTGAAATGAAACTCCCCACGCATTATCGACGCTATGTCGTCGATAAGCCCGGCCCTGTCTTTCGCGACGTCGCGCAGTTGGTCGAAGCCGAGTTGCCTGTGCCCGGTCCCGACGACGTGCTTATCCGCAACATCGTTGCCGGCGTCAATGCCAGCGACCCGATGTGGGCGAGCGGGGCTTACGAATTTCTGAAACCGCCGATCGAGATGGGGTGCGAGGCCGGCGGCGAGGTCGTGGCTCTCGGAAAGAACGTGCGCGGCCTGAGTATCGGCCAGCACGTGGTCGCATTCAGCCCGGGCGGCTACGGCGAGTACCTGAAGGTTGCAGCCGGACAGGTCATTCCCGTGCGCGAGGCCACACCGGCAGTCATCAGTGCCTTCATCGTCGGCATCACGGCCTCGGTGGGTCTCAAGGAGACAGGGGTCTTGCGCAGCGGCGAGACGGTGCTCGTCACGGCCGCGGCCGGTGGTGTCGGCAGCTACGCCGTTCAACTGGCGAAAATCGCGGGCAACCGGGTGATCGGCAGCTGCGGCGACGTCCGCAAAGCAGCGTGGCTCCGCGAACTGGGCTGCGATCAAGTCATCAATTACCGCGAGCAGGATCTGGACGCCGCACTGTCCGAGATTTGCCCGGAAGGCATCAACGTCGTCTTCGAGAGCGTAGGCCGAACGACCTTCGACGTCGCAGTGAAGCATCTCGCCGTCTTCGGTCGTCTCGTCAGCATTGGCGCCGTGTCGGAATACGAAAACGGCATGAACTGGGAGAAAGTGGCGGCCGTGCGGCCCTATTATCCGCTGATGGGCAAGTGCGCCACGTTCTGCGGGTGTCTCCTGACGATGTACTCGCTGGACGTATGGCGCCGTCACTTCGATGAACTGCAGTCACTGGTCGGCCAGGGAGCATTGCGGCCCGCGCTGGATGACGCGGTCTTCGAGGGGCTCGCGTCCGTGCCGGACGCAATCGACCACCTCCAATCGGGGCGCAACCGCGGCAAGGTGGTCGTGCGAGTCGCGTGATCGCGCTGCCGGCGCTTCGATCTCGCGGCGGAGGGCCGATCAGGCAGGGGAGGGTGGCTTCTTGCGTGTGGGTGCCTTGCCCAGCCGCGAGCGCTTGCGCTGAGGCCCATTGCTCGACGAGCGCTGGCGTCCCGGCTTCGCTTTGGCCGACGGACGCTGCACCGGTTCTCTCTGCGCAGCCTCCTTCATCGCGGCAAAGCTGCGCCGCAGGCAGTCCGCGAGGAAGGCCGGATCCGGCAGCATCTCCCGACAGGAGAGCGCGCAGATCCAGAGGGTTCCGGCGTAGCTGTAACCGGTGATGTTGAGCCCCGAGCCGTTCAGCACCATGCTGATCGGTGCATAACTGCACAGACGGGCACCTGCCATGTAAAGCGGCACGTCCGGTCCGTGAACGTTCGACACGACCAACCCGACTCTGGGCAGCTTCGCGTAGCGGGCAATCGCGTCCATCAGGGCGTGGGGCAGTACGTCGAGGATGTCCTTTGTCAGGTCCTTGCCGAGAACATCCATCGTCTGCTTGGTCTTGGCCGACTCGGCATTGATCGCGCGCAGACGCTGGAGAGGATCCGCGACATCGCTGTGTATTGACTTGAACGTGAAGGTGATCTGGTTGCCTTCCTCATTCTTGTCGCTGCCGCGCAGGGTCAGCGGCATGGCGGCCTGCATGGACTCCTGCGGCAATTCGCCCTTGCTGTCGAGGTATTCGCGCATGGCGCCGCCCACCAGCGCCATGAATTGGTCGTTGATCGTGGCTTCGGGGACGTGGCGGCGGATGAGTTTGAAGTCAGCCAGCGGCAGGCCGACGGCCTCAAAGACCCGGTGCGTCGTGATATCGGCCCCGAACCGCGTCTCCGGCAGGGCCGGCAGCAACGCACCCGCGTCGACCGACAACACGGCGCGTGCCACCTGCACGTATCCACCGCGCTTCGCCCGTGCCTCCTTCAGCGAACCGGCCCCGAGCTTGCCGAGTCGTCCGGCCGCCTTGACAGCCACACGCGCCAACGCGGGCACGTTCTGGATGCCGTGAATCAGCGCCCGAGAATAGAGCTCCAGGTGCGTCGGCTCACGGTCCGCCACCGCGCGCACCTCGGGCACAGGGACGTCCACGTGGTCGGTTGGGGACAGCGAGTGAAGCGCCTTCAGCATCGCGGTGCCCAGTTCGCCGTCCGTGGCGCAGTGGTGCATCTTCGAGTACATCGCAAAACTGCCCTTTGGCACGCCCGGGACGTTGTCGAGGCCTTCGATGACGTAGACCTCCCAGGGCGGCTTGCTGAAATCCAGCCTGCGCGAATGCAGGCGTGCAACCTGAATGCACAGCTGTCGCCAGTCGCCTGGACGCGGGAGCGCGACGTGGCGGACGTGGAACTCGACGTCGATTTCCGGTTCCTCGACCCAGTAGGGCCGGTCCAGCGCGAACGGTACGGTGACCAGTCGCCGTCTGAATTGCGGAAACTGCTGTATTCGAGCAGTGAAGAATCGCAGGATGTCCTTGAATCGCACGAATCCGCCGGGAGCTGTCGACGGGTCGTAGATTGCGAGAGAGGCGCCGTGGAGCATCGTGCTGCCACGTTCGAGCTGCAGGAAGGACGCATCGAGTCCGGATAGCTGTTTCATGACGTCACCAATGGTTCCAGCGCACGACGTCCTCGAGTGGACGCCGACGCCCGGGACTGAAGTCCGTTCCCAGCGTGTATGCAATCGGGAACAGTCCGGCCTGAGTGCGGTGCTCGAACGGGATGCCGAGCAATTCCGCCATTTCACGCTCGCGATGCAGGTGGATCGTGGTCCAGGCGCTGCCGAGGCCGCGGCTGCGCAGCGCCAGCATGAAGCTCCACACGGCGGGCAACATGGACCCCCACAGGCTGGCCTGCATGAACACGCTCGAACCGTCGACGCGCCCCCCGAAGGTGGGTATGAGCAGGACCGGCGCGCGATGCAGGTTTGCGTTCAGGTACGCGACCGCCTCGGCCATGCGCTGAGCCGAGTCACCCGAGTAGTCCACTTTCGGTAGCTCGCCTGCGGAGTGCTGCAGATCGCGGATGTGATCGTCCATGGCTGCGCGGTAGATATCGGCAACCGCCGCACGCACCTGCGGGTCATCGATGAACACCCAGCGCCAAGACTGCAGGTTGGAACCGTTAGGTGCCTGGACCGCCAGCGTGAGGCATTCCTCGACCATGTCCCGCGAGACCGGCCTGTCGAAATCCAGGCGCTTGCGAACCGTGCGCGTCGTCGTCAGGAGTTCGTCGGATGTCAGGTTCATCAACGTGGTCGTGTCAGTGCCGAGCGCCTCATTCGGCGCCGGGCGGTGCGGCGGCCGGAACGTTGTGGAAGTAGCATTTCTCTTCCACGCGCTCGCTGATGCGCCAGCCGTCTTTCGTGCGCACGAGCTTGTCCACGTACCACAGGCCGATGAACATGACCTGCGACAGCCCGCCGGGCAGCGGCACTTGCATCGGATTGAAACACGCCGTCCTGCTCGTTGCCGTGTCGCCGCTGACGCGGATGACGAAGTTGCCTAGCAGGTGCTGGTAATTCGGGAAGCGCTGCATGACATCCCGAACCCACGCCTTCACGGCGGGGTAGGAGCCATCGATGCCGCCCGTGGCCCGGTAGTCGACGTAGGCGTCGGCCATGAAGACCTCGTCCCACGCATCGAAGTCGCGGCGATCGAGTGCGTCGACGTAGCGGGTCAGCAGTTGCTCGATTTCCAGCCTGTCGGAGATCTGCTGCAGTGCCCACATCGGCAGGTTCCTCGGGGGTCGGGTTGACCGGCACGATCCATGGAATCGCGGGCCTCGACAAGAGCGCCGGAGCGCTCACGAAAAGTGGCCGCATGGCTCAACCTGGCGCGAGTGGACTGACAACCGAGCGGATGCGAGCGAGAATTGATCGTAAATGTAGGTGTGCCCGCCCGAAAGGTCCGTCCGGGCCAGCCGCCAGATCGACTCGTGGAGGAAGCTGCCGTGATGAGCGCGTTCGAGAAGCAAAGATTGTCCGACGTCCTTCGTCCGGTCTCGAGGCCCAGGGAACTCGACGACGTCTACACGAATGACCAGCGAGAGCGTCTGCTCGACGTCGTCCGACGGCATGGGCCGTGGAAGCTCATCCTCGCCCAGCATTTCGCGTCCGCCGAGGAACTGATTGCAACCATGACGGGATCGATGCCGGAGGGCGCGTCCCTGTCCCTGGACATGTTCCTGACGCCCACGTTCCGCGGCTACTACGCGGAGCATTCGGCGTGCCTGTATCCGGAACTTCACGACTGCTTCTTCAACCCGACGTTTCTCGAGCTGGCGAAGTCCTACTGGAACGCAAAGTACGCCAAGCCGCAGCGGATGTTGTTCAACATCAACGGTCCGTGCGCGAACCTGGACCCCGGCCACCTCGATACGCCGAGCTTCCGTGGCATCCGCTTCGAGAACTCCCCGACCTGGCTGTGCAGCGTGATGGGCAAGTCCGGTCTGTTCCGCGACTACCTGATCAAGATGGCCCAGGTCATCACGTGGTTCTCGCGCTGCCCGGCGAGCGGGTTCACGTACTGGCCGGATGGCCCGCTGCGCAACCCCGCACGCCTGCATCCGCCGATCTTCAATCGAGGCGTGCTGGTCCAGAACGAGATGATGGTGCATCGCGGCGAGGCAAACGGGCCGCCGGAACTGCGCCGGCCGCGTGGCCTCGCGCTGGACAGCACCTTTGGTGCTGACCCGGTCGATCGCGACCGTTGGGTGGTGACGACCGGTGACCGCGTGATCGCGCGATACGGGACCGACGACCTGCGCTTCCTGGTGCACTGGAGCGCGGAGGTCTTCGAGGACCTCGGCGAACTCAAGAAGAACATGGACGGAACGGACGACCTGACCCACGAGCGGGTCTTCGACACGCTGATCAGGGACGTCCGGTCCAGGGGCATCGCGATTGCCACGCCGTCGGACCCGCTGCACGACCGCGAGTTCATCCGCACGCTCAACGCGGCCTACGACATCGGGCGGCCGGCAACTTACCCGGCAGATGCGCCTGTCTGCTCCTGGACGCCAGTGGCCGCCTGAGCCAGCCTCAGGAGCCGTGCGGGGCGGTCGCCGGCGACAGCTTGCCGAGGTCGCTGTCGATCTTCGCCAGGACCTCGTCGGTCATCGTGTCCTGCGCATACGGCTGGATTCCACGCAGCGTCATGCCCCGGGCGAGGTCGACCTGCTCATTGCTGGTGAACCCGGGAATGTACTTGTCCAGGACGGCGCACGCATTTGCGTCATCGAGCAGTTCGCCGATCGTGGTCTTGTCGACGCTGTAGTGCGCGGCGGCTTGAGTGGCGGCGACCGGCGCAGCCGGGTCCTGTGCGTGCACCTGCGCCGCAGACATGCCGAGCGTGAGTGCGACGAGGGTCGCCAATCTCAGGGTGGAATTCATCGGCTTTCTCCAGAGTGATGGATCCATCGAACTGTTCACTGCGCCTGACCGTCGACCGGGGAGGCTCCGTGCAGGAAGGTGCGGACCGCGAGCCTGGCGTGCCGGACGATGTCGTCCTCATTGGGTGGCGGTCGCCTGAACGAGCCGGCGCGCTGCCATTCGACCAGCGCCATGCCCAGCAGGATCTTGGCAAGCTCGGTGCTTCCCGCCCGTTCCAGTCCGGCCTGCCGAAGATAGACGGCCAGTGGCTGGATCAGCAGCCGGTCCTCATGCGCTTCGGCGGCCCGCAACAACTCGGGGAATTTCAGCCCCTCGCGGTAGACCAGCATCGCCAGCCGGAGGCTCGCATCCGTCGACAAAGCCCGCACGACCCCGGCCGCGTAGCGTTCGAGCACGGCGTCGACCGGTTCGCCGGGCGCCGGATCCGGGGTGGGGAAGGCCATGCTTTCAAATTCGAGGCAGGCCTTGAACAGGCTCAACTTGTCGTCGTATCGGTTGTACAGCGTGCGCGTGGATACGCGCGCCTTGTCCGCAACGCCGCGCATCGTGACTGCCCGGAAGCCGTGCTGGCTGAATTCATTGCTGGCCACGGCGAGCAGCCTCGCCAGTTTCCTGCGGCCGTCGTCGGCCGTAGGACGGCCCTTGCCGCTCGGATTTCGTTTCGTCTTCGCCGGCATCGGAATTCGGACCCCGTTCACCCTCTGGGGACAGTGGTAATACCAAATACAATAATTCTTGCGCAAATACAACCCATGTTGTATTAAGGGATGCAGTGACTTTGCGGCACCGGGTCGCCCGCGCTCCGGCCGCCGCCCAGGCCGTTGTCGCCGGCTGCTCGTCCTCACTTGCACGCGCGTGGAGCGCCCCATGAGCAAACGTCAATTGGCGATGGTGATGGACCTCAACAAGTGCCTCGGTTGCCAGACCTGCACGGTCGCCTGCAAGACGTTGTGGACCCGCGACGATGGCATGCAGTACATGTGGTTCAACACCGTCAACACGCTGCCGGGCCACGGCACGCCGCACGACTGGGAACGCATGGGCGGCGGGTTCGACGGCAATGGCGAAGCCCGGCCCGGCATGCTGCCGAAGCGCTCGGACTACGGTGAGGCCTGGCAGTTCAACCACGAGGAAACGCACTTTGGCGGCAAAGGCTCGGCGGCTAACCTTCAAGTGGAGGGGCCACAGCCGGAATGGGGCCCGAACTGGGACGAGGATCAGGGGGCAGGCGAGTTCCCGAACTCGTACTACTTCTACATGCCGCGCATCTGCAATCACTGCACGCATCCGGCCTGTCTCGAGGCCTGTCCCCGCAAGTCGATCGAGAAACGCGAGCAGGACGGCATCGTCACCGTCGACGAGGACCGTTGCCGCGGATATCGCTTCTGCCAGGAGGCGTGCCCGTACAAGAAGATCTACTTCAATCACCAGAAGCAGGTCTCGCAGAAATGCATCTTCTGCTTCCCGCGCATCGACGAGGGGGTTCCGCCCGCGTGCGCGCGGCAGTGTCCGGGTCGCGTGCGTTTCGTCGGTTACCGTGACGATCCCGATGCGCCGATCCACAAGCTGGTCGACAAATGGAACGTGGCGTTGCCGCTGCACCCGGAGTACGGCACCGACCCCAATGTCTTCTACGTGCCGCCGCTCGCCGCCGATTCCTACGGCAAGGATGGCGACATCGAGCCGTCGAAGCCTCGGATTCCGGATGCCTATCTCGTCGGCCTCTTCGGGCCGAAGGTCCTCGACGCGCTCGCGATCATCAAGGCCGAGCGCGACAAGAAGCGCACGACGGGCCATTCCGAATTGATGGACCTGCTGATCGCCTACGAGTGGAAGAACATGTTCGGCGGGTTCGACAAGGACCCCTCGACCGTCTCGCGAATCCAGTGGCGGAAGAAGGGCTGAACGTGCCTTGCCGACTGTCGAGGAGAGTCGTGTGAAAAACGCATTCCACGTCAATCGTCGCGACTTCCTGCGCGGCACCGCTGCGGGCGCCGTCACTCTTGCGTTGCAACTGTCCAGCCTGCGGCCGGCCTTTGCCGACGCAAGCCTGCCTGAGTCCGCGCGGCACTATCGGGATTATCGGGACGTCTACCGTGAGCGGTGGAGCTGGGATCGCGTCTCGCACGGCACGCACTCGTGCACGAACTGCGCCAGCGGCGGCTGCGCCTGGGACCTGTACGTGCGCGACGGTATCGTCTGGCGCGAAGAGCAGGGAGCGCCCTATTCCCAGACAAACTCGCAGGTGCCGGACTTCAGTCCACGTGGTTGCCAGAAAGGCGGCTCGGCAAGCGCTCTCTACCGAAGCCCGGCACGTGTTCGCTACCCGCTGAAGCGCGTCGGAGCGCGCGGCGCCGGCCGCTGGAAGCGCATTTCATGGGACGACGCGCTGGATGAAATCTCGCGGACGCTCGTGGACACCCTCGCAACGCGGGGCGGAGCAGGGGCCTACCTCGAGAATGGCAACAACGCCGATTTCGGGCCCAGCTGGATCGCGATGTGCCGGTTTTTTGGCAGCCTCGGCATACCGATCACCGAGAATTTCGGCGGTGTGGGAGACCTGATGACGGGCGCCACCGCCACGCTGGGCAATCCAGTGCCGGGCGGTTCCTCGGACGACTGGTTCAGGTCGGACTACTTCGTCAGCTGGTTCGGCAATCCGGTGTCGACCCGCATACCGGACGCCCACTTCATCACTGAAGCGCGCTACCGCGGCGCCAAGGTCGTCTCGATCACCCCCGACTTCAATCCAACGGCAGTGCACGCCGACCTCTGGATCTCATTGCGACCCGGCACCGATGCCGCACTGGCGCTGTCTGCGTGCAAGGTGATCATCGACGAGAAGCTGCACGACGTTCCGTACGTCTGCGAGCAGACTGACTTGCCGCTGCTGATCCGTGCCGACACGCGCACGTTCCTGCGCGAGTCCGACGTCGTGGCCGGCGGCAAGGACAATCGATTCGCCTGGTGGGATGGCAGCAAGCGGGCGGTGTCCTGGTCCAACAGCTCCGGCGTCGTCGACCGCGCCAGGAAGACCTTGCGTCTCGGTCCCGAGGATCATCCGGACCTCGAGCCGACGGATGCAGCGGTCACGCTGCTTTCAGGCGAGACAGTCGGGCTCAGGACTGGCTTTTCAATCCTGCGCGACAAGCTCTCGGCTTATGACCCCGAGAGCGCCGCGAGGATCACGGGCGTGCATGCGAACGTGATCCGGCGGTTCGCCCGCGAATTCGCCGGCGCGAAGTCCGCCTTGATCTACGCGGGCGCCGCCGCGGGCAAGATCCTGCACGGCGACCTGGTGCAACGCTCGCAGATCCTCCTGGCCGCCCTGACGGGCAACAACGGGCGCGCGGGCGGTGGCTGGCAGGAAATGACCTTTTTCGAACTGGACGGCAAGATCCTGGCGGCGTTCGCGGACCACCCGTCCGACCTCAGCATCGACAACCCGAACGGGATCTTCGTCGCGCTGATGGAGATCGGCAAGCAGCAGGCGCGGACGCCCGGATACATCTCCGGATCGCTGCACATGCTGCTCAACGGCGGGAGTTACGAAGCGCAGCTCAATCCGTCGTACAACGACCCGACCCTGCCGAAGACGCCCGAGACCTACTTCAAGGAACAGCTCGAGAAGAAGGAACTGCACAACGTGCCGGGACCGGAGCTCGGCAGCCCGGACGTCATTTTCAACATGTTCGGCAACCCGTTCCGGCACAACCGGATGGGCGAGCGCCTCGCGAAGACGATGTTCGGGAATGCGAAGCTGATCGTGAATCTCACGCTGAAGATGGACGACACGGCTCACCATTCCGACATCCTGCTGCCGGCGGCTTCGCCGTACGAGAAGCTGGGTTTCAAGTACTCCGTTGCGTATCCGCCTTACCTGCACCTCGCGGACAAGGCGGTCGAACCGCTGGGCGAGGCGAAGTCGGACTGGGAGACGCTGTCGCTGCTCATGGAGCGTGTCAGCGCCGAAGCGAAGCGGCGCAAGGTCACGGACGTCAAGACCTACCGTGGTGCCACCTACGACCTGACGCAGGCCGCGTGGCGCATGAGCGACAAGGGCAGGATCGGACCCCGCGACGACGACAAGATCATGCGGATCATCCTGGCGCTGTCGCCCGCCACGAAGGGCATCACGCTCGAGGACCTGCGCCGTAACAAGGGCGCCATGCGCTACACGGGCGTCAGCCAGCTCGGCCGCATGTGGTGCGGCACCAGCGACTACAGGATCGACGAGCCGCTGGTTCCTTACCAGGACTACGTGGCGAACAAGAAGCCGTGGCCCACGCTCACCGGACGGCAGCAGTTCTACATCGACCACCCGCTCTTCATCGAGGTCGGCGAGGAAATGCCGGTCCACAAGGATCCCCCGATGGCGGGCGGCAAGTACCCGCTGGTCATGACCGGCGGCCACACGCGCTGGAGCATCCACACGATGTGGCGGGACCTCGACATGCTGCTGCAGTTGCAGCGAGGCGAGCCGGTCATCTTCGTCAACCCCCGCGACGCCTCGCAGCGAGGGCTGGCAGACCACGACTACGCAGCCGTGCACAACGACCTCGGCGAATTCGTCGTGCGGGTGAAGCACACGCCGGCAATCCGCCCGGGCCAGGTGCACATCTACCATGCATGGAGCGCCTTCCAGTTCAAGAACGGCCGGGCCAACGACGCGATCTCCCCGAGCCCGCTCAAGGTGACGCAACTCGTCAGCTACGGGCACATGCAGAACGAGGTCGGCTGGAACGACCCGTGCCAGAACGATCGGGACACGCGGGTAGACCTGCGCAAGTACGTGGCCCGGGGTTGACGCATGGCCCAACTGGCGATCGAGGCGACGAACGAAGCATCTGCGCTGCGCAGCCTGGTCTACGCCAGTTTCGCCGCGGCATTCGATTATCCGGACGCGCCGATGCTCGACGCCGTCCGCAGCGGCGCCTTTGCCGCTGCGCTCAAGCAGTTGCTCGAGGCCGTGGATCCGGGCCTGGGCGGCAAGGTGGATTGGGGTGCGTTGCGGGATGCCGGCGGGAGCGACGACGACCTGCTCGCGGAATACACGCGCCTGTTCATCGCCGGCAACGAAGGGCCGGCCTGTGCGCTCGAGGAAGGCGTGCACCTGCGGACGTCCCACGATGCCATGGAAGAATCCCTGCGCTTCTACAAGTTCTTCGGGCTGTCGCTGCCCGAGGATCGCCAGGAGCAGCCGGATCACCTCCGGACAGAGTTGGAATTCCTCCACTACCTGACGTTCCAGGAGGCTGGCGCCGCGGCCGGCGATGCCGACGTCGCGGGGGTGCGTCGCGCACAGCGCGACTTCATCGACCGGCACCCTGGCGCGTGGGTGCCGCTGGTGCGTGACAAGCTCGCAGACAGCGGTGCGATGCCATTCTTCGTGGAACTGGCGAAGGCCCTCGCGCTTTATCTCGAGGCCGAGAGTCGGCGGCTCGGGGAAGCGATCGGGCCACCGGTCGCGGAATCGGAGCAGCGGGGTCATGTCGTGACCGGCGAGGCGACTGCCCATCAAGCTCCTGGCCGGGCGCGGTCCTGAGTCGATACGGGAGATCTGCAGGCGGTGGACATTTCCTATTCGAACGAGCAAGAGCGGTTGCGCCAGGAGCTGCGCCGGTACATGGCCGACCTGATGACGCCGGAACTGAGGCAGGAACTGCGCGACACCTATGGCGGCGAGGGCGGTGGACCCTTGTTCCGCGCCGCGCTGCGGCGCATGGGTGCCGACGGATGGATCGGGCTCGGCTGGCCGGTCGAGATGGGCGGGCGCGGGCTCGGACACGTCGAGCAGTACATCTTCATCGAGGAAGTCACGCGGTCGGGTTTCCCGTTTCCGTACCTGACTTCCGAGTCGATCGGGCCGGCCATTGCCGATTTCGCAACCCCGGAACTGCGCAATGAACTGCTGCCGAAAATCCTGGGCGGCGAAATCATCTTCGCGATCGGCTACACCGAGGCGAGCGGTGGTACCGACCTGGCGGCCCTGAAGACGCGGGCCGAGCGCCAGGGCGACGAGTACGTCATCAACGGGGCGAAGATGTTCACTTCGCTCGGACATTTTGCCGACTACATCTGGCTGGCCGTGCGCACGGCGCACGACGACCTGCACAAGCGCCACAAGGGTCTGTCGATTCTCGTGGTTCCGACGAACGCCCGGGGTTTCTCGCACTCACCGATCCACACGGTCGCGGACGGGCACACGAACCTGACCTTCTACGACAACGTGCGCGTGCCCGCGAAGTACCTCATCGGCCGCGAGAACGGCGCCTGGGACGTGATCACCAGCCAGTTGAACCGCGAGCGCCTGACCTTGATGAATCCCGGCATGGCGAACGAGCAGTTCGGGCGGCTGCTGGAATGGGCTCGCGCGACGGACGACGGCACCGGTGGCAAGGTGATCGACGCGCCCTGGGTGCAGCAGAACCTGGCCCGCGCCTTCGTGACGCTGCAGGCCCTGAACCTCGCCTGCCGGCGGCAAGCCGCACGCCTGGAAAAGGGCACGCTGTCCGCGGCGGAAGCGTCCGCCATCAAGGTTCTCGGTTACGAGAGCTTCCTCTCGGCATTCCGCCAGATGCTCGAGGTCGTCGGGCCCGAGGGGTCGCTGCGATCCGACAAGCCCGGCACCCCGGAAGGAATCATGCTGGAACTGCTGTATCGCAACGTCCCGGTGTTCGGCTTCGCGGGCGGCACCAACGAGGTCATGCGCGACATGGTCGCGCAGCTGGGCATGGGTTTGCCGCGCGTCAAGCGCAGTAGTTGATCGACAGGTCTGAGTGTCATGGACTTCGAACTGAACGAACTGGAACGCGAAATCGGCGACCTCGCCGAATCGCTGATGCGCGACCACGGCTCGCCGGAGCGCCTGCTGGAACTCGAGAATGGCGGCAACCGCGTCGATTGCACGCTGTGGGCGGCTTTGCGCGAGGCCGGGCTGACGACGGTCGGCATCGCAGAGGAGCACGGCGGTACCGGGCTCAGCTTCGCCGAAGCCTGCCTCGTGTTCGAGCAGGCAGGCCGCACGACGGCGGCCGTCCCGGTTGTGTACCACACGGTCGGGCTGCACGCGCTGCAGCGTTGCGAGGCGATCACCGAGCTGCGCGAGTTATCGGCTGCGACGGGCTGGCTCGCGGTCAGCACGAGGGCCGAACGGGGCAATACCCTGCGATTCGAAGGTGACCGCGTGAGCGGCGATATTTCGCCGGTCGCATATGCGGGTGGCGCTGCCGCCTATCTGGTCCCGGTGCGCGAGGCAGGGAATCGGGTGCTGTGCCTGATCCGCGCAGGGCAGGGCGGACTGCGTGTGGAGGAGCAGGTTTCCACCGACAAGTCGCCCGCCGGCAGGCTGATGCTGGAAGGCGTCGTGGCGCAGAGGCTCGGCGGGCCGGAACTCGTCGAGTGGATGAGCCAGCGACTGCTCGCCGGACTCAGTGCGGTACAGTCTGGGGTGGTCGACGAGGCGATTCGCATGACGACCGCGTACGTCAGCGAACGCGAGGCGTTCGGGGTCAAGATCGGGACTTTCCAGGCGGTGAGCCAGCGGATGGCCGATGCCTACATCGATTCCATGACACTGCAGCTGCTGAGCCGCAACGCGGCCGCGGTGCTGGCCAGGCAGGACGATGGGCGGGTCGACGCGCTATCGGCCAAGATGATGGCGGGCGACGCCGGCCACCGTGTCTTGCATATCTGCCAGCAGGTGCACGGTGGCATGGGCCACGACCGAGGCTACCCGCTTTGGCGTCATACGGTCGCCGCCAAGCACAACGAACTGGCCGCGATGTCGACAGTCGAGGCAGCGGCGGCGCTCGGCAAAGTCATCGCGACGGAGCCGGGCCGAGTGGCACTGTGAAGCCGGCGGCAAGAGGTCCGGGGGGCGTGAGCGGCATGCAATCGAGGCGAACTTTCAATCTTGCCGACCTCTTCGACGAGGTCGCCGATGCGGTCCCGGCGCGGGAAGCCGTCGTCGTGGGCAGCCAGCGCGTGAACTACCGCGCGCTGCAGGAGCGGGTGACGTACCTGGCGTCCTGGATGCTGTCCCATGGAGTCGGCGAAGGCGATACGGTCGGGCTGCAGCTGTACAACGGCATCGAGTACCTGGAGGGGTTCCTCGCCGCCTGCAAGATCAAGGCCGTGCCGGTCAACATCAACTACCGCTACGTTGCCGACGAGCTGCGCTACCTCTACGGCAACTCGGGGCTCAAGGCGCTGCTGTACAGTGCGGAGCTCGGTCCGCGCGTCGAGGAGGCGCGCGATGCGGCGCCCGCCTTGCGGGTCATCGTCTGCGTGGGCAACGCGTCGCCGGCCATCCGTGGGGCGGCCGACTATCAGGACGCGGTGTCGCAATCCTCCGGCACGGCGGCGAACGCCGTGTTGCGCAGTGACGAAGACCAGTCAGTCCTGTACACCGGCGGCACCACCGGCAAGCCGAAGGGCGTCATCTGGCCGCACAAAGCGCTCTTCTACAGCGCGCTGGGCGGTGGCTGCGCGTACACGCCGCAGCTGGGGCCGGTCCAGGCGCCCGGCGAGCTGGCAGAGCGCGCCAGCGCAGCGCACCCGATCCGCAGCACGCCGATCGCGCCCCTCATGCATGGGGCCGCGCTGTGGGCGACGCTCATGTCGCTCTATGCCGGCCACACGATCGTGATCAGCGACCGCAAGAGCTTCGATGCCGAGCACATCCTGGAGTTGCTGGCCCGCGAGAGAGTCAGTTTCTGCAACATCGTCGGCGACGCGATGGCGGTGCCGCTCCTGGATGCGCTGCTGGCGAACCCCGGGCGCTGGGACCTGTCGAGCCTGATGGCGGTCGGCAACGGCGGCGCGCTGCTGTCCGGGCACGTGCAGGCCGGCCTCAAGGCCGCGCTGCCGCACATCTACATCGCGAACGGTTCCGGCTCGTCCGAGGCCGGCATGTTCGCAAGCGGCAGCAAGCCCGAACCAGGCGCGCTGCTGCGCCTGGCGCCGCACCCGGATCTCGAGGTCCTCGTCGACAACATACGCAAGGCCGAGCCGGGCGAGACCGGCATCCTGGCCAGGACGGGCCTGGTGCCGGTCGGCTACCTGGGCGACCCGGAGAAGACCGCGCAGACGTTCGTGTCCTTCGGCGGTCGGCGCTATGCGGTCACCGGGGACATCGCCAGGCGTGACGCCGATGGTTCCATCCTCGTGTACGGCCGCGACTCGAACTGCATCAACACCGGTGGCGAGAAGGTGTTCGTCGAGGAAGTCGAGGAAGCGTTGCGCAGCCACCCGGCCGTTTTCGACAGCCTGGTTGTCGGTCTGCCCGACGCGCGCTGGGGCAGCAAGGTGGTCGGCGTCGTGACCGTGCGGTCCGGCGCCGCTGTCGGTGCCGAGGAATTGCGAGCCCACTGCCGGCAGCAACTCAGCGGGTACAAGGTTCCGAAGGAAGTCGTTTTCGTCGATGCCATCCAGCGATCGCCAGCCGGCAAGGGCGACTATCGATGGGCCGTGGCTACCGCCAGGAACGCGCTCGAATGACGCCGAGGAGATGATGTGAACTACGAGCAGATCACCTACGAGCAGCTGGGACCGGTCGTCCGCATCTGCCACAACCGTCCCGAAAAGAGCAACTCGCAGTCGCGCGAGCTGCTGCGGGAACTCGACCAGGCCGTCGTGCGCGCCGGCGCCGATCCGGAAGTCCGGGTCGTCATCATCGGCGGCAAAGGCAAGCACTTTTCCGCCGGACACGACCTGCAGGAGGGCATGGAAAGTTCGGGTGATCCCGAGCTCGACATGTCGCCGGAGAGCTGGGAGGCGATGGAGACCGAGTACTACATCGACTACTGCATGCGGATCTACGACCTGCCGAAGCCGACGATCGCCCAGGTCCAGGGCGCCTGCGTCGGCGGCGGCTTCATGGTCGCCAACATGTGCGACCTGATGGTGGCCGCCGAGGATGCGTTCTTCGCCGACCCGGTGGTGCACATGGTCGCCACGACCGGCGCAGAGGTGCTGATCGCGCCATACGTGCTCGGCTTCCGCAAGGCCAAGGAGCTGATGTACACCGGCGAGCGCCTCTCGGCCCGGGACGGGCACATGCTGGGCATGGTCAACCGGGTGGTGCCGCGCGAGAAACTGGAGGACGAGACGCTGGCGCTGGCGAACCGGATCGCCAAGGCTCCGCCGTTTGCGATCAAGATGACCAAGAAGTCCCTCAATCGTGCACTCGACATGACGGGGTTCCGCGAGGCGATACAGGCGCATCACCACACGCATCTGCTCGCGCACCAGAGCGCCGAGACGAAGCGCCTCTTCGCGACGCTCGACCCTGCGAACGTCGTGCAGGCCGCCAAGGAAAAGCAGCGCTGATGCCGCACAGCAAGTTCCGTTCCCTCCAGTCATGACTGCCTCAAACACAGACCTGCCGGCCGACGGCGTCGCCTCCGTCACGCGCGAGGAGACGCAGGCCAGGATGGACCTCTACTTCGGGACGCAACTCCTGCCGTTGCCGAGCCCGAACTGGACGGTCATGGACGCCTTCGAGCGTGCGGTGGCGCGAGATCCCGGTCACCCGTGCCTCATCTACGACGACCGGCCGCTGAGCTACGGCGAACTCGACACGCTCGCCGCCCGCTACGCGACGCTGGCCCACGAGGCCGGCCTGCGGGAGGGCGGGGTCGGGGCCGTCATGGTGGAGAACCGGCCGGAGTTCTTCGCGGCCTGGATGGGGCTCTCCAAGGTCGGCGTGACCGCGGCCCTGATCAACACGTTCGCCCGCAAACGCGCGCTCGAGCACGCGCTCCGCGAGACGGGCGCGAAGGTGCTGTTCATCGGCGCGGAGTGCCTCGACCAGTTGCTGGAGATCCTGCCGGCCACCGAGGGGCTCGAGGTGTTCGTGGTCCGTGACGGCGAGCGTCCGCTGCCGGCGTTGCCCCCGTCCTTCGTCGATCTCGCGGCGACGATCGACTCGGTGCCGCCCCTGCCGAACTGCGCGGAACGGCGTCGCAGCGTGCGCTCGACCGATCCGTGCTTCCTGGTGTTCACGTCCGGCACCACGGGCCTGCCCAAGGCCGCCCGCATCGGGCATCGCCGCTATCTGGGCGTGGGGGAGGCGTGGAAGGCCATCGCGAACCTCGGGCCCGACGACGTCTTCTACTGCGCATTGCCGCTGTTTCACGGCGCGGCGTTGTATTCGCTGTTCTCCACGGCGATCGCGACTGGCGGAACCACGCTCGTGCGGCGCAAGTTCAGCACCAGCCAGTTCTGGCCCGACGTTCACAAGCATCGCGCCACGGTGTTCCAGTACGTCGGCGAAGTCTGCCGGTATCTGACGAACACGCCCGAGACGGCGGGGGAGGACCGGCACACGCTCGAGGTCCTGCTCGGCTCGGGCATGGGCATCGACGTGTGGACCCGGTTCACGCGCCGGTTCGGCCGCCACATCCGGATCTACGAAGGCTGGGGCGCGACCGAGTCGAACGGCAACATGACGAACTTCGACAACAAGCCCGGGTCCTGCGGGCGCATCCCGTTCCGCGACCGCTCGCACATCCGGCTCGTGCGCTTCGATGCGGAGACCGAGACGCACCCGCGCAATGCCGCGGGGCAATTCATCGAATGCGAGCCCGGCGAGGCCGGCGAGATCATCTGCCAGATCGCGCAGGCCGACGGCACGATCGTCTCGCCGTTCGAGGGCTACACCAGCGAGGAAGAGTCGCGCAAGAAAGTGCTTGCGGACGTCTTCGAGAAAGGCGACCGCTGGTGGCGCAGCGGTGACCTGTTCCGTCGCGACGAAGAGGACTACTACTATTTCGTCGACCGGATCGGCGACACCTTCCGCTTCAAGGCGGAGAACGTGTCGACGACAGAGGTGACGCAGCAGTTGTCCCAGGCGCTACCGGACATCGAACTGCTGAACGTGTACGGGGTGCCCGTGCCGAGTCTCGGAGGCCAGGCGGGCATGGCGGCCATCGTGATGAAACCGGGCCGCGCGTTTGATCCACGGATGCTCTACGAGGTTGCCGCGCGCGAACTGCCGCACTACGCGGTGCCGGTCTTCGTTCGCGTCAGCCCGGAGGCGGAGCTCACGGCCAACTTCAAGCTGCGCAAGGTCGACCTGCGCGCCCAGGGCTTCGATCCGCGGAAGGTCGCCGACCCGCTCTACGTCGTGAGCCACCGGCGGCAGACGTACGTACCGCTGGACGAAGCCGCATTGCAGGACATCGGCGTGCCGATGCCGGCCGGGAAATGACGGGCATGATGCGTTTCTACTTCGACTTCGCGACCTGGCGGCAGTTCAGGGAACTCGTGGCGCAGGTGCCGGACGCCAAACGGCGGGCCGGCCTGCAGCGCCTCGTGGGCCGGACGATCCCGCTGCGGGCCCTCGGTCACGCGGTCTGCTATTTCCTCGACGGGATCCTGTTCCCGGGACTCTGGCGGATCCGGGTGAAGGCCCCGGTGTTCGTCATCGGCCACGCTCGCAGCGGGACGACGCTCGCGCACCGGCTGATGTGCGAGGACCCGCAGTTCAGCGCGTTCAAGTACTGGGAACTGCGGTTGCCCGCGCTGCTCGAGAAGAAGTTCGTGCACCTGCTCGGTTGGCTGGACGCGCGCCTGCTGGGGCGACACTTCGCCAGGAAGCTCGAGGCCTGGGAGGATCGCAAGTTCGGGCCCATGCGCCACATCCACAAGATGGGGCTCGGCGTGCCGGAGGAGGACGACCTCGTCTTCTACGACTCCTGCGCCTCGGGCTTCTGGATGACCAAGCTGCCGTTCCTGGGCGACGCGGATTTCTTCCACACGGACCAGCGCCCGCCGGCCGAGCGGCGCCGCCTGATGGGTTTCTATCGCGATTGCGTGCGCCGGCAGCTGTACATCAACGGCCGGGACCGGATCCACCTGAGCAAGAACCCCTCGTGGTGCGGGCGCGTCGAGTCGATCCTCGAGGTCTTTCCCGACGCGCGCTTCGTCGTGCTGTACCGGAACCCCCACGAGACGATCCCGAGCCTGCTGAAGCTCCTCAGCACCAGCTGGAAGCACCAGGGCAACGTCGACCCGGAGCGGATCCGCAAGTCGGTGCGGGCCATGGTCCAGCTGTCGTACGAAACGTACCTGTACCCGCTCGAGGCGCTGGCACGCCATCCGGGCACGCCGCAGGCCGTGGTCGATTATCGCGAACTGGTCGCAGAGCCGAAGCGCGCAGTGGAAAGGATCTACGCCGACCTGGGTCTCGAGATGAGCGCTGCCGTGCGCCAGAACCTGCAGAAGGAGCAGGAGCGGGCGCGCAAGCACGAGACGGAACACCGCTACAGCCTGGCCGAATTCGGCCTCGACGATGCGGAGATCCGCGAAAAGCTGGCACCGCTGTTCGAGCGGTTTGGCTGGGACGCTGAGCCGGTGCCAGCCCCGGTACAGGGGAGCAAGACATGAGCCAGGACGACGACGAGACCTCGGCTGCCGCAGACCAACTGCGCAAGGCCTGGGACGGCCTCATCGCTCAACTTCAGGAAGCCCGTGACGGCATCGATGACCCGCAGCGCTGGCCGGCGCCCGCGTCGCCCCGCAACCTCGCGGAAGGCTACCGGTACGTGCTCGGGTTCCTGTACGGGTCGTTGACGCGCTGCCTCGGGCCGACGTCCGAGTTCCCATACTTCGTGCGCGCGATCCAGCCGCTCAACCGCTCGACGATCGACAACTCCGATGCGACCTACCTCGCGGCGCCGATTGACGGCCACTTCAGCTACACCATCCGCGGCCGCGCCGGCGATACCAGTGCGTGGCGCGGCAAGACGGCACCGGCGGGCCGCCGCAAGGCCCCGCACTACGTGATTTTCCAGACGCCGAGCGGGTATTCCGGCGACTCCGGCAGCATCGCGGAGCTGGCACCCGGATCACGCGCCAACCTCGACGTGCTGGACTCGAGCGATCTGCGCGTGGACGACGACGGCCGCTTCGAGATCCTGCTCGCGCCCACGAAGCCCGAAGGCTACACCGGCAACTTCATGTGCACCAAGGCCGTGAAGACGCGCAAGAACCGCGCCGGGGAGGACGTGAGCCGCGAGTACGTCGCCGAGTTCGTGATGCTGCGGGAACTGTTCTGCGACTGGGAGAACGAGGACCTGCTGGAACTCTTCATCTACCGCAACGATCGCCTCGGCCAGCCGATGCCGGCCTACACGCCTGAACTGGCGGCGAGGCAGATGGAGGACGTCGGCCGCTTCACGCGCAACCAGGTCTGGTTCTGGAACGAGTTCTACGCGGTGACGCTCGAGGCGTACGGCGGCAAGGACGGGGCACCGAGCCGAATGATGCCGCGCAACGACTTCAACAAGCCGAACGCCGCGTCGCTCGCCACCGCCGGCGGCATGACGACCAACATCTACGCGGGCGGAATCTACGAGCTTGGCGACGACGAGGCACTGATCGTCGAACTGCACCAGCCGATCGAGCCGGAGTACATCGGCTTCCACCTCGGCAACCTGTGGGGAGAGTCGCTCGACTTCGCCAACCACCAGAGCAGCCTGAACGCCTTCCAGGCGCACCGCGACTCGGACAACGTCCTGCGCTACGTGATTTCGCATCGGGATCCCGGCATCGCGAACTGGGTGGACACCACGGGGCACCCGCAAGGGTACATGGCGGTGCGCTGGGCTTATTCGCACAAGCCCAAGGAAAACTGGCCGTGGGCCACCGCGAGGCGCGTGCCGTTCGCCGAGATCGACCACCATCTTCCGGTCGAAACAAAGCGCGTCTCCGCCGCGGAGCGGCGCGCCGCGATCGCCATCCGCCAGGAACACGTGCAGCGCCGTTACCGGCAGCACTGACGCCTTGAATCCCATGGCTCCCACTTCAGGACACCGACGACCGATGACCAAGCGACTGGAAGGCAAGGTGGCGATCGTCACGGGCGCAAGCCGTGGCATCGGCAGTGCAACGGCAGTGCGTCTCGCGGCTGAAGGCGCGCGCGTGGCGCTCGTGGCGCGCACGGAGAAGACCGGCGAGCGACGGCTGGCAGGGTCGCTGCAGGAGACGGCCGACCGGATCCAATCCCTGGGCGCCGAGTGCGCGGTGATCACGGCGGACCTGGTCGATCCGGCCAAGCGTGGGCACATAGTGAGTGAGACGATCGAGCGCTTCGGCGGCGTCGACATCCTGATCAACAACGCCGCCTGGTCGCGTTTCCAGCCGGCGCGGGACCAGAGCGATTCGCACATTCGCCGCTGCTTCGAGGTCAACTATTTCGCGCCCCTCGAACTGATGCAGCAGTGCATTCCCAGCATGACGGGACGGGGCGCGGGGTGGATCGTCAATCTCTCCAGCGCAACCGTGAACCACCCCGATCCGGCGCCGTTCGATCGCCAGGAACGCTACTTCAAGTTCAATGCCGAGGTGGGGCCCTCGGTTTACGGATCGAGCAAGGCGGCCCTGGAACGCCTCACGACGGGCATGGCCGCCGAGTTGGCTGCCGCGAACATCGCAGTCAATGCCGTGGCGCCTGTGGAAGCCGTGGCGAGCGAGGGCGCGGTGGCGCTCGGCACGATCGACGCCGCCGCGCACATGGAGCCGCTGGAGGCCATGGTGCAGGCCGTGCTGGAACTCTGTTCCCGGCCGCCCGCCGAACTGTCCGGGCGTCGAGTGCTGAGCCTGAACCTGCTGCGGGAACTCGGCGCAACCGTCTGCACGCTGGACGGGCGCGAGCCGCTGGCCGGCTTTCACCTCTAGGCCGACGGGAGCCGACCATGCTGGAAGTATTCGCGAACTCGCCGGAGAACATGAGCCTGGAGGCGGTCGGCGCCTTCGCGCAGCGCGTCGAGACCCTGGGTTACGACGGCCTGAACGTCCCGGACGCCGTACACGACGGATTGCTGCTCGCTTGCCAGGCGCTGTCCGCCACCACACGTCTCAAGGTCGCCACCTCGGTTCTCGTAGCGTTCCCGCGCAGCCCGATGAACGTGGCGCTCGCCGCCTGGGACTTGCAACGCATGTCCAGCGGCCGGTTCGAGCTCGGGCTCGGCACGCAGGTCAGGCAGAACGTCGAGGATCGCTACTCGGCCCGCTGGCTGCCGCCTGCCAAGGGGATGCGGGAGTACCTCGAATCGCTGCGCGCGATCTTCGCGACCTTTCGCACGGGCGCGCCCCTCAACTACGTCGGCGAGCACTACCACTTCACGCGCATGCAGCCGTTCTTCAATCCGGGGCCCATCGACGCGCCGGACGTGCCGCTGGCGCTCGGCGCGGTCGGACCGAAGATGCTCGCGTTGGTGGGAGAGTGTGCCGACGGCATGCACACGCACCCGAGCAACACGTCCCCGCGCTACCTGCGCGAGGCGATCATCCCGGTCGTCGCTGAAGGCGCGCAGCGCCGCGCCGCCGGACTGGCGAAGCCCTTCATCGCTGCCAACGTCCTGGTGGCCATGGGCCCGGACGACGACTCCGTGGCGAAGGAGCGGGAGCGGTTCCGCAACATGCTGGCCTTCCTGTTCTCGACGCCGGCCTACTGGCCGAGCCTCGCGCTCTTCGGCTGGGAGACACTCGGGGAGACGCTGCTGAAAATGACGCGCGAGCAGCGCTGGAAGGAGATGTCCGGCGTGTTCGAGGACCGCGTGCTGGACGAGTTCCTCGTGACCGGTCGGTTCGACACGGTCGCCGAGGCGTTGCGCCAGCGCTTCGACGGGCTGGTCGACCGCATCGCGATTCCGGTGCCGGCGAGCCCGGATCACGATTTCCGCGTCGCGCGAATGTTGTCGGATCTGCGCCAGCACTGAGCGCAGCCGGATCGACTCGATATTGCCGGGAATTCCGAGGGGAACACGATGGAACGCTACAAGATGTTCGTCGACGGCGAGTTCGTCGACGCGGTGGGTGGCCGGACGATGCAGGTCGTCGATCCAGGCACGGGCGCCGTGTTCGCCGAGGTGCCGAGCTGCGACGAGCGCGACGTGGACGCGGCAGTCCGGGCCGCGAGGCGTGCATTCGACTCGGGGATCTGGAGCGGCCTGTCGCCCAGCGATCGCGCGGACATCCTGTTCGAGTTCGCCGACCTGATCGAGGTGAATTCCGGCCGGATCGGCATGGCCGACAGCCAGAGCATGGGCAATACCATCGGCGGCACGGCGGGCGGCATGTGGGTCGCCTGCAACTCCCTGCGTAACCTCGCGTGGTATGCCGCCCACAAGTTCGCCTGGGAAGAGGAGGTGCCTCATTCCGGCTCGATCTTCGCCTGGGGCGAGAACGTCATCCGGCGCGAGCCGATCGGGGTCTGCGCGTCCATCGTGCCGTGGAACGTGCCGGGCCTGATGGCCATGTGGAAGCTCACGCATGCGCTGGTCATGGGCAATACGCTGGTGTTGAAGCCCGCCTCGTCCACCCCCGTATCGGCACTCATGATCGCCGAATGTGCCAACCGGGCGGGCATCCCCAAGGGCGTCCTCAACGTCATCACCGGCCCGGGCGGAACGGTGGGCGACGCGCTTTGCGCGCATCCCGGCGTCGACAAGATTTCGCTGACGGGCAGCAGCGAGGTCGGCAAGCAGACCATGGAACGCGCGGCCAGGGGCCTCAAGCCGGTCACCCTCGAACTCGGCGGCAAGTCGGCCAACATCATCCTGGAGGATGCCGACCTCGACGTCGCGGTCGACGCCGCCGTCGCCGGCAACTTCCAGAACTGCGGGCAGATCTGCATCTCCGGGTCCCGGCTGCTGCTTGCCCGCAAGATTCACGACCAGTTCATCGAGCGGCTGGCGACGCGAATCCAGGACATGACCGTCGGCTACCAGTTGCTTCCCGAGACGAAGATGGGCCCGCTGTCGAGCAAGAAGCAACTGGAGACGGTTGAGCGCTACGTGGAGATCGGCAAGGCCGAGGGCGCTGTGGTGGCCTGCGGCGGACACCGCCTGAGCGGGCCGCAGTACGACAGCGGCTACTTCTATGCACCGACCGTCCTGACGGGCGTGACCAACCAGATGCGCGTCGCGCGCGAGGAGATCTTCGGGCCGGTGCTCGTCGTAATTCCCTTCGACAGCGATGCGGAGGCCGTTGCCATCGCCAACGACAGCGATTACGGGCTCGCGGGCTCGGTCTATTCCACCGACATCCGGCGGGCGCGGCGGGTCGCCAACCAGATTCGGTCCGGCATCCTGTCGATCAACGACATCGCCCTGCTATCCGACTTCACGCCATTCGGCGGCTACAAGGCCAGCGGCATCGGCCGCGAGTTCGGCGAGGAGGGCCTGAAGAGCTACACGCAGGTCAAGAACATCTACACGTCCAACGAGGGCAGCGCGAACCGCGGCACTTTCGGCACGGTGTTCAATTACCCCAAGGGGGAGAGCTTCGTCCATACCGCACCGACCAAGGTCATCTGCGGGCCGAAGTCGCTGGCAGGCCTCAATAACGAACTCCGCGCGCTGGGAGCCCGGCGCGCGGTCATCATCACGGACCCGGGTGTGCGTGCAGCAGGCCTCGTGGATCGCGCCGTCCGTGCTGCCGGAGACCGTTGTGTCGGCGTGTTCGACGGCGTGGTGCCGGACCCGACCTACGAATGCGCACAGGCGGCGGTGGAGTATTGCCGCAGCGTGAACGCGGACAGCCTCGTCAGCCTGGGCGGCGGCAGCGCCATCGATTGCGCGAAGCTCGCGCTCGTGGCGCTGACCAACGGCTGCACGGCGATCCAGGGCATGAACATCTTCCGGCTGGAGGGGCCGCAGCTGCCGCACGTCGCGATTCCGACGACGCACGGGACCGGCAGCGAGGTCACCTGTGCGGGCGTGATCACCAACAGCCGCCTGCACAAGAAATTCTTCCTCGTCGACGTCAACCTCTACCCGCGGGTCGCCATCCTAGACCCGGCCCTGGTGACGGGCTTGCCGAAGTCGATGACCATCGGCACGGGCATGGACGCGCTGACGCACGCAATCGAGAGCGTCGTGAACCCGAGCGGCAACCCGGTCAGCGTGGCCGTCGGCCTGCGATCGGTCCGCATGGTCAAGGAGAACCTGCCCAAGGCCGTTGCGAACGGCGCCGACATCGTCGCGCGGCAGAACATGCTGGTCGCCTCGACGCTGGCCGGCATCGCGCTCGGGCCGGGTCTCGGCATTGCCCACTGCCTGGCCCACACCATTGGAACGCTGTTCGGGATCCATCACGGCACGGCATGCGGCATCGCGTTGCCCGCGGCGATGCGTTTCAATCGCGACTTCGCGACCGCGAAGCTCGCGGAGATAGCCGCGGCGATGGGCGTCAACTTGCACGGTCTGAGTGAGGCTCAGGCGGCCGATGCCGCGGCCGATGCGGTGGAGGCACTGATGAAGGCGATCGGCCAGCCTCTGCGGATCTCGGACCTCGTCCCAACGGACAAGATCGTGGCCCAGTTCGAGCAGATCGTGGCCGGCACGATGAGCGATGGCAGCACGATGTTCAATCCGCGACCGGTCACCGATCCGGCCGCGGTGGCCGCATTCATCCAGAGCGCGATCTGAGATCGCGCATCGAGGGCGGGGCATGGGCTCGACGGCCGATGAGGTCGCCAAGGCGAGGATCTCGACGCGCGATCCGGTGCAACTGCAGCAGCAGTTGACCGGCTGGTTCGAGCAGAATCTGCCCGCAGGCAGTCGGCCGCGACTGTCGTCGTTCCGGCAGCCCGCGAAGGCGGGGATGTCGAGCGAGACCCTGCTGTTCGACATGAGCTGGCATGACGCCGGCGTCGAGCACACGGGCAGTTTCGTCGCTCGACTTCCGCCGCCGGCGGACGCCTGTCCGCTGTTTCCGACCTATGACTTCGACCTCCAGGTCGGAGCCCTGCGGCTGGTCCAGGCGCGCAGCCGGGTACCCGTTCCGTCGGTGCGATGGTATGAGCCGGATCCGCGTGCGATCGGAGTGCCTTTCTTCGTGATGGACCGCCTCGAGGGCGAAGTCGTGCCCGACAATCCGCCGTACATCTTCGGCGGCTGGCTGAGAGAGGCGGGCGATGCCGAACTCGCTCGTTTGCAGGGCGAATTGCTGGCAGTGATCGCCGGCGTGCACGGGATCGAGGCCGCCCCGGAGGAGACGAAGTTCCTGGAGCGTCGTACGCAAGGAACCAGCGCCCTGCGGCGTCACTTCGCGCACGAAAACGCCTATTACGAGTGGGGTCGGGAAGAGTTGCGCTTCCCGATCATCGAGCGCCTGTTCGACTGGCTGGAGGAGCATTGGCCTGCCGATGAAGGCAGGGCCGTGGTCTCGTGGGGCGATGCCCGGCCGGCCAACGTCCTGTGGCGGGACTGGCGCGCCACGGCGGTGCTGGACTGGGAGGAGGCGACGCTGGCCCCGCCGGAACTGGACGTCGGGTACGCGATCTTCTTCCACCAGTACTTCCGCAGCTTCTGCCGCAGCATGACGGGGATGGATGCCATGGCGGGCTTCCTGCGGCGCGATGACGTCGTGGCTGCGTACCAGAAACTGACTGGTACCCGGCTGCACGACATCGACTGGTATGTCAGCTACGGTCTGCTGCGCCAGTCGCTGGTCGAGATCCGGATCTCCCGGCGACGAATCCTGTTCGGTGAGATGGAACCACCTGCCGACGTCGCCGACTACGTGTACGCGCGGCCGCTCATCGAGCGATTGCTGGCCGGCGACACGGACCTCTGGGCGAACTGATCGAGCTCACGATCTGGGAGGCCTGCATGAGCAACGTGGTCAGTCCTGCCAGCAATCCCATCGGGCCGCTGATCGAAGCCGACGAGAGTTTCTGCCACCAGATCATCGATTCCTTCGCCTGTGTCGGCTCTTCGGACCTGTCGTGGACCGAGAAAGTCTGCGCGATGGCGATGGCCAGGGACGGCAGCCTGCAACTGGGTTTCGGCCTGGGCAAGTACACGAACCGCAACGTGATGGACTGCTATGCTGGCATCTCGCGAGGCAAGGAACAGATCACGGTGCGGGCGAGCCGCCGGCTCGCTCCGGATCCCAACCGTACGGTCATCGGTCCGGTCCGCTACGAGGTGATCGAGCCGCTGCGCAAGGTGCGCTTCGTGCTGGAGCCAAATGAGGTCCAGCCGATCTCGTTCGACTGCGTGTTCGAGGGCCGGATTCCCGCGCGGTTCGAGGACCGCACGCACATCCGGCAAGGCTATCGCGTGATGTCGGAACTGGTGCGCTATCACCAGACGGGCGTCGCTTCCGGCTGGATCGAGATCGATGGGGTGCGCACGGACATCCTGCCGGACACCTGGGTGTCGACACGCGATCACTCCTGGGGCGTGCGCTACGGCGTCGGCCAGCCGCTCGCCGACGCCGAACCGGTGGGCGATGGGATCGGCGGGAACTATGAGTTCTTCTGGAGTCCCACGTATCTGGAGCGGCCGGACGGAAGTCATTACGCGCTGTTCCTGAACTACGCCCTGGTCGACACGAAATACGGCCGCACCAAGACGGTGATGGCGGCCGTGGAGCACCCGGACGGTCGTCTGGAGCGCATCGTCGACATCGAGCCGGAACTGCGCTACGACCCGGTCAACCGGCGGTTTCAAGGCGGGATCTTGCAGTGTCGGATGGCTGACGGGTCGCCGCGGACGCTTAGTGTCGAAGTCATTTCGGATACCGGCTTCCACCTCGGCGCCGGCCTGTACTTCGGCTTCGACGGTCACTATCACGGTGGGTGGCGAGGCGACTTGCACGCCGATGGTGAACGGATCCTCGACTGTACGACGCTGCAGAACGCCAAGCGACTGCACCAGATGCGCGACACGGTCGTGCGGATCAGCGACCCGGCCGGCGGTGGCAGTGGCTGGGGAAACTGGCAGCCGACCATCGTCGGTGGCTATGACAAGCTCGGTCTCAGGGCCGAACACTCGTTCTGGTGAGGAAGTCCGAGGAGGGGGATGGCAGGTGAGCGTGTGCAATAAGGGGAGATCAAGCATGGGTGCAGTGACGCCACGCCAGACCGTCGACTTTCGTGCGCCCGGACTGACGACGCCGCGGGCTCGGGTCCTTTCCGAGCGGTTCGCTGCCCTGGGGGCCCCGTCCGGCACCCGCGGGCCTGGCGAACGGCGCGACCTGACGCCTCAGGATTGTCTATCGCAGATGCTGTCGGCAATAGAGGCGGAGGCCAGTCGCTCCGCGGGTCGGCCGCAACTCTCGGTCGAGGACGCGTTCCTAGCCATTTCGTGCATGGTCAGTGCTCCGACGCTCGCCCAGGCGATCGATCGCGGTTCGCGGTTCTACGCGGCGCTGGCCCGTGCTGCCGGCTGCGAGGGTCGCAGCACCATGAGTCTCGGCGTGCACGGCTCGGATGCCGAGCTGCGCTTCTACAGCGGCGGCCCCGCCCCCGACTCATCCGCACATTTCGTATCGGCCCTGCTGGGCGCGGCCTTTCACGCCAAGCTTTTCGGGTGGCTGATCGGCGATGAGATCAAGGTCGCGTCGGTGGCAACCAGCTACCGCCGCCTGATGACGCACGAAGCCCTGGCGGAGATTGCGCCATGGCCCATCGTGTTTGCGTGCGATCTCGGCGCGACATGCGACGTGAGGATCGTCTTTCAGTCGCGTCACCTGTCGCGTCCGGTGATCAGGACCGGCGGGGACCTCGAGGGCCTGAATCTGATTGATCTCCTGTTCGCGCTGATTTCACCGGCAAGCCCGGTAGCGGCCGTTCGCCAGATCCTCCTGGCTGCGTTGAACCGCGGCGCAAAATTGCCGAGCGCGGCCCGTCTGGCAGCGCTCTGCAACCGTAGTCCGGCAACGCTGCGCAGACACCTCGCGCGCGAATCCACCTCCATCCGGAAGATTCGCGAGCAATGCGTTCGGGAATTGGCCCTGCTACTGCTCGAGGATCGCCGCATGCCGCTGGGCGAAGTGGCAGCGCGGCTCGGTTTCAGCGATGCGCCCAATTTCCGGCGTGCCTTCCGCCGTTGGACCGGCAGTTCCCCTGCCGCATTTCGGCGCAACGTGGGGTCGTTCGAGCGGAGCAGCCCGGTCGCTCACGACCCAGGTTTGTGCGCGACACCAGCGATCCGTGAGCGATTCGGCAACGCTCGCTGAGCGGCACGGCCATCACATGCATTTGGTTCGCTCTTCGATACTCAGAGATCACCGATCTTCCTGATCGCAGGTGCTCCATGCCTACGAACCCGTCAACCGTATTGTCCTTCACCAAGCTGTGCGTCGCAGACCTCGAGCGCTCGGCGAAGTTCTATACCGAGGTACTCGGCCTGCGCGTGGCCTGGCGTTACGACATGCCCGGGCTGAAGGAAGTGGTGCTGCAGTCGGCGGACAAGCCGGACGGCATGTCGCTCGGCCTGATGCTCTGGGATCCGCCGCGTCAGGTCGTCGTCGGCCATGAGCACGGCCGTATCGGGATTGTGACGACGGATATCGAGGCGCTCTTCGCCCGGGCACGGGGACTCGGCGCGCGCGTCCTCGAGGAACCACATGCCATGCCGGAGATCGGCATCCGGGTCGGATTCCTGGCCGACCCGGACGGGTACGCAGTCGAGGTCGTGCAGATGGTCGCTGGCAGCCAGGGCGTGTGAGTGCGCCGGTAGCGGCCCGGATCACGTTCCGCAGCGCTGGCAGGGCGTGTCGCCGCAGCCGGGCTCGTAGCCTGCCGCAGTCTGGTCACCCTTGGTGTACGTCCAGACGCAGAAGGGTTCGCCGGCCGGGATCTTCAGGTCGGGCGGCGGCAGCTTGATTTCCAGCTTGCAGCCTGGAAAGAACGGTTCAGAGATCCGTTGCTCGAAGGTGCAGTTCCGCCAGGCACGCGCCGGCGGGTAGAGACCCTCGTCCATGTACTTCTGCATCACTTCACAGCGGCGCAGGTTGAGGATCACGTAGTTCGGGTTGATCACCACGTACTCGCCGCCATAGCCCATCGTGCCGTCGATGCTCAGGCACGCGAGCTTCAGGTAGTCGGTGACGGTGTCCGGCTCGATCTTCAGTACGCGGGCGAGCTTCGGGTACTCGTAGGCGATGATGAGCTTGTAGACCTCGGGCTGCAGGTTCCAGGTCTGTTCCTCACCGATGAGCTTCACCCATTGGTCCAGCCACAGGTTCTGTGCCTTCAGGTACTGATCCCAGTACGTCTGGATCAGGCGCATCAGGGCCGGCTTGGTCAGGTCGCTGGTCTGGACGTCGAACGGACGTGCCTGGTACTGGGCATTCTTCCAGTCCCAGTCCGGCGGGGCGATGAAGCGCCCCATCGGCATCGCCGGTCGCATGTTGCCGCGCGCCATGCGACTGGCGAGATCCCACGCTGCAGCAACGCCGACCAAAGGACCGAAGACCGCCGTCTGGGCGTAATTGAGGTAGTGAATCGTGTCTTCGAACACGTTCGCGAGTTGCAGCAGGAAGTCCCGGGAGAAATCCTGGATGTTTCCGACCTTGCCCATGAAGTCGTGTTGGTAGTCGTCGTACTCGAATTCGTTTGCCATTTCCCGTCCCCTGCGTTGGGGTGACCACGTGTCCGGCAAGAATGGTACGGTTCGGATCGCGGGCGAGTCGGTGCAGTCGTTACGCAATTCGGCCATTCGTATTCCCGATTGGCCACGACGATGCGGCGGTCAGGGCTCCTTGTGGCCTTGGAGTTGCCGGTACTGGCGCGGGGTCATGCCGACGGCCATGCCAAATGCCGTGCAGAAGCTGCTGGGACTGGAGAATCCCAGGCGATGCGCGATTTCCTTCTGCGGCAGATTCGTGTGCGCCAGGAAGCTGCGGGCCTTGAGCATGCGGACGCCGGTTACGTAATCAGCCACGGTCTGCCCGGTAGTCGCCTTGAACGCACGCGACAGGTGGCGCGGGCTCATCTCGCAGAGGCGGGACAGCTCGTCCACCCCCGGGCAATGGTCGACCATGCCCTCGACGTAGTTCGTGATGCGCCGCAGCTGCCAGCTTGCGAGAGCCGCGCGCGTTGGTGGCTGCGGTTCAGCGGCAGTGCGGAGACAGCGCGTCAGTTCGACGAGCACCACCCTTGCCATGGCCTCCGTGATGGCCGTTCGGCCACGGCCTTCCTCCGACACCTCTTTCACGATGCGATACAGGTCGCGGCGCATCGCCAGCGACTTCACATCGAGGGTCGCCGGCAGTTGTGACGCCGGGAACACCTCCCGCAGGCCCGTCGTTCTTTCGAACAGCGGCTTGGAGTACGTGAGGTAGATTCCTCGATAGCTGTCTGCGCCTCCTGGAGCCACGACCATCAGCCGGGCGCCCCGCGGCGAGAAGCTGATGTCCCCAACGTCAGCCCAGGGACCGGGTCGGCCGGAGGAGTCGACGTAACAGGCGCGCGAATAGCGGACCTGCGGCGTCAGGGACATGCTCAAGGTGTGCTGCGGCACGTCCAATACGGCCTCCAGCGGTTCTGGTTCCCGGTAAAAACGAATTTCTGCTTCGACGCCGCGAAGTGAAAGGCTCGCTTCGACGACGAAAGGGAGCGTCGTGTTCCTGGTATTGCGGTGCGGCATTGCGATTGCTTGCATCAACCGGGCGTTGCCGGGCCGCAACAGATCGCGCCGAACGTCCGGTCCCGAGCCAACAGTTTGTAAGAACTTACTTGTCACGTCGGTCGAATCGTGTCAAGGTCCGCGAACGGCTCGGGGGACCGTCAAGCATCGGGCGCGCCGGGAGATTTTGAACGCTGCTGTTGACATGGGCTTTCGTTAGTGGGGGAAATCAGATGAAGCTGGAACGGATCGGTGGCCAGTCGGCCTTGCAGGCAGCCATTCTCGCTGCGCTCGGTGTGGTGTCGCCTTCCGCGCATGCCGACGATGCCCCGGCGGGCGCGTCCGCTGGCGGCGAGGCGGAACTGGAGAACGTCGTCGTCAGCGCACGGCGTATCGAAGAGGATCTCCACGATGTGCCAATGACGGTCGACGTCGTGTCGGGAACGGCTCTTCAGCAATACGCCATCTTCGACCTGACGAGCGTCCAGTCGATGGTGCCGGGGCTCGAATTCACCAACACCGATGGGCGTGACAACAGGACGGCGCTGCGCGGCATCACCTTCGATCCCGACCAGGGCACGGGCCCGGCGGTCGACATTTATTTCAATGAAATCCCGCTCGATACGCAGACGGCATTCACCGCCATCTACGACCTGGCTCAGGTCGAAGTCCTGCGCGGACCGCAGGGCGCCCTGCGCGGACGCACCGCCCCGGCCGGTGCCATCACGATGACGACGCGCAGGCCGAGCCTCGACAATCTGGAGGGCTTTGCGCAGGTCACGGGTGGTACTGACTCGCTGCTCAATGTGCAGGGCGCGGTCTCGCTGCCCATCATCGACGGCCAGTTGGCCGTGCGGCTGGCTGGCGTGACCGACCAGAGCGACTTGAACCACGTCTATGACGTGAACACCGGGCGGCGGTCGCATGGCCAGACCAGCAGCGGGCGCGTCACCGTCGAATGGAAGCCGACAGACACATTCGACATGCGCCTCATGTACCAGTACTTGACTGCGGCCAACCGGCAGCTCCAGCAAGTCATGGGTGACGGCAATGCCCCGTTCACTCCGTTCTGCTACATGACCCAGGGCTATGTCTGTGACCCGACGCGCAGCGGCCCCCCTTCGGTGAGCGCGGGCGACTACATCGGCGTCGTGGAAGGGGAACTGCGCTTCGAGAACAAGACCAACTTCGTCATCCTGGCGTTCGACTGGGACCTCGGGTTCGCCACGCTGTCGGGCAATGGTGCATACCAGGACACGACGCTGACGCAGTACGTCAGCGCCGATCCGGCCAATGCCTTCCCGGGATGGAACGGTGACGGCAAGAACACGGTGCCCTATCCGATCTATACGGGTGAATTGCGGCTGGCTTCGGCCCCGGCGGATTTCTTCAACTGGTTTGTGGACGCCTACTATCAGAAGCAGGACGGCGACGTCGTTGCGTCGACCCGCAACGACACGTTCTTCGTGCCCGCGCCGGCATACATGGGGCTCTACCTGCCCGTGTACACGGACACGAAGGTGCCGGTCCGTGTCGACATGCTGTCGGTCGCGGCCGGCGGCAGCCTCCAGTTCACCGATGCACTCAAGCTCGAACTGGCGCTGCGCTATTCGGACCGCAAGAACGATCAGACTGCCACTGCTTACGTGCATTCACCCGGCTTCCCGGGTTACCCGGCGTTCTACATTCCGGAAATCCCGGGCTTCGATACCGCGGTGCCGCTCGTCGATGGGCACACGAACGAGAAGCCGGTGACGGGCGGCGCCACGCTCAGCTACAACTTCAGCCCGGATTTGATGAGCTACATCGCTTACGCCCGTTCCGCTCGCGACAGCACATTCGGCGTGGGCGTACCGTCGAACATGTCCGGCGACCTGAGCCAGTCGGACTCCGAAACCGACGATGCCATAGAACTCGGCGCCAAATTCTTCCTGCTGGACCAGACGCTCTCCCTGAACGGCGATATCTTCTACCAGAAGCTCTCGAACTTCATTTCCCGGTTCTATGGCGTCTACTACGACAACGGCGCACGCAACGTGTATGGCGTGCCGGTCGGTCCGCCGGACGGCACCGTCGATGGTGTATTCGACTTCAACTACAACGGAGATGCCACGATCAAGGGTGCGGAGCTGACCCTGTCTGGCCGACCCGTGGACAACTGGGACTTCTCGTTTTCGGCGGCCTACGCCAAGGCTCGTTACGACGACGCGACTGTCCCTTGCAACGACTTCGACGGATCGGGCACGCCGAACACCAACGGGCCGCCCAAGATCACCGGACCCGGCAACGTCAGCTATTGCACCACCAACGACCGGCTCGGCCTCGTGCCGGACTGGAGCGCGAGCTTCAATACCGAAGTGCGCTTCCCGCGCAACGACCACGAGTACTACGCGCGGACGCTCATCACGTATCGCCCCGGTTTCACGTCGGAGACGACGAGCTACGACTACCAGGCCATTACGCTGGTGAACCTGTACGCAGGCGTGCGTGAGGGACCCTGGGACATCAGCCTGTTCGTCCGGAACCTGCTGGACGAGCAGGAGGTGACGAGTGTCTCTGACGGCACTTCGTCGGGGGGTACCGTGCTGCCGACGTCATCCGGGGTTCCGTACGATTCCGGCTATCGCCTCGTCAACACGACGCATCCGATCCAGGTCGGCGCGACGGTGGTCTACAAGTTCTGATCCAGCGCAAGTGCGTGCTTCCCAGGTTGGCCTCCCGGTGTGCTCGGCACCGGGAGGTTGGTCAGGCGGGCGCTCTATCGCGATTGACGCCTGGGTGCCGTTGCTCTTCGAGCCTGAGTGGAGGCGAGTCGCGTCTTCTCGAACCGTTGCACGGCGGCATCCGATACGCCCAGTCCGCGCACGCAGAATCGAAACGCGTCGCGCAACAGCGCCGCGTCGTCGCCACGGTACGGCACCACCGCTGACCCGGTGGCGCGGGAGACCGAGATGATTGCGCCGACGTGCGCGATGAAGTGCGAGCCGTTGATCGGGTCCACGGCGCTCGCTTCGACGTCGCCGGACGCTTTCGCGGCGGCCAGGGCGCTGTGCATCGGCCGATCCAGGAGCCGGTTGGCGCGCTTGTACATCAGGCGCGCGTATGCACCATCAGACGCGATGTTTGCAATCAGGATGCGCGTTCCCTCGGCCCGACGCGCGGAAGAGTGCACACAGTCGTCGAGGTATTCCCAGATCGCCTGCAGCAGGCTCTCGGTGCTCGCCTCGGGCAGGGAGGTCTTCTTGAAGCTGGCGTCCTGCTCGCGCACCAGGCTGTCCACGACTTCGCCGTACAGGCCCTGCTTCGACTTGAAATGCCTGAAAACAAGCGTGTCGGACACTCCGGCGGCCGCGGCGATCTGCTGCGTTTTCGCGCCCTCGTATCCGCGCTCCGCGAAGACCCTCCGCGCGGCCAGAAGGATCGCGGCTCGCCTGTCGGTGCTGGATATTCGCTTGCTTGCCACTGGTGGAGGACTGACCGAAGCAGATCGATCAACGATATGGGACGCCCATCTGCATTGCAACTGGTGAGTTCAGCGCGATGCGATGATCTTTTTGGAGAGAGCAATGATGATGCGTTGATCGACGCCGAGTGATTCGGAGCAGCGTCGTTGCGATGGCGTGCGCGCCGCGCTGACGGTGATGACTGCGGAACACGAGTCGCGCTGATCGGATCGGGAGGAGCCATGAAGGAAAGACTCGGGGGCAAGGCGATCATCGTCGTCGGAGCCGGTACTGGCATCGGCGCCGCCACTGTCCGGAGACTTGCCGAGGAAGGGGCGCGAGTTGCCGCGTGCGACATCAACATGCCTGCGGCGGAGGCGGTCGCCGCCGAGGTAAATGGTCTCGGTGGACAGGCGATGGCGGTCTCCATCGATGTCGCCGACGAGCAGTCGGTCCAGTCGGCAGTGGCCGCAGCCGTGGACCGGTTCGGGCGACTCGACGGCGTGCACGTCAATGCGGCGGACCTGCGCATCATCTTCCAGGACAGCGATGCGTGCGCGGAGGATCTCGCCGTGTTCGATCGCACGATCGCCGTAAATCTGCGCGGTCACCTGCTCTGTACGCGCGCCGTGTTGCCGCACCTGCTGAAGGGCGGTGGCGGCGCGATTGTCTACACGAGTTCCGGTTCGTCCGTCGGCGGCGAACCGACGCGACCGGCTTACGCGATTTCGAAGAGTGGTCTCCATGCACTCATGCGTCACGTGGCGGCGAGATGGGGTCGCGAGGGCGTAACCGCGAACTGCGTGGCGCCGGGCGTGACGGTGACTCCGGAGATGGCGGCGAGCGGCGTGTTCCCCAAGGAGTTCGCCGACCAGGCCCTGGCCCGGACACCGCATCAGCGTCTGGGTCGACCGGAGGACATCGCGGCCGTCGTGGCGTTGTTGCTTTCGGACGATGGCCGCTGGATCAATGGGCAGGTCTGGCACGTGAACGGCGGCTCGCTGATGCGTTAGGTCTGTTGCCGCCGAACGGGCCGCAATGGCCTCCGCTGGCGGCCGTTGCAGTAAATACAACGGCCGGTGTATTATTTGCAGTCCTGCGTCGCGGCCTCCCGACGACCGCGCCTGTGTACGGAAGGTGAGCAATGACCCAGCCAGACAGCCCCTCCCTCGTCAGCGCCGAACAGCTCACCCACTTGCAGCGGCTGGAGGCCGAGAGCATCCACATCATGCGCGAGGTCGTGGCGGAGTGCGCGAAGCCCGTGATGCTGTATTCGATCGGCAAGGACAGCGCGGCGATGCTGCACATCGCGCGCAAGGCCTTTTATCCCGCGCCGCCCCCGTTCCCGCTGCTGCACGTCGACACGCGCTGGAAGTTCCGCGCCATGTACGAGCTGCGGGAAAAGGTCACCAAGGACTACGGGCTCGACCTGATCGTGCACATCAACCCGGAAGGTATCGCGCGGGGCATCAACCCCTTCACGCACGGCTCGGCGATCCACACCGACATCATGAAGACACAGGGCCTCAAGCAGGCGCTGGACCAGTACGGCTTCGATGCGGCCTTCGGCGGGGCGCGGCGCGACGAGGAAAAGAGCCGCGCCAAGGAGCGCGTGTTCTCGTTCCGCAGCGACCAGCACCGCTGGGACCCGAAGAACCAGCGCCCGGAGCTCTGGAACCTCTACAACGCCCGCAAGCACAAGGGGGAGAGCATCCGCGTCTTCCCGATGTCGAACTGGACCGAGCTCGACATCTGGCAGTACATCCACCTGCAGGACATTCCGATCGTGCCGCTGTACTTCGCGGCCGAGCGCCCGGTCGTGGAGCGCGACGGCGCGCTGATCATGGTCGACGACGACCGCATGCCCCTGCGCCCCGGCGAGAAGCCGATGATGAAGAAGGTGCGCTTCCGCACGCTCGGCTGCTACCCGCTCACGGGCGCGATCGAGAGCGAGGCGGACACGCTGACCGCCATCATCCAGGAGATGCTCCTGACCACGACCTCGGAGCGTCAGGGCCGGGTGATCGACCACGACCAGGCCGCCTCGATGGAGAAGAAGAAGCAGGAGGGGTACTTCTGATGGCACACATCTCCGACATGATCGCCACGGACATCGAGGCGTACCTCGAGGCCCACGAGCACAAGAGCCTGCTGCGATTCATCACCTGTGGCAGCGTCGACGACGGCAAGAGCACGCTCATCGGCCGCCTGCTGTACGACTCGAAGATGATCTTCGAGGACCAGCTCGCCGCGCTCGAGGCCGACTCGAAGAAGGTCGGCACGCAGGGCGGCGACCTCGACTTCGCGCTGCTCGTGGACGGCCTCGCGGCCGAGCGCGAGCAGGGCATCACCATCGACGTCGCCTACCGCTTCTTCTCGACCGACAAGCGCAAGTTCATCGTCGCCGACACGCCGGGGCACGAGCAGTACACGCGCAACATGGTCACGGGCGCCTCGACGGCGGACCTGGCGGTCATCCTCATCGACGCGCGCAAGGGCGTGCTGACCCAGACGCGGCGTCACAGCTACCTCGTGTCGCTGGTCGGCATCCGCAAGGTGGTGCTCGCGGTCAACAAGATGGACCTGGTGGATTTCTCCAGGCAGGTGTTCGAGGACATCGTCGAGGACTACCGGCAGTTCGCGAAACAGATCGGGCTCGAGGAAATCGTCGCGATCCCGGTGTCCGGCCTGCGCGGCGACAACATCACGGGACCGAGCGACCGCACGCCCTGGTACCACGGGCCGACGCTGATGCACTACCTCGAGACGGTGCCGATCGAAGACCTGGCCCGCTCCCAGCCCCTGCGCCTGCCGGTGCAGTGGGTCAACCGGCCCAACCTCGATTTCCGCGGCTTCGCGGGCACCATCGCCAGCGGCACGGTCCGCAAGGGCGAGAAGCTGCGCGTGCTGCCGAGCGGGCGCGAGAGCCGCGTGGCGCGGATCGTCACCATGGACGGGGACCTCGAGCAGGCGGTGGCGGGACAGTCCGTCACCGTGACGCTTGAGGACGAGGTCGACATCAGTCGCGGCGACGTGCTGGCCTCCACCGACGCGCTGCCCGGCGTGGCCGACCAGTTCGAGACGACGATCATCTGGATGTCCGACGAGCCGATGCTGCCCGGCCGCTCGTACTGGCTCAAGATCGGCACCAAGCAGGTGGCGGCGACCGTCACCGACCTCAAGCACAAGGTCAACGTCAACTCGCTCGAGCACCTCGCGGCCAAGCGTCTGGACCTGAACGAGATCGGGGTGTGCAACGTCTCGCTCGACCAGTGGATCGCGTTCGATTCCTACACCGAGAACCGCGCCACCGGCGCCTTCATCCTGATCGAGCGCCTCACCAACGCCACGGTCGGGGCGGGGCTCATCCACTTTGCGCTGCGGCGCTCGCAGAACATCCACTGGCAGGCGCTCGAGGTCGACCGCAAGGCGCGCGCTCGGCTAAAGGGCCAGAAGGCGGCCGTCGTCTGGTTCACCGGTCTCTCCGGCGCCGGCAAGTCGACCATCGCCAGCCTGGTGGACAAGAAGCTGCACTACCAGGGCCGCCACACGTTCATGCTGGACGGCGACAACGTCCGCCACGGGCTGAACCGCGACCTGGGGTTCACCGATGCGGATCGCGTCGAGAACATACGGCGCGTGGCAGAGGTGTCGAAGCTGATGGCGGATGCCGGCCTGATCGTGCTCGTGTCGTTCATCTCGCCGTTCCGCGAGGAGCGGCGCCAGGCGCGCGAACTGTTCGCTGGGGAAGAGTTCTACGAGGTGCACGTCGACACGCCGATTTCAGTGGCCGAGGACCGCGACCCGAAGGGCCTGTATCGCAAGGCGCGACGCGGCGAACTCAGGAACTTCACGGGCATCGACTCACCGTACGAGACGCCGGAGAGCCCTGAGATCTATCTCGACACGACTCAGCTGTCCCCGGAGCAGGCCGCCGAGGCCATCGTCGAGCACCTGCGCCAGGCGGGCCGCCTGGACACGGCAGGGTAGGGACATGGCTAACTACGCGGTCGCGGGCACGGCCAGCGGCATGGCTCGCCGCGCAGCTGTCCACCTCCCGGGAAGACGCAACGTTCCTGGAACTCGCGTCGCCCCGGCTGCGGCTGTTCGTGGCTACACCGCCGCGGCTGCGCCACGTGCTCTTAGGGCTGACAAGGCTCTGGGCTGTGGCCAGAGGCGCATCGCGTCCTCCGACCAAAGCCCACAGCCCACAGCCTATCGCCTATCCTCGTTCGCGCGCATCACGATGTAGGCGTGGATGTCCCGCACGTCCTGCTGGCTGAGCAGGTCGCCGAAGCGTGGCATGCCGGCGCCGTGGATCACGCCGTCGTAGACGATCGACTCGAAGATCGCGTGCTTCTCGGGCGGCAGCATCCTGAGGTCGGGCACCACGCCGCCCGAGATCGCGAGCGCGCCGTGGCAGAACATGCAGGTCGACATGTACTGGTACTTGCCGTTGTCGAGCTGCGCCGCGGTCGCCTCGATCGCCGGAGGCTCGGGGATCAGTGAGTTCTTTTCCGCGACGCGCGGCATCGCCGCCTTGCCGCCGAGCTTGAAGGCGAGCACGTAGCCGTCGTTGACGTACCGGCCCGACGCCATGGTGCGCGGGTCGCCGCCGGTGATGCCGCCCCCGCCGCCGTAGCCGGCCATGACCGCGACGTATTGCTCGCCGCCGACCTCGTAGGTGACCGGCGGGGCGATGATGCCGATCATCGTCGGCACCGCCCAGAGGATCTTGCCGGTGTCGGCGGCGTAGGCGACGAAGCGGCCGTCGCCCGTGCCCTGGAACAACAGGTTGCCGCCGGTCGTGAGCAGTCCGCCGTTCCAGAACGCCGGGTGCTCGATCTCCCAGACCGTCTTCTTCTGCAGCGGATCCCACGCCTTGAGATAGCCATGATCGGGCGGCAGCGGCCCGCCGATCTGCTTCATCAGGCCGAGCGCCGTGTCGAGGTAAGTGTTCCAGTCGATGCCGGGATTCCAGAAGAGGTCGCGGCGCGGGTAATGCCCGGTGTCCTTGAACGCCTGCGACAGGGCGAAAATGCCCATTGGCTGCATCGCCGGGATGTAGACGAGGCCGGTCTTCGGGTTGTAGGCCATCGGCTGCCAGTTGTGCGCGCCGAAGGGCGCCGGGACGATGAGCCGGGTCTCGCGGCTGTAGTTCGCTTCGGGCGTCTCGACCGGGCGGCCGGTCTTCAGGTCGACGTGGCTGGCCCAGGTCACGGGCGCGTACTTGTCGGCCGAGATGAGCTCGCCGGTGACGCGGTCGAGCACGTAGAAGAAACCGTTCTTCGGCGCCTGCATCAGCACCTTGCGCGGCTTGCCGTCGACGATGAGCTCCGCGAGGATGATGTGCTGGGTGGCCGTGTAGTCCCAGTTGTCCGCGGGGGTCACCTGGTAGTGCCACTTGAGCCGCCCGGTGTCGGGATCCATCGCGAGGATCGAGGACAGGAACAGGTTGTCGCCGCCGCCCGGCGAGCGGATGTCGCGTGCCCAGGGGGAGCCATTGCCGGTGCCGACATAGAGCGTGTCGAGTTCCGGGTCGTAAGCCATCGAGTCCCAGACGGTGCCGCCGCCGCCGCCCGTCCACCACTCGCCGTTCCAGGTCCTTGCGGCCGCCTCGAGTTCGGGATTCTCGAAGCCGTCCTTCGGGTTGCCGGGCACGGTGTAGAAACGCCAGGCGAGCTTTCCGGTTGCCGCGTCATAGGCGCTCAGGTATCCGCGCACGCCGAACTCGCCGCCGCCGTTGCCGATCAGGACCTTGTCCTTCACGACGCGCGGCGCGCCGGTGATGGTGTACGGCTTCGTGCGGTCGATCGTGTTCACTTCCCAGCGCTTGCCGCCGGTGCGCGCGTCGAGTGACAGCAGGCGGCCGTCGAGCGTCGCGAAAAAGAGTGAGCCCTTCCAGAGCGCGACGCCGCGGTTGACCGCATCGCAGCAGGCGTAGCGTCCACATTCGCGCGGTACCTCCGGATCGTACTTCCAGAGTTCCTCGCCGGTCTTCGCGTCGAGCGCGTAGACGACGCTCCACACGCCGGTCGTGTACATCACGCCGTCGACGACGAGGGGCGTGGCCTGCAGGCCGCGTTTCGTGCCCGTGGCGTAGGACCAGGCGAGGCCGAGACCCGCGACGTTGCCGTCGTTGATGCGGGAGAGCGGACTGAAACGCTGCTCACTGTAGGTGCGGCCGTGCGCGAGCCAGTTCTGCGGCTCGGAGTCGGCGGCCGCGATGCGCGCGCCGTCCACACTCAGCGGGCCCTTCGTGGTGTTCTTCGCAGCGCCGGCAGCCGCGGCGAGGGCGGGCATGGCGAGGGCGATACAGGATGCGCGGAGCAGCGCGAGCGCGACGATCGTGCGACGGCTGTTTCTCGGCATGGTGCACAGTTCCGGATTGCAGCAATTCTGCGAGTGTCGGCGCGCCGCGCGCGGACGGTCAAGAGCGGCCCGCGCCGTGCCCGACCCGGCGGTCGCTTTCCACCTGATGAAGGCACATCATGCGGCGGTCACGGCAGGGGAGAGGACGCAGTGGGATTCCGCGATTACGGTGACTACGACGCGACCGGGCTGGCGGCTCTGGTCCGCACCGGTCAGGCGAGCCCGACCGAACTGCTCGACGAAGCGCTCGCCCGGACGGCGGCCGTCAATCCGCAGATCAACGCGGTGATTCACGTGATGGAGGCCCGCGCCCGCGCCGAGATCGCGCAGGGTCTGCCCGACGGTCCGTTCCGCGGCGTGCCGTTTCTCGTCAAGGATCTCATGACCGCAGTGGCGGGCGAGCCGCTGCGCAACGGCTCGCGACTCTTCCGCGACCATGTCCCGGCACAGGACGAGGAACTCACGCGTCGCTACCGGCAGGCGGGCCTCGTCATCTTCGGCAAGACCAACACGCCCGAATTCGGCCTCACGAACGTCACCGAGCCCGAGCTCTTCGGGCCGACGCGCAATCCGTGGAACCTCGAGCGCACGTCGAGCGGCTCGAGCGGCGGCTCGGCCGCGGCGGTGGCGGCGCGCATCGTGCCCGCGGCGAACGCGAACGACGGCGGCGGTTCGATCCGCACGCCGGCCTCGAACTGCGGGCTCGTCGGTCTGAAGCCCAGTCGAGGCCGCAATCCGACCGGACCGGCGGAGGCCGACATCTGGTTCGGGCTCATCGGCGAACACGTCGTGACGCGCACCGTGCGCGACAGTGCGGCGCTGCTCGACGCCACGGCGGTCGACTATCCGCAGCAGCTGATGAAACTGCCGGCACCCGCGCGCCCGTTTCTCGACGAAGCCCGTCGCGACCCCGGCCGCCTGCGCATCGCCTTCAGCTTCGATCCAGGGCTCGGAACCTCGCTGCACCCGGAGAACCGGGGGGCTCTGGAAGCCACGGCGGCCCGGCTCGCGTCCCTCGGGCACGAACTCGTCGAGGTGCGCCTGCCGCTCGCGGTCGAATCGTTCATCTCCGACTACGCGACGCTGATCGCGGCAGATACGGCCGCGCAGCTGCGGCTCGCGAGAGCCCTCGTCGGCCGCACCGCGACCCGCGACGACGTCGAACTCGCGACCTGGATCCTCGCGCGCATGGGGGAGGCGCTCTCGGCCGCCGATCTCACCGACGCCCTCTGGGCGATGCAGGCGTTTTCGCGCCGCTGGCTCGCCTGGTCGGCCGGCTTCGACGTGCTGCTCACGCCGACGGTCGGGGTGCCGCCGATGCCGATCGGCGCCTACCGGCTGTCGGCTCTGCAGCGACATGCGCTCAAGTGGCTCACGGCCCTGCCGGGCGCCGCCCTGCTGAGTCAGCGCGCGAAGATCGTGGAGGCGTTCGCACAAGTCTTCGCGGCGGCGCCGTACACGATGATCGCGAACGTGACGGGGCAGCCGTCGCTGTCGCTGCCGCTGCACTGGACGGCCGACGGCCTGCCGATGGGGATGCTGTTCACGGCGCGCACGGGTGACGAGGCGACCCTGTTCCGGCTGGCGGGACAGCTCGAGCAGGCCCTGCCCTGGAAGGATCGGCGCCCGCCGCACGCGGCGCCTTGAGCGTCAGGGCTCGCGACCCGTGATGTCGCGGGGTTCGAGGCCCTGGTCCCGGCAGTACTCGAGGTAGCGGTCGAGCGCCGTGCGCCAGCTCTCCGTGCCGATGACCTCACCCGACTCGTCCTGCATCAGGATTTCGCCCTGGACCTGGATGAAGAGGATGACGTCATCGGTGCCGTCCGACAGCGTCTGCGGGGTGTGCTGCGCCGTGGGGTGCTCGATCACGACGCTGCCCGGTCCGGCCACCCAGTCGTACTCGCGATACTTCCACCGGCCCTGCACGGTGTAGATCGTCAGGGTGCCGGCGTGATGGCAGCGGGGCAGTTCGCAGCCCGGCGGCGCCCGCAGCACGGCGATGATCGCGCCGCTCACCGGGTCGGCGCGATACAGCTTCACCGACACGCGGTCGGAGTAAGGCACGAAGGGCATCCAGGGGAGACCTTCGGGGTCGATGCGGCTGGGATCGAGCGGGGCCGGGGCCATGGAACGAGGTTAATCGCAACGCCGCCGGGCCATGACCACCCGGAACGGGGGGGCGCGGTCCTCGTGCGCCCCGTCAATTCGGCTATGCTCGTGGCCTGCATGGCCACCTCGCTCTTCATGCTGAAGACCGCGCCTCCGAGGCTCGGCCGGGACTTCATCGTCCGGCCGGGACTCGAACGGCGCTGGAGCGAGGTGAGCGACCGTACGGCCATCATCGTCACGGCGCCGCAGGGCTTCGGCAAGACGATGCTGCTCGCGCACTGGCGCCGCCTCTGGCTGGAGCAGGGGGCCTATGTGGCGTGGGCGTCCCTCGACGCCCAGGACGACCGCGCGTATTTCGTGAACCTGCTGCTCTTCGCCCTGCGCGACGCGACCGGGCGCGAGGCCTTCGCGGCAGCGACGACTCAGAATCGCCTGCACAAGAACCAGGAAATCGACGCGCTCACGACGCTGCTCGCGCAGGTGGCCGGACTGGCCAGCCGCACGGTGATCGTGCTCGACGACGCGCATCGCATGCCCCAGGACACGTTGCGCGAGCTCTTGTCCTACCTCTTGAACAATGCCCCGCCCAACCTGCAGTTCCTGATCGGCACGCGGCGCCCTCTGGAACTCGACCTCAGCGACCTCATGGCTGCCGGCCGTCTCGCCACGCTGTCGGCGGGCGACCTGCGCCTGAGTCAGGAGGAATCCCTCGAATTCCTCAACGCCCGCTTCGGCTCGCGCATCGGGCTCGACGATGCGGTCCGACTGCACGAGCTGACCGAAGGCTGGCTGCTCGGCCTGCAGCTCGCCGCGGCGACGGTCGAGCGCGCCCAGGACACCCACAAGCTCGTGCGCGAACTGAGCGCACGCCGCGGGGACCTGCAGCGCTTCTTCTTCGAGTCGCTCATTTCGCGGCTGACCGCGGACGAGGCGGCCTTTCTCGTACGCATCTCGATCCTGGAACAGCTCAACGCGGAACTCTGCGCGACGGTGGCCGCCATCCCTGGAGGCCAGCGAATCTTCGACGATCTCATGCGCCATTCGCCGGTCGTGACGGCCGGTGAGCAGCGCGAGTGGTTCCGTCTCCACGCCATGGCCCGGGACTTCCTGCTCGGGCAGTTCGATAAGCTTCCGGTCGAGGAGCGGCGCGCATGCTATGGCCGGGCGGCGGCGTGGTTCGCGGAGCGCGGCTACCTGCAGGAGGCGGCCCGCCATGCGTGGGCGGCCGGGGACGAGGCGCTGGCCATCGACTATGTCGCCACCTGCCTCAGGGACATCGCCGCCGGCGGCCGCCTCGGCGAGGCGCGCGACTGGCTGAAGCGACTGCCGCCCTCCGTCGTCGGCCGCGACCTGCGCCTCCTCCAGACGGCGGCCTGGAGCTCGGCGATGGGGGGCGCGATCGAACAGGTGCCCGTAATGATCGCGCAGATTCGCGCCCATCCCCAGTGCGACGCAATCGGCGCCTTCGAGGCTTCGCTCATTGCGGGCGCGGCCGCCGCATTTCGGGACCAGCCGGGGGCTCTCGCCGAGGCGCTGGCCCCGTTGGGCGAGCCGCCGCCGGGCGCGCCCGACCTGTATCGGCTGTCCCTCGCCAATCAACGCGGCATTCTTGCGCTGCTGACCGGCGACCCTGAGCGCGCGCGTCGGATGCTCGACGAGCGCGTCGGCGCCGAGTTGCGCGAGTCAGGCCTGCGGCTGCCGCTCGGTTTCGTGGACCTCGTGAAAGGCGTCGCATTCCTCTGGGAGGGCAATCCGGCTCGGGCGCTCGAGGTCCTCAGGCCGAGTCTCGAGACGGCCGAGCGCGAACTGGGCCGGCGCAGCGAAGTGGCGGCGATGCTGAGCGGTGCCTGCGCGGCGGCGTACTGGCTGCAGGACGAAGTCGAACTCGCGCTCGCGACGCTGGCGGACCGCCTGGATGTGATCGAGGCGGCGGGCATGCCGGACGCAGTGGTGCTGGCCTATCGAGTGCTCGCCGAGTCGGCGGCACGCGCCGGCGACGAACGCCGCGCGCTCGAGGTCCTGCAGTCGCTGCGGGACTACGCGACGACGCATGAGTTGCCGCGTGTCCTCGTCGCCAGTCTCGCCGGGCAGCTGCGGATCCACGTAGCGGCCGCGCGCGTCGCGACGGCCGCCGAGATCCTCGCGGAACTCCAGTCCCTGCGGCCGACCTTCGAGCGAGCGGAGTACCGGCCGTTCCTGCCCATGCTGGGTCGCCGGCTGGCAGTCGCCGAAGGGTCGTTGCGCCTCGCGCAGGGCGACCCCGAGGGTGCCCGACGGGCGCTGGGAACGCTCGAAGGCGTGCCGGCCTGCCTGCGATTCAATCCCGACGTACTGTCCCACGGCGCTCTGCGCGCGCTGGCCGGGTTCCAGTGCGGCGAAGCCGGCGCGCGGGACCGTCTGGAGGAGGTCATGAGCCTCGCCGCCCTGCGCGGGATGCGGCGGTACATCGAAGAGACGCACCCTGGCATCGCGTCGCTGCTCGAGCCGCGGGCCCCATCGACGGCGCAGGCTGGCGCGCCTGCGGCGGCAGGGGACTCGCGACGGGCCGGCGATGCGGAGCGCCCGTCGCCGCCGGTGAGCGGCCTGCTGACGCCCAAAGAAGCGCATGTCCTCTCGCTGCTCTCATCAGGCATGGCGAACAAGGAAATCGCGCGTGCGCTCGACATCGGCGAGCAGACCGTAAAGTGGCACCTGAAGAATCTGTTCTTCAAGCTGAATGCCGCGAGCCGCCGGCACGCCGTGGACCGGGCGCGCGTGCTCGGCTTGCTCGGCGTCTAGAGGCGGCGCGTGCTCGAGGCGCGCCACCCGTCGACCAGGGTCGCGCAGGCGGGCCCGACGGCGACGACGATCCGGCCAATTTTTCGGGCCCGATCCCTCCGGTTCAATGGAGATGTTCGAGCAGCAGACGATTGACGGTCCCGGGGTCGTCGAGCTGCAGCCAGTGATTCGGGCCGCCGCTCCACACACCGACGACCGGGACCTTGACGGGCGCGCCGTGCCCGGCAAGCAGCATCGCGACCTTGGCCCGGTAGTAGTTGAACCCCGCCGTGAGTCGGCCCGGCCGCGGCAACCGCGCCCCAGTCGTGTCCCACGACGCGGACCTTGTCGACGCCGAGCGCGTCGAGGACGCCGACGAGGTCTGCCACGAGCCGGTCGACGTGGCGGTCGGCCAGACCTCGTGATCGTCCGGGAAGCCGTGGACGAGCAGCACGTCGGGGCCCTCGCCTTCGATGACGACGTTAAGCTCGACGCCGTTGACCGGGACGCGCACGGTTCAGCGAACGATGCCGGGGACCTCGGCCGGAATGTCGAGCGCCGGATCGATGAGAATCTTGGCGTGCTGCTCCGGGTTGCCGAGCGCGGTGAAGGCCGCGTCGACCCCGGCGAGCCCGACCGTGCCGGTGATGAGCGGCGCGCAGTCGAGGCGGCCCTCCGCGATGGCGTACAGCGTGTCGCGGTACTCGAGCGGCGTGTAGCCGAGCACGAAGCGCAGGTCGATCTCCTTGTTGATCGCGACCGCAGGTTCGATCTGGTCGGTCTTCATGCAGACTCCGACCACCACCACGCGTGACAGCAGCGGCGCGCCGTCGACGATGTGCTGCAGCACGCCTGGGGCGCCGACGCACTCGAAGACGACCGGACGTTTCGGTGCGATGCCGAGCTTCTCGATGAGCCGCCAGCTGTGCCACCAGGGCAGCGGCAGCCGCCCGAGCTTCTCGCGCGTTTCCATGACCAGCGACAGGGCGCCGCTCATCTCGCCGAGAAAGCCGTAGTCCTTCCAGCTCGCGAACGGGGAATCCGCGGCGGGATCGATGACCACGCTCGCGCCGCACTTCTGCGCGAGCGCCCGGCGCCCGGCGGAGAAGTCGCTCGCGACGATGGTCGCGACGCCGAGCGCCTTCAGTGCGCAGATCACGCCGAGTCCGACGGGTCCGCAGCCGATCACGATGGCGACGTCCTTCTTCTTCACCTCGCCGCGGCGCACGGCGTGCCAGGCGACGGCCATCGGCTCGGTGAGCGCGGCGAGGTCGGCCGTGAGACCGTTCGGCACCGGCACCATCATCGATTCCTCGACGACGACGCGCTCCGCGTAGGCGCCCGGGCTGCGGGCCGTGAGGCCGATGAGGTCGACGGACTCGCCGTGACGCAGCACGGGGAGGGCGCAGACACGCGTGCCGGCACGGATCGACCGGCTCGTGCCGGGGCCGTGGTCGAGCACCTCGCCGCAGAATTCGTGCCCGAACACGACGTCCTGGTCGGAACGCATGAAGCCGGCGAAGCCGGTGCGCGCCACGAGGTCGGCCCAGTGGTCGCAGTGGTGACGCGCGTGCAGATCCGAGCCGCAGATGCCGCAGCGCAGGACGCGCAGCAGCACCTGGCCCTTCTGCGGCACGGGATCGGCCCGTTCGACGACGCGCAGGGTGGCGTTCCTGCAGGTCACCGCCTTCATTCGTTGCCCCCGGCCCGTGTCGCTGCCGCAGGCCGCCGGGCGCGGCCCGGGATTACTCCCGGGCGCTGGCCGCCGCCGCCGTCGCCGCCTTGATCTTCTCGATGTCGGCCGGCGTGAGCTGTGGCCGGTCGACCTTGATCGTCAGCTTGTTCAACTTGGCGGTCAGCGCGAACGGCGGACGGTAGTCGGCGTCATTCACGCCCGTGAGCGTGTCGGAGCCGACGTCGAAGGCTTCGTCCCACTGCAGGATCATGGGCAGCGTGCGCTCCATGCGCTGCGTCGCGACCGCCTTGCCGTCGACCGACAGCGTGCCGGTGCCGGGCCGTCCCACGCCGCTGAAATCGTTCAGCGCGAGCGTGCCGGCGCCGAGCCCCTCGTACTTGAAGTCGAACGCCACGGTGTGCCGGCCCGGCGACAGCGCGTCGGAACCTGCCCACTTGAGACGCTCGAGGTCGACCAGGTTCCAGAGGAACACCGGCTTGCCCGCGAGCAGGTAGAAGCCGTAGCCGCCGAAGCGCCCGCCCGAGGTCAGGATCATGCCTTCGGCACCACCCTGCGGCACGTCGATGTCGGCCGTGATCGTGTAGGACGCGTTCAGGATCATCGGTGAATCGCCCTGCGGCAGCCCGGTCATCGGGCGCGTGTAGACGAATTCGGTGCGGCCCGCCGTGATGTTCGGCCGCGGGGCGACGATGCGCGCCGCCACCGAGGCGTCCAACGGGAAGACCTGGTACTTGCGAGCCTCCTCGACGAACTTCTGCCGCAGCTCGGCCACCTTGTCCGGGTGCTTCTTCGCGATGTCCTCGGACTGGTTGAAGTCCTTGCGGAGATCGTAGAGCTGGAGCACCTGGTTGTTGAGCGGATCGGTGTTCGCGGGGCCGAAGGCCTGCCAGGGTGCGCGATTCACCTGCGTGCTGAGCAGCCAGCCGTCGTCGTAGAGCGCCCACTGGCCCATCATCTCGAAGTACTGCATCTTGTGACGCGACGGCGCCTTGGCGCTCGCGGCATCGAAGGTGTAGGCGAAGCTCGTGCCCTCGATGGGCGCCTGCAGGATGCCGTCCACCATCTCGGGCGCGCTGATGCCGGCGGCCTCGAGGATGGTCGGAACCACGTCGATGACGTGGACGAACTGCTCGCGCAGGCCACCCTTGTCCTTGATGCGGGCCGGCCACGACACGACCATGTTCTGGTTCACGCCGCCGAGTCGCGACGCATTCTGCTTGAACCAGTCGAACGGCGTGTCGAACGCCCAGGACCAGCCGGCCGACATGTGGTTGTAGGTC
>CAZRKS010000004.1:40717-60640 GCA_964600315.1 uncultured Steroidobacteraceae bacterium | reverse complement strand
TCGGCGTGCAGTTCAGCGAGCAGGACCGCGGCAACACGCAGCGCAAGATCGAGTCGTATCTCGCGGGCGCGCTCGGCGGCGACAAGGCCACCCACACGATGTAGCGGGCCGTGGCGGCCGCGACGCCGCTCTCAGGCGTTGCGGTGCGTCGAGTTCAATGCCTCGGCGAGGTCCGTGGCGGCGATCCCGCCCTTCAGCACGTAGGTATCGAAGCCGCGCTCGCCGAGCAGGTACGCTGCGGCGGAACTGCGCCGGCCGTTGTCGCAGCAGACGACGTACGGAACGCCGGGGTCCAGCGACTTGAGCTTGAGCCGCACGAAGTAGAGCGGCACGTTGAGCGACTCGTCGAAGTGACAGTGCTCGTGCTCGCTCGGCAGCCGCACGTCGAGCCAGCGCCCGCCACCCGCGACGATGCGCTTCGCCTCGCCGTACTCAACCCAGTGCAGCATGGGTTCGTTCAGCAGCGAGTTGAAGTCGTCCTTGCCGAGCCGCATCAGCACGCCGTCCGTGAGCATGGTGACGGTCGCGTTGCGCTTCGCGCCGGAGATCAGCGATTCCTCGCCGAAGGTGTCGCCCATGCCGAGTTCCGCGAGCTTGATGCCTTCGCGGTTGAGCGGCGTCTCGCGGGTCACGACGCAACGGCCGCTCACGATGGCGTAGAAGTAGTCGCCCTCGTCGCCCTGACGGATGATCGTGTCGCCGGCGGCGCAGTCGACGCGCTGCATGCGGATGAACACCGCCTGCAGGTTGGCCGGCGGAATCTTGTGGAATGCGCGGCCTTGCAGCAGCACGGTCATCCAGTCGCCGCCGGCCGCGCCGCCGGTCTGCAGTTCGCCCACCTCGTAGGTCCCGGTCTGGTCCCAGGTGAGGAGCACGTCGAGCAGGTCGCTGTCGATCGACAGGTATTCGACGCGCTCGGACGCCACGCGTGCCAGGCAGCGCCGCGGCAGCACCGGGGCCAGCGGATGCTTGGCGTCCGCCGTGCGGGCGGAGACGGTGCCGACGATGCGGCCGCCACTCAGCAGCTCGACGATCCCGGAGACCAGGTAGAACGTGCGCTTGTCGGTGTCGCCTTCCTTGAAGAGCAGGCGACCCTGCCCGAGCTCGCGCAGCGTGGTCTTGCGGGCGAGTGCGCGCAGGTTCTCGTTCTTCAGGCCGTCGAGCGGCGAGAAACCGCGCAGCAGGCTCAGGTTGACGGTCGGTGGCTCGGTCATCCGTACATTGTCTCACGCCGCGGCGCGTTGCTCGCCGCCGGTCACGCGAAAATCGCAAACCAGCGGCCGGTGGTCGGAGAAGGTGACGTCGGGCACCGCGAAGGAATCGACGGTGATGCCGCGGGTGTGCAGGATGAAGTCGAGTTCCATGCGCGGCTTGCGCGCCGGGTAGGAGGGCAGGCGCTCGCGGTTGGCGCTCCTGAGGCCCGACGCCTCCATGAACAGCGCCATCTCGTGCTCGCCCCAGAACGTGTTGAAGTCACCGGCCACGATGACAGGCTTCGTCGACTGCTTCACGAGTTCGAAGAGATGCCGGAGCTGCGACTGCCGGTGCCGGAACTTGAGCGACAGGTGCACCAGGAACACGCAGAGGTCGTCGAGCTCGAGCTCGATGATCAGGCGCTTGATCCCGGTGTCGAAGTAGTGGAAGCGCTCGCCCTCGACCCGGGGAGCGGCGAGGAAGGCGTTCGCCTGCTTGTTGACGATGGGCACGTAGCTGTTGAGCGAGCTCGCGCCGTACTTGCACTGGTAGGTCGAGTAGTGCCCGAGCGACTCCGCGATCACTTCGGCCTGGTTGACGCGACCGGCGCGGATCGACCCCGTGTCCACCTCGACGAGGCCGACGATGTCGGGGTCCGTCCCCTTGATGAACCGGGTGATGCCCTCGAGCACGCGCGGGTTGCTGCGCAGGTAGCCGGCGCCCGGGACGGGGAGGTGGAATGCTGCGCCGGTGCCGGTAGCGTAGCGGATGTTGTAGAGGAGCAGGCGCATGCGTTCGCAATTCTATAGGCCGGGGCGGTGATCCGGAACCGAACGGCGTAGGCTAGACTATGGGCGGGAACGTTGACCCGTGCCCCGGGGTGGAGGTTCCATGAGCAGCGTGACGCAGAAGAACCCGATCCGGCTGTTCGTCACCCACGTCTGGGTCGAGGACGACGACTACCACCGCGTCTTCGAGTACCTCGAGAGTGCGGACAACTTCTTCTACCGCAACACGAGCACGCCCGGCGAGCGCCCGGCGGGCGACCGCGAGGTCCTGCGCGAGAGCCTGCGCAAGCAGATCTCGGACGCCGAGGTCGTGGTGGTGCCGGCGTCGCATTATCGGCGTCACGTCGACTGGATCGAGTTCGAACTGCACTGCGCCAAGGCGTTCGACAAGCCGATCGTCGTGGTCGAGCCCTTCGGCTCCCACGACACCATTGCGCCCGCCGTCCTCGAACTGGGCGACGAAGTCGTGCCCTGGGACCTTCGGCAGCTGGTCGATGCCATCAAGCGGCAGGCGCGTCACGAGGAGACGACGCGCTACGACGTGATCGAGTTCAAGCTCGATTGAGGAACGCCGGCAGGTCGTCGTCGGCGACGATGCGCAGCGGCCGGGGCGGCGCCGTGGACGGCTCCCGTCCCTCGGAGGCGACCAGCACCGCGAACATCTCGAGCACGCCGGCGGCGAACTGGCCGGCCTCGTGCTCGGACATCTTGCGCACCGCGACCTCGACCACGCCGAGGCCGCCGGCGGCCTGGGCGTTGTGCAACGCGCTCTTCAGACCCGAGAAGGCGGGCTGCAGGTCGCGCGGCAGGTCATGCACCTCGACGCGTTGCAGGTGCTTCAGGTAGGCCTCGCACAGGCGCTGCTTGGCCGGACCGGGCCCGACGAGGATCCGCATCGCCTGCCGAAAGTGATCCCGATTTTCCATCGTGCGTCGCCCTTCCACCTCATTCACGAATATTGTTGTTATTCATGAGTTTGAGAGTTTTTATTAAAGTGGAATCCCCGCCGACCGCCCTGCAAAAATTCTGTTAAATCATGCAGGTAGAAAGGGAATATACGCCGCGGGTTTGGAAATACAAGCAGCCGGCTGACGAGGAGAGCAAATGAGTGTTTACCACGGGCAGGTGGCCGTGATCACGGGCGCGGCGTCGGGCATTGGTCGCGAGTTGGCCCGGCAACTCGCTGCGCAAGGCGCCCGGCTCGCGCTTTCCGACGTGGACGAGGGCGGGCTCGACGCCACCCGGGCGCTCTGCGGGACGGGCGACGTGCGGACCTACCGCGTCGACGTGTCGCGTCGCGAGGACGTGTTCCGCCACGCGGACGACGTGCACCGCGATTTCGGCGGCTGCGATTTCCTGTTCAACAATGCCGGCGTCACCCTGATCGCGACGGTCGAGCACAGCACGATCGAGGAGATCGAATGGCTGCTCGGGATCAACCTCTGGGGCGTGATCTACGGTACCAAGGCCTTCCTGCCCGGAATGCTCGAGCGGCGCTCGGGCTGCATCGTCAACCTGTCGAGCATGTTCGGACTGGCCGGGATACCGACGCAGTCGGCCTACAACGTGTCGAAATTCGGCGTTCGCGGCCTCACCGAGTCGCTCTGGCGCGAACTGGAAGGTACCGGGGTCAGGGCCGTGTCGGTGCACCCGGGCGGCATCCGCACGGCCATCGGCAAGGCGGGGCGGGTGGGGCGCAACGCCGGCCAATACGAGCAGCGCATGCTCGCGGGGGTCGACGACCTGCTGGTGACGCCGCCGGAGGACTGTGTGGCCGACATCCTGGCCGGCGTCGCGCGCGGGCGAAATCGCATCCTCACGGGCAAGTACGCGCGGATCGTCGACCTCGCGACGCGGCTGGCACCGTCCGGTTACGGCCGACTGTTCGGCCGGTTCGGCATGTGAAGTCGGTGCGGGTCGGCCCGCGCCCCGTAGCCGACCGCAACGGCGCCCGCTAGAGTTGCGCGCCATGAGTCCGCGCATTGCACTGGTCACCGCCCGCGAGGCGCTGGCCCTGGACGAGGACATGCCGCCCCTCGTGCTCGCGCTGCAGGCGCTGGGGGCGCAGGTCGAGACGCCCTGCTGGGACGACCCCTCGGTCGACTGGGGACGTTTCGATCGCGCGGTGCTGCGCTCCACCTGGGACTACGTCGAACGCATCGACGAATTCCTGGAGTGGGCCGAGCGCTGCGCAGGGCAGACCCGGCTCTGCAATCCGCCCGCCGTCGTGCGCTGGAACACCGACAAGCATTACCTCGTCGAACTTGCGCACGCCGGAGTGCCTGTCGTGCCGACGCTGTTCGTCGCGCCCGGCGCGCGGCCCGAGTCGGAAGTGGACCGCTTCCTGGCCGGCGGTGCAGGCGCGCTCACGGTCGGCGCGTGTGAGGGGGTCGAGGAATTCGTCGTGAAGCCGGCGATCGGCGCCGGGTCGCGGGACGCGGCGCGCTACGCGAGAGCCGACCGCGACGCGGCGGTCACCCACCTCGCGCGCCTGCTCGCGGCCGGGCGCAGCACGATGCTGCAGCCCTATCTGCCGCGCGTCGATGAGCTCGGCGAGACGGCCGTCGTGTACCTCGGCGGGCGCTACAGCCACGCCTTCCGCAAGGGGCCGCTGCTGCGACGGGGCGACGAACTGGTCTCCGGCCTCTTCGCACGCGAGCAGATCGAGGCCCGCGAGCCGGCGGACGACGAGCGGCGCGTGGCCGCAGCGGCGTTCGCTGCCATTGCCGAGGCGAGCCCGCTCTACGCGCGGGTTGACCTGATCCGTAACGAACAGAGGGAGCCGGTCGTGCTCGAACTCGAACTCACCGAACCATCGCTCTATTTCGTGCTTGCACCCGATGCGGCCGGTCGGTTCGCCGATGTGCTGCTCGCGTCCTGATTGCAGTCGGCCGCGAGCCGCGGCCCGACAGGTGGCCGGCTGGTTCGCGCCCGCCCTGCTGGCGTGGATGACGACCGGCGGGACGGAGGATCTCGAGCCGACGCTGCCGGCGCGGCTGCCGGCCAGCGTGAGTCCCGTCCGTTACGAACTGCACCTCGAACCGGATGCCGCTGCGCTCACTTTCGTGGGGCGGGAGACCATCGACGTGCTGGTGCGGCGCGAGACGAGCCGTATCGTGCTGAATGCCCTCGATCTCGCGATCCACGACGCGCGGCTCGATGATTCACTGCCGGCCGAGGTCGCGACCGACGCGGCCGCACAGACAGCCACGCTGTCGTTCGCGAAACCCGTCGCCCCCGGCCCCCATCGCCTGCAGCTGGCGTTTTCCGGGCAGATCGTGACCAGTGCCGCCGGCCTCTTTGCGCTCGACTACGCCACCGCCAGCGGTTCCGAACGCATGCTCACCATGCAGCTCGAACCCATGGACGGGCGCCGCGTGGCGCCGATGTGGGACGAGCCTGCCGCCAAGGCCGTGTTCGAACTCGAGGTCGTGATTCCGAAGGACCAGTCCGCGTACTCGAACATGCCGGTGGCCTCGAGCCGCGTCGAAGGGAAGCGGCAGACCATACGCTTCCAGCCCACGCCGAAGATGTCGTCGTACCTGCTGCACCTGACGGTGGGCAAGCTCGAACGTGTCTCGCGCATGGTCGCGGGCGTGGATACGGGCGTGGTGGTGCGGCGCGGAGCAGGTCCGCTCGCCGCGTACGCGCTCGACGCCTCCGCGCAGGTCCTGCCCTGGTTCAACGACTATTTCGGCACGCCCTATCCGCTGCCGAAGCTCGACATGATCGCCGCTCCCGGCCAGAGCTCCTTCTTCGGCGCGATGGAGAACTGGGGCGCGATCATGTACTTCGAGCGCGCCATCCTCATCGACCCCGACCGCGCCGGCCAGTCCGACCGGCAGGGCGTCTTCGACACGATTGCGCACGAGGTGGCGCATCAGTGGTTCGGAGATCTCGTCACCATGCAATGGTGGGACGACCTCTGGCTGAACGAAGGCTTCGCGTCCTGGATGGCGCGCCGGATCGCGAGCGCGCTGCATCCAGACTGGAAGCCGTGGCTGCAGATGGTCGCGAGCTCGCGGGAATTGGCCATGCGGCTCGACGCGGGCTCCGCGACCCACGCCATCGTCCAGCCGGTCGATTCGGCCGAAGCCGCGAGCCAGGCGTTCGACGCCATCGCGTATTCCAAGGGCGAAGCAGTCATCCGCATGATCGAGGATGCGGTGGGGGAAGCCGGATTCCGTGACGGCATCCGCCGCTACATGAAGGCCCACGCCTACGCCAACACGGTCACGGACGACCTGTGGCGCGAGATCGCCGCCGCGACCGGACAGCCGATCGCCGAAATCGCTCACGACTTCACGCGGCAGCCAGGCGTGCCGCTGGTGATGGTCGGCGCGACGTCCTGTGTCGACGGCACGACGACGGTGCCGCTCGCGCAGTCCCGGTTCGAGACGGATGGTCAGACTCAGAACCCGGCGGGCTGGCACATCCCGGTGCGGCTGCGCGTGCTCGAGGGCGGCGCGGAGGCTCGCGTGCTCCTCGCTCCCGGAACGCCGCAGACCGTGCGGTTGCGCGGCTGTGGCCCGGTCGTCGTGAATGCCGGGCAGGCCGGCTACTTCCGGACGCTGTATGAGCCGGCCGCGCTCGAGAGCCTGCGACGAAATTTCGACCGGGTGGCGGAGATCGACCGGCTCGGTATCCTGAGTGACGCGTGGTCGCTCGGCAACGCGGCCCGGCTCCCCGCATCAACCTACCTGGACTTCGCCGGGAAGGTGCCCGCCGACAGCGATCCGGTCGTCTGGTCTCAGGTCGCCACGAATTTCGTGGAAATCGATCAGGTCTTCGACGAATCACCGGAGCAGGCCAACTGGCGCAGACTCGCGCGCGCGCAGCTCAGGCCTCGATTCGAGGACATCGGCTGGGTGCCGCGGGCGGGGCAGGGGGACAGCACGGCGCTGTTGCGCGAGTCGCTCATTGCGGCGCTCGGCGCGCTGGACGACCCGGAGGTGGTCACTCAGGCGCGCGAGCGCCTGATGCGCTCCGCGACGGATCCCGGAGCGTTGCCTCCCGCCATCCGCGCGTCGACGCTCGATGTGGCGGCCCGGCACGCCGACGCGCCGACCTGGGAATCGATGCTCGATCGCGCACGACAGGAGACGCAACCTGACGAGAAGCAGCGCCTGTACGTGCGGCTCGGCGCACCGCTCGACCCGGCGCTCGCCGGGCGCGCGCTCGAGTTGGCGCTGAGCGGCGAGCCGCCGGCGACGTCGGCGCCCTCGATCATCACGCGCGTGGGCGACCGTCACCCGGCGCTGGCTTTCGATTTCGCAGTCGCGCACGAGCAGCAGGTGCTCGCCATGGTCGAGGCTTCGTCGCGATGGAGCTACGTCGCGCAACTCGCGCGCGGCTCGGCCGACCCCGCGCTCGCCGACCGGCTGCGCGCCTACATGCTGCGCTCGATACCTGCGAGCGGCCGCCAGGACGCCGAGCAGGCGATCGCGGAAATTCTGCGCCGCGCGCGCAGCCATGCCTACAGCCGGCCTGAACTCGAAGCATGGGTCCGGGCCCGCACGGGCGCAGGCTGCCAGGCGTGCCGCGCCCACGAGGACTGAAGCCGTGACCCATCTGGTTCGTTCGAGCGTGCTCGCCCTGGGACTGTTGTGCGCTGTCGCGCGCGGCGGCGCGGAGGAACGCGATGCGCCGGCCGCGTCGCTGCCTTACACGCCGAGCCTCGACGTGGCGGCCATGGACCGCAGCGCGAATCCCTGCGACGACCTTTATCGCTACTCCTGCGGCGGCTGGCAACGCAACAACCCCATCCCGCCCGACCAGGCGAAATGGGACGTGTACCGCAAGGCCTACGTGGACAATCAGCGCTATCTGTGGGGCCTGCTGCAAGAGGACGCGAAGCCGGGCGCGGAGCGCACGCCGACGCAGACGCTGATCGGCGATTTCTTCGCGTCCTGCATGGACGTCGCGGCCGTGCAGAAGGCGGGTCTCGCGCCTGCGGCGGATGACTTTGCGCGGATCGACGCCATTGCCGACAAGCGCGAACTCGGCGCGCTGCTCGGCGCGCTGCAGGCACGCGCCGGCAGCGATGTGTTCTTCTTCGGCGTCGGCGCCGAACAGGACGCGCGCGAGTCGACGCGCATCATCGGCGCCCTCTACCCGGGCGGGCTCGGGCTCCCGGATCGCGATTACTACGTCAAGACCGACGCCAAGTCGCAGGAGACGCGGGAACGCTACGTCAAGCACGTGGCCACGATGCTCGAGCTGCTCGGCGACTCGCCGGCGGCCGCAGCGGCGGCAGCTGCGACCGTCCTGCGGATCGAGACCGGACTCGCGCGCGCATCGCTCACGCGCGTCGAACGCCGGGACCCGTACAACGTCTATCACCGCATCACCGCAGCGGAACTGCCGGTGCTCGCTCCGGCCATCGACTGGCGCGCCTACGTCGAGGCGCTCGGCCTGTCCACGCGACCCTGGGTGAACGTCGCCGACCCCGGGCAGCTGCGTGCCGTGCAGGCCGCCATCGAGCACGAGTCCCTGCCTGACCTGAAGACCTACCTGCGCTGGGGTCTCGTCAACACGCGGGCCGCCGAGCTGCCGCAGGCCTTCGTCGACGCCGATTTCGCCTTCTACCGGCAATACCTGCGGGGCGTGCCCCAGCAACCGCCGCGCTGGAAGAGCTGCGTCGGCCAGGTCGACCAGTACCTCGGCGAGGCGCTCGGGCGCGAGTTCGTCGAGCGCAATTTCCCGCCCGAGGCGCGCGAGAGCGTGCTGCAGATGGCGCGGCAGATCCAGGACGCCATGCGGGTGCGCATCGAGCAGCTCGACTGGATGTCCCCCGAGACGAAGCAGCAGGCGCTCGACAAGCTCGCGAAGATGCGCAACAAGATCGGCTATCCCGACCGCTGGCGCGACTACTCGTCGATCCGCGTGGATCGCGACGACTACTACGGCAACGTCGAGCGCGCAACGCTCTTCGAGACACGGCGCTCGCTCGCGAAGATCGGCCGCCCGCTCGACCGCGACGAGTGGTTCATGACGCCCGCCACCGTGAACGCCTACTACAACCCGTCGATGAACGACATGAACTTCCCGGCCGGCGTGCTCATGCCGCCGCTCTACGACCGCAAGCTCGATGATGCGCCGAACTACGGCAACACCGGCGGCACGATCGGCCACGAACTCACGCACGGCTTCGACGACGAGGGACGCAATTTCGACGGCGACGGCAACCTGAAGGACTGGTGGACGGCGGAGGACGCCAAGCGGTTCGAACAGCGGGCCCAGTGCGTGCGCGACCAGTACTCCGGCTACGTGGTCGTCGACGACGTGCACATCAACGGCAAGCTCACTTCGGGCGAGGACATCGCGGACCTCGGCGGCCTGATCATCGCGTGGCTCGCCTGGCAGGAGCAGACCCGGGGACAATCGCTCGGGGACCGGGACGGTCTCAGCCCGGAGCAGCGCTTCTTCGTGGGCTTCGCGCAGTGGGCCTGCGCCAACGAGCGACCCGAGGACATGCGGGTGCGCGCGATCACGGACCCGCATTCGCCGGCGAAATACCGCATCAACGGCGTGGTCGAGAACATGCCGGAGTTCGCGCGGGCCTTCTCCTGCAAGGCCGGCGACGCTCTGTACAAGCCGGAGAGCCGACGCTGCAAGGTGTGGTGAGCGCCGTCGAGCCGCACGTCCTCGCCGTCGACCTCGGGACCAGCGGCCCGAAGGCGGCCGTCGTTGCGCTCGACGGCTCGGTCGTCGCGATGGGTCGTTCTACGGTCCCAACACACCATCTCGCCGACGGCGGCGTCGAGCAGGATCCGGAGGCCGTGTGGGCCGCTGTGCGTGAGGCGTGCGGACAGGCGCTGCGCGATTCGCGGCGCGCGGCGGCCGTGCGCGCCGTGATCTGCACCAGCCAGTACTCGTCAGTCGTGCCGGTCGACCGGGACGGACGGGCGATTGCGCCCATGGTGCTGTGGCTCGACCACCGCGGTGCGACTGCGAGGTTGCGCCGGCAGCCCGCTTTCCCGCGGCTCGCGGACGCACCCTGGCGGATGCTGACGTGGCTGCGGATTCACGGCCTGCCACCCGTCGACGGCGGCCTTTCGCTCACGCACCTGCGGTGGTTCAAGTACGCCCGCCCGGCACTCTACGAGCGAACGGCGAAATTCCTCGAGCCGATGGACTACCTCACGCTGCGTTTCAGCGGCCGCGCGGTGGCGAACCAGGCGACGGCGTTCATGTTCCTCGCCACCGACAACCGGCGCCTCGACGTGACGGACTACGACCCGCGCCTGCTGCGTCACTCGCTCATCGATCGCGAGAAACTGCCGGACCTCGTGCCGCTCGATGCCATCCTCGGGCCCGTGCTGCCGGACGTCGCGGGCGAATTTGGATTGCCGCCGGACGCCGTGGTCGTGACCGGCTTGAACGACACGCAGGCGGGGGGCATGGGCAGCGGCGCGTTCACGGGGCCGCACGCGTCGATCTCGATCGGCAGCACGAGCGTGATGATCACGCACGTGCCGTTCAAGCGCACCGACGTGCGCCACGCCATCCTCAGCATGCCGAGCCCGGCGCCGGATACCTGGTTCGTGATGGCGGAGAACGGTGCGGGCGGCAGCGCGCTCGAGCACGTCCTGAAGGATCTCGTCCGCGCGGAGCAAGGTGACGGCGAGCGCCCGGACGCGGCGCGCCATGCGTTTCTGGAGCAGGCGATCGCGACGACGCCTCCGGGCAGCGGCGGAGTGCTGTTCCTGCCGTGGATGGGCGGCTCGCTGGCGCCGGCCGCCGACTCCCGGATGCGCGGCGGCTTCCTGAACCTGGGCCTCGACACGACCCGCGCGCAGCTGGCGCGCGCCGTGCTGGAGGGCGTCGCGCTCAACCTGCGCTGGCTCAGGGGACCTGTGGAGCGCTTTTCGAAGCGGCGGTTCACGCACTTCGCTTTCTACGGCGGCGGTGCGCAGTCCGAGAGCTGGTCGCAGATCCTGGCCGACGTGCTCGGGACGCCGGTTCATGCGCTCGAGCAACCGCAGTACACGACCTGCCGCGGAGCGGCGCTGCTCGCGTTCCAGCGCCTCGGCCTGCTCGGCTTTCACGACTTCCCGGCGCGGACCCCGACGCGCAGGATCTACGAGCCGAATCGTGCGAACGTGGTCGTGTACGATCGACTCGCCGAGACGTTCGCGCAGGCATTTCACAAGACGCGTCCCGTCTTCCGGGCCCTGAATCGCACGGAGCCAACCTCGTGAAGCCATCGGAAATTCGCGTCTGCCTCGAAACCGGCCTCGCGGCCGTGCTGGAGGCCGGCCCGCTCGCACTGCAGCATTTCCGCAGCGGCGCGTCGGTCGAGAACAAGCGCCGTGCCGGCGCATTCGACCCGGTGACGGAGGCGGACCGCCGGGTCGAGGCCTTCATCCGCCACCGGCTGGCCCGCAGCTACCCGAACCACCGCATCATCGGCGAGGAACACGGCGTGAGCGGCGCCGGCACGACCTACTGGATCATCGACCCGATCGACGGCACGCGCAGCTTCATCAGCGGCATGCCGACGTGGGGGATCCTGCTCGGGCTCGTGGTGGACGGCCGCGCCGTCGTCGGCATCATGCATCAGCCGTACACGGGCGAGACGTGGTTCGCCGACCCGGAGGCGGGCACGCGCTTCTACCGTGACGGCGTCGAGACGGTGCTGCACACGCGCGCGTCGGCGACGCTCGACGACGCGATCAGCTACAGCACGGATCTGCGCACCTTCACGGACCCGGCGCTGCGTACGGTCTACCAGAGGCTCGCCGCGCGCTGCCGCCTGCAGCGCTGGGGCGGCGACTGCTACGGCTACGCGCTGGTGGCGAGCGGCTGCATCGATCTCATGGTCGACAGCTCGCTGATGCCGTACGACATCGTGCCCCTGATCCCGATCATCGAGGGGGCGGGCGGCCTGGTGACCGACCTCACCGGGAGGCCGCCGATGAACGGCGGCACCGTGATCGCGGCGGCCAATGCCTCGCTGCACGCGGAGGCGCTGCAGATCCTCACTCAGCCTCACCCGCGGTCCTGACCGCCTGGCCGGAGAGCGCAATGGACGTCGAGAAGGTGATGCGAGCCCTGTACCCGTACGCCGAGGAATTCGGCGTCACGCGGCGCCTGCCGGCGCACGGACTCCCCGCGCAGGCGGTCCTCGACCAGCTCCGCTCGATGGGCGAGCGCGAGGACCGCGCGTGGGAGGGCGGGCAGTGCTCGGGCACGATGTACTGCGGCGACCACGAGCATTACGCCGTGCTGAACGAAGCCTTCGCGAGTTTCAGCCACGTGAATGCGCTGCAGCGCGACCTCTGCCCGAGCATGAACCGGCTCGAGAGCGAGATCATCGCCATGACGCTCGACCTGCTGCACGGCGAAGCGGTGCAGCAGGTCGACCCGCGTCAGACCGCCTGCGGCGTGCTCGGCTTCGGCGGTACCGAGAGCATCCTGAACGCGGTGCTCGGATATCGAGAGCGGGCACGCATCGAGCGCGGCGTGCAGCGACCGCAGATGATCTGGCCCGACACGGCGCACCCGGCCTTCCGCAAGGCGGCGCACCTCTTCGGGCTCGATGTCGTGGTCGCGCCGACCGACCCCGTCTCGACGCAGGTCGACGTCGATTTCGTGCGCCGCTCGATCACGCCCGACACGGCGCTCGTCGTCGCTTCGGCGGGCAATTACCCCTATGGCACGATCGACCCGATCGCCGAACTGTCGCAGGTCGCGCTCGAAAAGGGCGTCGGCCTGCACGTGGACGGCTGCCTCGGCGGGTGGATCCTGCCCTGGGGACAGGCACTCGGCTACCCCGACATCCCGGTCTTCGATTTCCGCCTGCCCGGCGTGACCTCGATCTCGGCGGACACTCACAAATACGGCTACGGGCTCAAAGGCACCTCCGTGCTCGCGTGGCGTGACAAGTCGCTGCGGCAGTACCAGTACTACGTGCTCACGGACTGGAAGGGCGGGGCGTATGCGTCTCCCGGTCTCGCCGGCAGCCGCTCCGGCGGGCTCATTGCAGCGACCTGGGCGTCGATGATGATCCTGGGGCGAGAAGGCTACCTCGAGCGGGCACGGCGCATCTTCGACACCGCATTTGCCCTGCAGGACCGGGTGCGCGAGCAGGCCGCGCTCCGCATCCTCGGCCGGCCAACGTTCTGCTTCTCGTTCGCCTCCGATGCCTTCGACATCTACCACGTCAACGATTTCATGAAGACCCGCGGCTGGCGCTTCAATGGGCAGCAGCACCCGAATGCGCTGCATCTCTGCGTGACGGGACCCCAGACGCAAGCCGGCATCGTCGAGCGATTCGGCGCGGATCTCGCGGACGCCGTCGCCTATGCGCAATCGCCGCCCCGACCGCGCCCGGCGAGCAACGGCGTGTACGGCGGCGACCTCGGGATCGATCTCGAGAATCCGGCGATCGCGCGACTGTTCTTCACCGAAGCGCTGAACGCGTTCACGGACTGCCCGTTCTGATGCGCATCGAGGTGCAGCCGCTCGTCGCCGGCGACCGCGCGCCGTGGGAAGTCCTGGCCCGCGGGTACAAGGCGTTCTACGGCATGGTCCTGCCCGATTCGAGCTACGAGGAAACGTGGCGCCGGCTGATGCGCCAGGACGGGGTCCACGGACTCGCCGGTCGCGTCGACGGCCGGGTCGTCGGCATCACGCATTTCCTGTTTCACACCGGCCTCTGGACGCCGCGCGCTTGCTACCTCGAGGACTTGTTCGTCGCCGCGGAGGCACGCGGGCAGGGCGTTGCGCGGGCCCTGATCGAGGCCGTGGCGCGGGAGGCGCGTGCGAGCGGTGCCACGCGGCTCTACTGGCTGACGCACGAGACCAACGCGACGGCGCGCGCGCTCTACGATCGCGTCGCCCGCTGCAGCGGATTTCTCGAATACGAATACCCCCTTTAGGAGCACACACGCTTGACGTACCTGCGAACCGTCGCGGTCCCCGCGATTGCCGTCCTGTTTCTCGCTGGTTGCACAACGCTGCCCGACGGCAGTCGCTGGGGCGAGCATTCGACCTTCGCCGTGGGCTGGGACCGCGTCGGCGAGGCAGCCGTGCACGCAGCCGAGAATCCGTGGGTCTGGGCGCCGCTCGCGGGCGCGGCCGTGCTGCAGATCGACCACTGGGACGAGGACGTCTCCGACTGGGCGTACGACAGCAACCCCGTATTCGGCAGCGTGCAGCAGGCGCAGGACTGGAGCGACTACCTCGAGACGGCCGCGGCCCTGGGCTACGTCGGCAGCGTGCTCGCCACGCCCGGCGGCGCGTCCGGACCGGAATGGTGGAGCGCCAAGCTCAGGGGCAGCCTGGTCGGACTGAGTGCGATCGGCGCGGCCAGCCTCACGGTCGAGGGATTGAAGCAGGTCGTGACGCGCGAGCGGCCGGACGGCAACCCGCGCAGCTTCCCGTCCGGCCACGCGGCGGTGGCGGGGTCCGCGGACACGCTGGCGGTGCGCAACCTGCAGTCGATCGCGATGAGCGACGGTGCCCGCACCGCCTATACCGTCGGTGCCGACGCACTCACCCTCGCGACGGCCTGGGCGCGCGTGGAGGCGGGCGCGCACTATCCGTCCGACACTCTCGTCGGCATGGCCATCGGCAATTTCTTCGGCCTGATGTTCAGCGACGCCTTCCTGCGCGATGGGATCTCCGAGCGGCTCGCGCTCGCGGTGGACCCGTTGCCGGGCGGCGGCGAACTGACCTGGTCGTGGAGGTTCTGAGTGCGCCGGAGCCTCGCGGGGGGGCGACTCCCGCCGCACACAAAGGCGAGTACCATGTGCCTGCGGGACCGAAGGGTTCCGCTGTCATCACAACAATCCAGACGGGGAGAATTCCAATGAAATTCCTGCTCAAGTCCGTGCTGCTCGTCGCGCTGGTCGCCTTTGCAGGCGTCGTATCCGCCGCCGACCCGGTGATCGGCAGCTGGCAGATCAATCTCGCGAAGTCGAAGTTCCACCCGGGCCCGGCGCCGAAAGCCGACACCCGGACCTACGCGGCAACCGCGGACGGCACTTCCATGACCTGGAAGGTCACGATGGCCGACGGCAAGGAAGTGGTCGTGCAGTCCACGTTCAAGACCGACGGTAAGGACTATCCCATCACCGGTACGCCGAACTTCGACACGCTGAGCCTGAAGCAGGTCGACAGCAACACGGTCGAAAGCGAGCAGAAACTCGGCGGCAAGGTGATCGGCAAGACCAAGCGCACCGTGTCGAGCGACGGCAAGACGCTCACGCTCAAGAGCAAGGGTACCGGCGCCGACGGCAAGGCGTACGACAACGAAATGGTCTACGACCGGATGTGACCGATTTCCCGCGAGCCGGATCGGCGCCTGGCGCTGGTCCGGCCGAGCGGTGGCTACCGGTGCGTTGCTCTGGCAGGATTCAGCAATGGCACCGACATCGCGGCTCGGCCAGCAACTGCGGGAGTTACTGGCGGCGCTGGAACAGATCGACGCCAGGAGCGCCCTGATTGGCGGCCTGGCACTGGCTCCACACAACGTGATCCGCGCCACTCGCGACGTGGACCTCCTGGCGGATGCAGATCGTTCTGACGCCATCGATCGAGGCCTGGCGGCCATCGGCTATCGGTGCATGCACCGTTCGCAGGACGCGGCGACCTATCTTCGGAACGACGAGCGCGTCGACTTCCTGTTTGCGAGTCGTCCTGTCGCCCGCCGGCTCCTGGAACAGGCGACGCCTCGCGAGACGCCCTTTGGCGCGCTGCGTGTAGTCGGCGTGGAGGGGCTGATCGCTTTCAAGCTCCAGGGGTTCGTCAACAATCCCCGCAGGACCCAGGATCTCGAGGACATTCGATCTCTCATTCGAGCGAATCGGACGACCGTCGACGAGAACCAGCTGCGGGAGTACTTCCGCCTTTTTGACCGCGAGACGATGCTGGATGAGTTCCTCGCCGAGAAATGAACCACATGAGACGCCGCGTGAGCGCACGGCGGTGCTCGTTGGCGACGTCGTCGCGCCGCCGTCGGCGCCGAGCCGCCGGGATCCCTTCGAAGAGCTGGATGACCTGATGGTCGTCGTCGAGGCCTTGTGCCCCAGGTGGCCCGAACGCGAAGGCTTCGGGCCGATGGACCAAATGCTGCTCTGAACCGCCGCTCCGCACCGGCGGGCGTATACTTCATGGAGCCTGGACGCCGGGCGCTGGGCCCGGTGCCGGGTCACGAGCGGGAGACGGTCATGGCAAAGAAGAAAGCCGATCTGGGCGTGTATCGAGTCACCGAGATCATCGGCAGCAGCAGCGTGTCGTGGGAAGACGCCGCGACACGGGCGGTCGAAGCGGCGGCAGGGTCGCTGCGCGATCTGCGCATCGCCGAGGTGAGCAAGCTCGACATGAAGATCGAGGACGGCAAGGTCGTCGCGTATCGGGCGCGCGTGCTGCTGTCGTTCAAGTACGAGGCGTAATCGACGGCGGGCGGGGCGCCTCGTTCCGTCACTTCGGTCGGTAATCGAAGATGTCCTCCAGGCCGGCGATGTCGTCCGGAGGCTCGCTCGCGGCGAGAAATGACTGGAACGCCGCCGAATAGGACATGCGCCGCGCCGGCCACCAGACCGTGCGTACGCCGGGGCTGTGGTAGTACTTGCGCGCCAGTCGCTCCCAGCCTTCCCATTGCGCCGCATCGAGGGTCCCGGCGCGGTGCTGGTACCAGGCGCTCTCCCACAGCTTGAAGATGGAATAGAGGAAGTAGTGCGTGACGATGCGCTCGTCGCGCGTGGCCGCCGTCCAGTCGCTGGTGGCGTGCGAGACGGCGGAACCGAGGGCCGGCGACTCGAGGGCCGGGACGTTGATGGCAGCGATCGCCGCGGCCAGCGAATCCACCGCGAGCGATTTCTGCACGCGCGTGTTCTGGCGGATCGTGACGATGAGTCCAACCAGCGTGAGTGTGACCGCGAGCGCGTTGACGATTTCCGCAAGTGACACGAGGTTGTCGAGGTTCATTGGCGATGCTCCAGGATTGTCGGTCTGTCGCCAGACTTGCGCAGGCATGCAGGGCGTATAGCACAACAGCCGGCGCACTCGGTCTGCTGTCGTTGATCGTGACTGCACACGTCCCTGCTGAACTATGGAATGCTCGGATCGGCGGGACTCCTGATGACGGCGGCCGACCTGGTCGCCTGGCAGCATGCGCTCGACACCGGGCGCGTGCTTCGACCCGCGTCGCGCGAGGCATTGTTCGCCCCTCGCGGCGACATGCGGCTTGGCCAGGCGACCTATGGCGCATTTCTGATCCGACGGCCGGGGCTCGGCCGCGTGCTGAGCGCGCGCGGCTACGAGGATTGGGGCGACAACGCGATCCTGAACGACTATTTCGACTGCGGCGTAACGCTCGCGGTCGTGACGAGCCGCGGTCCGGCGGACGAGAGCGGCCGGCGACCGTTCAGGGACTCGATCAGCGAAGCGATCGAGACGACATTCGCTCAATCATGCGCGCCGCGACGCGCAAGATGACCCGGCCATCATGATCGCGCCCTCAGAACACCGAGCCGTGGCTGCCTGCCACGGCGGCGGCGACTGCCAGCAGGCTCAGTGCCAGCAGCACCCGGTGCATGCGTTCGATGCGCGCGAATGTCGCTTCCGGCCGTCGTCGCGCGCTCTCCAGGAACCAGCGGTGCAGCACCAGCGGTTCGGCCACGAACAGCATCAGCGTGAAGAGCGCCCAGACCAGGACCATCGCGTGCATCCACCAGAAGTGCGGATCGCGAAACCGGGACCACAAGTCCCACGCGTGCACGAGGTAGAACCCGGCCGCGCCGGTGACGAGTGTGGTGATGCGGGCCTGCCAGGCGAAACGGCGCTCGACCGCCTCGAAGAACGCCACGCGTTTCTCCGGCGATTCCATGCGGCGCACCGCCGGCAGCAGCACGGTCGTGACGAAAGCGACGCCGCCGATCCAAAGGACGACGCCGATCACGTGCAGGGCTCTTGCCAGCGCGTCGAGGTTCATGGGTTGCCGGCCTCCTGCGGGCGGGAACTGCGGTTGCTGCGTGCTGTGGCGCGCATTCTGCGTTCGCGCCAGCGGGCGCGTCCAGCACGGCCCGTCGCAGCGCGCGGTTGCGCCACGTCAGGAGGCGGGATAGAAACAGTCCGGCCGAGATGTAGCTCGGTTCCATTGACGCGGAGGAGGGGCCCATGGCCAGGGGAGAGTGCAGTTGCGGCGCGGTTCAGTTCGAGGTCGATGCCGATCTCCGGGACGTCTTCGTATGCCACTGCTCGATCTGCCGCCGATCGACAGGGAGCAATGGCATCGCGGTGGTTGTCATCCCGAACGAGAAGTTCCGTTGGGTTCGAGGCGAAGATCAAATCGCGATGTGGAGCAAGCCGGACTCTGACTGGCAGACCTGGTTCTGCAGGGTCTGCGGGTCTCGGGTGCCCGGCCACAACGATTCCAAGCGAATGTTCGTACCGGCAGGTACTCTGACCGAGGGCGGTGACGCACTCAAAGTGGCTCACCACATCTGGGTGGGCTCGAAGGCCGTGTGGGACGAAATCGGAGACGCGGGCAAGCAGCACGCGGAGCAGTTTCGCGGGTAGCGTTCATCACGGATAGCCTTCCGCAGCCGGCGAGGACGGCTTCGACCCGCGCCCGCGAGCGCACTCTCAATACCGCGTCAGCGGCGGCATCGGGACCGTCACCTCGTAACGCGTCGCCCCCGCGCCGACCCCCTTCTCGCAGGTATTCGGTGGGGTGGTGCAGACGCTGCGCGTGCCCGAGCACTCGGCCGCCCAGAACATGTAACCGAGCATGCCGTTCGAGGTCCCCGGAACTTTGGAAACGACGCTGGTGACGAAGCTGCCGGTCGTGTTCTGAAGCGAGCTGGCGAAGTTGTTGCACTCCGGGATCACCTTGCTTCCCACCAGGTACACGCTGCCCGTGAAGCGGGCCGGCGTGAGCGGCGGGATCGGCGGAGCGTACTGCGGCTTGCCGTCCACGTGCTCCTGCCAGTTCGCGATCGCGTCCTTCACGCTGGGCTGCCGCGCAGGCACCATCGCGTTCGCGTAGTCGAGCACGGGAGAGTAGCCGCTGAGCCAGTCGGCAGTCGCCTTGCGCGTAATCGCAATCAGCCAGCGATCTCCCGCGGCGAGGTCGATCGTGAGCCTCGCCGCGTGATTGACCCCGCTCGGGTCACGGGGAAGCTTCGAGCGGTACGCGTCGATGAACGCCTGCAGCCCCGCCAGGTTCGGTGAACGGTTCTCTTCGTAGTCGATTTCGATACCGACCCCGAGCCGCTCGGCGACGGCCGCCGCATTGAGCCCCAGTTGTGTCGCGTTCTGTGCGAGCGCGTCGTTCCAGGCCTTGGTGTACGTGATGCCGCCGATCGAGAGCATCACCCGTACTCCGCGGGCCTCGAAGTAATTGACGATCTCCGGCGTCATGCCACGGGGCACACCGTCCAGCGTGCCGGCATCCGTCGTCTTGTTCAGCAGCTTCAGGGGATGCACGAAGCTCAGCACGACCAGGTTCACCGACGGCGTTCCGCTCCCGCGATCGATCAACCAGTGATTCTTCGCGTCGAACTCCGTCACGTCCCGGACCGTCGACCACGTGCAGTAATCGTTGCCGCAGTGCCACGCGCCGTACACCTCGAAGGCTGCAGCCGCCTGCGTGAGCTGGGGCATTCCGGCCGAGACCAAAGCAAGACCGACCAGACGGGCGATCATCCTGATGCGCATGTCACACCTCCACCCCCAGCGGGCGCAGGCGTGCAGCCCGCGGGGGCACCTGTTTGAGTTCTGAATTCCTGTGTACGCCCGGCGCCGAGGCCCCGCATCCGTACTTCAGGCAGCCTCGGCAGGCGCCGGCCAAGCAGGGCAGGGGCCCTGTTCGCCCGTCATGTCAAAACAGCCTGTCCGTGTCGAACCGCGCGATCCCGCTCCGCACGATGAACTGAAACCGCCGCACCAGCTTCACGATCGTGCGCGGCTCCAGCCGCTCTTCCTCGAA